>JBBRWT010000028.1:0-18056 GCA_038249035.1 Actinomycetales bacterium
GAGATCATCAACACGGTCGCCGTGCTCTGACAGTCCACACTTCACGGCCGCGGCGCTCAGCAGGTGCACGGCCACCGTGTTGATGATCTCGATAGCGGGCACGTCGGCGATGTCGCGCGACGGGTCGCTGCCGGTCCGGTCGCTGTTAGTGGGGGACTCGCTCATGGGGGCCTCTCAATGGGGGTGACGGCTCGACAGTCGTCGCTCGACATGCCACGCGCACGCAGATCCTGCTAGAGTTACGGGGTTCCGGGGCCAGATCCCTGGTACGAAAGTGGAGAATCCTCCCACCCGCGCTTGACCGACTACTAGGTTACCGGGTCGAATCACCCCGATCGACGGCTTCACGGCCGCCCGATGCCCGTGGGTGGTGCTGGCTATGTGCCAGGGAAGATTCACTCCTCTTTCGACGGAATCGCCATTGATCCGATCGGATCACAACAGAGGAGAATCGCATCAGCGAACCGAGAACGAACGACCGTATCCGCGTCTCCGAGGTCCGCCTTGTGGGGCCCGCTGGAGAGCAGGTTGGAGTCGTCAAGATCGAGGTTGCCCTGCGCCTAGCGCAGGAGGCCGACCTCGATCTCGTCGAGGTCGCGCCGAACTCGAAGCCGCCCGTGGTCAAGATTATGGACTACGGCAAGTTCAAGTACGAGGCGGCGCAAAAGGCCAAAGAGGCCCGTCGCAACCAGGCAAACACCATTCTCAAAGAGGTGCGCTTTCGCCTGAAGATCGACAAGCACGACTACGAGACCAAGCGCAAGCGCGCTGAGGGGTTCTTGGGGGCCGGAGACAAGGTCAAGGCCATGATCCTTTTCCGTGGCCGCGAGCAGTCGCGCCCCGAGCAGGGTGTGCGCTTGCTTCAGCGCTTCGCTGAAGACGTTGCCGAGTTTGGCATCGTTGAGTCAACGCCCATGATCGACGGCCGCAACATGGTCATGATCATCGGCCCGCTGCGCAACAAGGCCGACGCGAAGGCTGAGCAGCTCGCTCAGCGCGCGGCCTCGAAGGCGGCGCGCAAAGAGAGCGACGCGGCTCCGAAGGCGACGCCTGTCGCCGAGCGTCCTGCGGCCGAGCGTCCTGCGGCCGAGACTGTCGCACCGGAGGCGCCCGCTGCAGCGAAGCCGGAGACTGTAGAGCCCGCTGCAGCGAAGCCGGAGACTGTAGAGCCCGCTGCGGCGAAGCCCGCGACTGCAAAGCCAGCTACCAAGCCTGTTGCTACGAAGCCTGTTGCTACGAAGCCTGTTGCTACGAAGCCTGCAGCTGCCAAGCCCGCAGCTGCCAAGCCTGCCGCTGCCAAGCCCGCCGCGACCAAGCCCGCGGCCGCGAAGCCTGCCACCACCAAGCCCGCCGCGACCAAAACTGCCGCGAAGCCTGCGGCAGCCAAAGCCGCCGCTGAGCCCGAGACCCCCGCGTCCGCCTAACCCGCGTCGCGCATCCAACCTAAGAGAAACGAGGAAAGAATGCCTAAGCAGAAGACGCACTCCGGTGCGAAGAAGCGCTTCAAGCTGACCGGCTCCGGCAAGGTCATGAAGCAGGGCGCTGGCATGCGCCACAACCTGGAGAAGAAGTCGAGTGAGACCACTCGTCGCCTGAACCGCGAGGTCGTTCTCGCTCCGCAAGACGCGAAGACGATCAAGAAGCTCATCGGCAAGAAGCAGAAGTAAGACCCCCGGACGAACTGAAGGACTGAAGAAATGGCAAGAGTCAAGCGGGCTGTCAACGCCCACAAGAAGCGTCGGGTCATCCTCGAGCGTGCCGAGGGCTACCGCGGTCAGCGGTCGCGTCTCTACCGCAAGGCGAAGGAGCAGGTCACTCACTCTCTCGTCTACGCGTACCGCGACCGTCGTGCGAAGAAGGGCGAGTTTCGCCGCCTCTGGATCCAGCGCATCAACGCCGCTGCCCGGCAGAACGGCATCACCTACAACCGTCTGATCCAGGGCCTGGGTCTGGCCGGGGTCGAGGTCGATCGCCGCATGCTGGCCGAGCTCGCCGTCAACGAGCCGGCAGCATTCACGGCTCTGTCGAAGGTTGCGAAAGAGGCCCTTCCGGCCGACACGTCGGCCCCCAAGGCCGCCGCGGCTTGAGCCGTCGGCACCCACTGCGGCACCAGCACGAGTTTCGAGAACAGCACTGAGTTCGCAACGGCGCGCCCCACACAGGGCGCGCCGTTTCGGCGTTCACCAGGTGTTAAGCAGTACCTCGCTACCATGGAAAGCGTGATCGACAACCCGCGCTCGCCCCGTGTGCGCGCGGCGGCGAAGCTCGCAAAGAAGAACCAGCGCGTCGAGACGGGCTTGTTCCTGATCGAAGGCCCGCAGGCGGTCGCCGAAGCTTTGCACTACCGCCCCGAACTCGTCACCGAAGTCTTCGCCACGGCCGTCGCTCTCGACCGGCATCCGGCGATCGTGCGGGCGGCTACGGCCGCCGATCTGCGCATTGAGAAGGTGACGGATGCTGTTCTCGAGACCATCGCCGACACTGTTACCCCTCAGGGCATCGTCGCGGTGTGTCGACAGTTCCCCATGGCGCTTGATGAACTGCTTGGCCTCCGACCTCGGCTCGTTGCCGTGCTCGAAGAGGTGCGCGATCCGGGCAACGCGGGCACGATCATTCGTGTCGCCGATGCTGCCGGTGCCGACGCCGTCATCTTGACCGGCTTGAGCGTCGATGTCTACAATCCGAAGGTCGTGCGAGCCACGACGGGCTCCTTGTTTCACTTGCCAGTGGTGGTGGGGGCGCCTCTCGTGCCGACCCTTGAACGGTTGCGCGGCGTGGGCGTGCGCATCCTCGCCGCCGACGTTTCGGGTGACGATCTGCTTGACGTGCGTTCCGATGGTTACCTCGACGGCCCGACCGCGTGGCTATTCGGCAACGAGGCCCGTGGACTCACCGATGAGCAATTAGCGCATGCAGATCGTTCGGTGATTGTGCCGATTTACGGTCACGCCGAATCACTCAATCTCGCCACGGCGGCCGCGGTGTGTCTCTACGAGAGCGCGTTCGCCCAGCGGGCGAGCGCGGCCCGCGGCCCGCACTAAACTCGGGTCTCGTGTCGCCTAGCCCCGAAATCACCGAGTCCGCCGTCGAGACTGCCGTCGAGGCGGCCCTCGCGGCGATCGCCGCCGCCGCCGATACGAGCGCGCTGAAGCTTGCCAAGTCGGCGCATGCTGGCGACACCTCGCCTCTCGCGGGCCTCAATGCGCTACTTCGCGACGTGCCCGCTGACCAGAAGGCCGCAGCGGGCAAGCTCGTCGGGAAGGCACGCGCCCGCGTGGGTCACGCTGTCGCAGCGCGCGAAGCCGAGCTGGCCGTCGCTGAAGAGCATCAGCGACTCGCACTCGAGGCGATCGACGTCACCGCGATCGCGCCTCGCGGGCTTACCGGAGCACGGCATCCACTGACCACTCTCATGGAGCAGATGAGCGACATCTTCATCGCCATGGGGTGGGAGGTCGCCGAAGGCCCCGAGCTTGAGAACGAGTGGTTCAACTTCGACGCACTCAACATGGACGCCGACCACCCGGCCCGCGGCACGCAAGACACGTTCTTTGTTGAGCCCGAAGACCGCCACCTGCTGTTGCGCACGCAGACGAGCCCCGTACAGGTGCGCTCGTTGCTCGATCGCGGGGTACCGATCTATGTCGTGTCGCCCGGCCGGGTGTTTCGCAAAGACGAGCTCGACGCAACGCACACTCCAGTGTTTCACCAGCTCGAAGGCATTGCCATCGACAAGGGCCTGACGATGGCGCACTTGCGCGGCACCCTTGAACACCTCGCTCGCGCCGTCATTGGCGAGGGTGCGCGTATTCGCCTGCGCCCGAACTACTTTCCGTTCACCGAACCGAGCGCCGAGCTCGACGTGTGGCACCCCACTTTCACAGAGGGGCCGCGGTGGATCGAATGGGGCGGATGCGGCATGGTCAACCCCAATGTGCTGAGGGCGGCCGGCATCGATCCCGAGGTGTACCAGGGCTTCGCCTTCGGCATGGGGATCGAGCGCACCCTGATGTTCCGCAACGGGGTGAGCGACATGCGCGACATGGTCGAGGGTGATGTTCGCTTCTCGCAGCAGTTCGGGATGGTGGTCTGATGCGCGTTCCCCTCTCGTGGCTGCGTGAGCACGTCGACCTGCCCGCCACAGGCGACGCCATGGCTGACGCCGAGGCGTTACATGCCGCGCTTGTCAAGGTGGGTCTCGAAGAAGAGGCGATCCACGGCGTCGCATTGACGGGCCCAATTGTCGTCGGGCAGGTGATCGAGTTCGACGAAGAACCGCAGGCGAATGGCAAGACCATCCGCTGGTGCCACGTGCTCACGGCTCCCGGTGAGGTTCGCGGAATCGTGTGCGGAGCCGGCAACTTCCACGTTGGCGACAAGGTCGTGGTGACGCTGCCCGGTGCCGTGCTGCCCGGGCCGTTCCCGATCGCGGCGCGAAAGACGTACGGCCATGTCTCGGACGGCATGATCGCGAGTGCGCGTGAGCTCGGGCTCGGCGACGAGCACGACGGCATTCTGCGTCTTGCCACACTCGGGCTCGATCCAGATGTCGGCACCGACGCGATTGCTCTGCTCGGGCTCGATGATCTGGCCGTTGAAGTCAACGTCACACCCGACCGCGGCTATGCGCTCTCGATTCGCGGCATCGCCCGCGAGTATTCGCACTCGACCGGCGCCCCGTTCCGTGATCCCGCGGCCGCGGTCGTGCCCGCGCGCGGTGACGGGTTCACGGTCGCGGTCGATGATCGCGTGCCCATCCGTGGCCGCCGCGGCTGCGACGTGTTCGTCACGCGCGTCGTGCGCGGCATTGATCAATCGCGAGCCACACCCGCCTGGATGGTTTCGCGCCTCGAACTCGCCGGTATCCGCTGCATCTCGCTGGTGGTCGACATCACCAACTACGTCATGCTCGAGCTCGGTCAGCCCATTCACGCCTATGACCTTGCCGCTCTCACCGGCGGCATCACGGTTCGCCGAGCGGTCGCGGGCGAGTCCCTCGTCACACTCGACGACCAGGTACGTACCCTGAATGTGGAAGACCTGCTCATCACCGACGAGTCGGGCCCCATCGGACTCGCAGGCGTCATGGGTGGCGCGAGTACCGAGATTGGTGACTCAACCGTTGACGTGCTCATCGAGGCGGCAAACTTCGAGGCCGTATCGATCGCCCGTACCGCCCGTCGGCACAAGCTTCCGAGCGAGGCCTCGCGCCGGTTCGCGCGCGGTGTGGATCCGCTCGTCGCCGAGCCAGCGGCACAGCGAGTGGTCGATCTACTTGTTGAGCTCGCCGGCGGAAGCGCCGACACCCTGGGCTCACTCTGGGTCGACGCGCGTAACCCTGAGCCGATTCATCTCGCAGAGGGCTTTGTCGACGGTCTCGTCGGCGTCGACTTCTCGCTCGACGAGATCACCGACTCGCTGGCGGCCATCGGATGCTCGCTCACGGTACAAACCGACGGCTGGCAGGTCACTCCACCGTCGTGGCGCCCCGACCTCGTCGACGCGCCATCGCTCGCGGAAGAGGTCGCTCGCATCGTCGGGTACGACCGCATCCCTGCTGAACTGCCGGTGGCGCCGCCCGGCCGAGGACTCACGCGCTCGCAGCGGGTGCGGCGCGCCACGGCCAACGCCCTTGCCGCGGCCGGCCTCACCGAGGTGCTCGCCTACCCCTTCGTGTCGGCAGCCGATGTGGCGCTGACCGATGGCGACGCGCCGAGCGTGGCACTGGCCAACCCTTTCGACAGCGACAGGGGTCGACTGCGCCGAAGCCTCATCCCGGGTCTGATGGGCGTCGCGCACCGCAATAGTGCGCGCGGCCTGACCGACCTCGCGATCTTCGAGATCGGCGTCGTGTTCCTGCCGGAGGCTGGAGTGACGTATGGCGTTGCGGAGGTCCCGACCGCGGCGCAAAGGCCGCAAGGGGCCGTGCTCAACGAGCTCGAGCGCAGCATCCCGAACCAGCCCTGGCACCTCGCCGCCCTCTTCGTGGGCGATCGGCGCCTGCGCGGCATTGGGCAGACGGCTGAGCCCGCCGGCATCTCTGACGCTCTCGATGCGGCGCACGCAGTCGTCGCCGTTGCCGGATGCGCGCTGCGCGTCGAGACCGGATCGCACCCCGCACTGCACCCCGGTCGCACCGCGGGGCTATGGGTCGGCAGCGAGCAGGTGGGAGTCGCTGGTGAGCTACTACCTGCCGTCGCGCTCGAACGTGACCTGCCGCGCCGAGTCGGCGTACTGCAACTCGACCTTGACATGCTCATCGCTCTGGGCTCGAGCCAAGTCGAGGCGGGCGCAATCATCGCGTTCCCCGCCGCGACTCAAGACCTCTCGGTTGTGGTGCCCGAGTCCGTGCCCGCGGGTGCGGTTCGCGATGCGGTTATCGAGGGTTCCGGCGCCTTACTCGAATCGGCCGTGCTCGTTGACGACTATCGGGGTGCCGGGCTTGAGCCCGGCACCAAGTCGGTGACGCTCGCGTTGCGGTTTCGCGCGCCGGATCGCACGCTGACGGCCGCCGAGGCGACCGAGGCGAAGCTTGCAGGCCTCGCGCTCGCTGGCGAGCGATGGGGCGCCACGCTCCGGGCCTGAGGGCGAGCCCCGGCGGCACCGCACAGGGTGCCGCCCGGGCCCGGCAACACAGCGGAGGGTTACTTGCGGCCGCCGCCGAGCAGGCCGCCCAAAGCGCCCGCGATGAGTTCTTGACCTTGTGGGCTCGAAATGAGTCCGCCCAGCATGTCGCCGAGCGGGTTGCCGCTCGAGGCGGGAGCCTTCGCGGGCTCGGGTGCGGCTTGGGGCGCGGCCTGTGTCTTGCTACCCAAGAACTGGTTGGCGACGAAGGCCAACACGATCGGGGCAACGATCGGCAGTACTTGAGCGACGATGGCGCCGATGTCGAGCCCGCCGCCTTTCGCGTCGACCTGGGCTCCCGCCGCGTGTGCTACTTCGTTCTTCTTCGCGCCGAACACGTTCGACACGATCCTCTCGCCGTCGGCCTCGTCGATATCGGCGAGTGTGCTCGGAGTCTTACCCGCGTGCTTACCCAGGGCCTTCTCGAGCGACTTTGCACCGCCGTCGTCTTTCGCGTTCGCGGCGAGTCCGCCCACGATCGCGGGCACGGCAACAGCGATCGCCGCTTTGGCGACGCTCTCGTCGATGCCGAGCTTCTTGGCAATGTCGCCAATGGGGATGAGGTTGATGAGGCCGCTGAGGTCGTCCATGACTGCTCCTTGATTGCGAATCGCCGGGCGGTGCGCCCGTGTAGAAGGTCATCGTATTGTCTGGAAGAGTTAAGGGCATGACCTATTCCGTTGCGGTCGCCGGAGCGAGCGGGTACGCCGGTGGTGAGGTGCTCCGCCTGATGGCCGGGCACCCCGAGCTTGAGGTGCGCTCGGTGACGGCGCACAGTAAGGCTGGAGAGTCGCTCATCGAGGTGCATCCGCACCTGCGCTCGCTGGCTGCGCTCGAGTTCGTTGAGACTACGGCCGAGCGCCTGGCTGGTCATGACGTCGTGGTTCTTGCACTGCCGCACGGCGCCTCGGGGGCCATCGCAGCACAGTTGTCACCCGACACGCTCGTGCTCGACTGCGGCGCAGATCACCGACTGACGAGTGAGAGCGACTGGGGGCGCTACTACGGGGGCGACTACTACGGCGCGTGGGCCTACGGGCTACCCGAGCTGCTGCACGCCGACGGTACCCGTCAGCGCGAGAAGCTCAGAGGCGCGCGGCGCATCGCGGTGCCGGGGTGCAACGTGACTGCCGTCTCGCTCGGTGTTGCGCCGGGCATCCAGAGCGGTGTGATCGAGGGTCATGACGTAACCGCCGTGCTCGCCGTGGGCGCCAGCGGGGCTGGCCGCACCTTGCGCACCGACCTGCTCGCCAGCGAGCTTCTCGGTTCTGCAGTTGCCTACGCAGTCGGGGGAGTGCACCGGCATATTCCCGAGATTCTGCAGAACCTTCGACTGGCCGGTGCAGCCGACCCGACGATCTCCTTTACGCCGGTGCTCGTGCCGATGGCTCGCGGAATCCTCGCCACCGTCACGGCTCGGCTTAACCCGGGGGCGGATACCGCGAGGGTGCGCGAAGCCTGGGAGTCCGCGTACGCTGCCGAGCCCTTCGTGCACGTGCTACCCGCAGGCCAGTTTCCGGCCAGCGCCTCGACTATCGGCGCCAATACGGCCGTGATCGGGCTCGCTGTCGACGACGACGCGCAGCGTCTCGTCATGGTGGTCGCGCTCGACAACCTCGTCAAAGGCACAGCGGGCGCGGCCCTGCAATCGCTCAATCTGGCACTCGACCTACCCGAAACGCTCGGCCTGCCAGTAAACGGAGTCGCCCCGTGAGCGTCACGACCCCGGCCGGGTTCGAAGCCGCAGGCGTTGCCGCCGGGCTCAAGTCGTCGGGCGCCCTCGACCTTGCTCTCGTCGTGAATCGTGGCCCGAGGCGCGCAGCCGCAGCGGTATTCACGAGCAACCGTGCCCAGGCCAACCCCATCATCTGGTCGCGGCAGGTCATCGCCGACGGTGAGGTTGCCGCGATCGTGCTCAACTCGGGCGGAGCCAATTGCTTCACGGGGGCCCAAGGGTTTCAGACCACCCACGCGACGGCCGAGGCGGTCGCCGAGCAACTGGACGTATCGGCGGGCGACGTGCTGGTCTGCTCGACCGGGCTCATTGGCGAGCAACTCGACCGATCTGCGCTGCTCTCGGGGGTGGCAGCAGCCGCGGGCGCACTCGGCCCGCACGGCGACGACGCGGCCCGCGCCATCATGACCACCGACTCGGTGCCGAAGACGGTCGTCGTCGAGGGCCCCGGCTACACGATCGGCGGCATGGCAAAGGGCGCCGGGATGCTCGCTCCCGGTCTCGCGACCATGCTCGCTGTGCTCACCACCGATGCTGACCTGCCCGCCGCCGAGCTTGACCGCGCGCTACGCATCGCCATGAGCGTGACTTTGACCGCCTCGACTCCGACGGCTGCATGTCGACGAACGACCAAGTCACGCTCATGGCGAGCGGAGCATCCGGTGTCGCCCCCGACCGTGACGCGTTCGCCCAGCTGTTGGTCGATGCCTGCATGTCGCTCGCGCTGCAGTTGCAGGCCGATGCCGAGGGCGCGAGCCACGACATCCGCATTGAGGTCACGGGTGCGGTCACAGAAGCCGATGCCGTCGAGGTTGCCCGTTCCGTTGCCCGCAGCAATCTGTTCAAGGCAGCGATGTTCGGCAACGACCCCAACTGGGGCCGTGTGTTGGCGGCGATCGGAACGACGAAGGCGGGGTTCGACCCGTATGCGGTCGATGTCTCATTCAACAACGTGCGCTTGTGTCACGCCGGGGCGCCCGACCGCTCGCGCGATGAGGTCGATCTGAGAGACCGCGCTATCGCTGTGCACATCGAACTCCACGCGGGTAGTGAGCAGGCCACGATCTACACCAACGACCTCACGCACGACTACGTGCACGAGAACAGCGCGTACGCGAGTTGAGGCGTCGATGAGTGAACTAAGAGACCCCGCGACCGTGGCCGACGATCACGCCCAAGCGGCGATCAAGGCCGCGACCCTGATCGAGTCGCTTCCGTGGCTTCAGCGGTTTCGTGATCGCATTGTGGTCATCAAATTCGGCGGCAATGCGATGGTCAGCGACGAACTGCAGCGCGCCTTCGCTCAAGACATGGTGTACCTGCGCACGGTCGGCTTACGCCCTGTGATCGTGCACGGCGGCGGCCCACAGATCTCGGCCATGCTCGACAAGTTCGGCATAGAGAGTGAGTTTCGCGGCGGGTACCGTGTCACGAGCCCCGAAGCCATGGAGGTTGTGCGCATGGTGCTCACCGGCCAGATCAGCCGCTCGCTTGTGAGCCTGATCAACGAGCACGGGCCGGTCTCCGCCGCGATCTCGGGAGAAGACCCGGGGCTGTTTCGAGGGCGCCGCCGTGGCGTGGTGATCGACGGGGTCGAGGTCGACCTCGGGCTCGTCGGTGATGTCGTGGGGGTTGACCCCGCCGCTGTACTCGCGCAGCTCGACGCGGGGCGCATCCCCGTTGTGTCGTCGATCGCGCCCGACGGTGACGTTCCCGGCCAGAGCCTCAACGTCAGCGCCGCGGCTCTCGCCGCCGAAAAGCTCGTCATTCTCACCGACGTTGCCGGGCTCTATCGCGACTGGCCCGATACCAGTTCGCTCGTTTCGAGCATCGATGCCGCTGAGCTGCGGGGACTTCTGCCGAGCCTCGAGTCGGGCATGATTCCCAAGATGGCAGCGTGCCTCGAGGCGGTTGACGGCGGCGTGGGCAAGGCCGCGATCATTGACGGCCGCATCCCGCATTCGATTTTGCTCGAGATTTTCACGCAAGAGGGCATCGGCACCGAAGTGACGGCCACTGGCTCTAGCGGTATCGGTTCGACCGTTATCGGTTCGACCGTTATCGGTTCGACCGTTATCGGTTCGACCAGTATCGAGGGTGGCGCGTGATCACGGGCAAGCAGACGGATGCCGTGCGTGAGCGGTTCGCGCGCGTCGCGATGCGCTCGGCGCCCGCGCCGATGGCGGTGCTCGACCACGGGCAGGGCGCACTCGTCTGGGATGTCGACGGCAAGGAGTACTTGGACTTTCTCGCCGGAATCGCCGTCAACGCGCTCGGTCATGCTCATCCCGTTCTCGTCGAGGCTGTTGCGGCGCAGGCGGCGCGCCTCGTGCACGTCAGCAACTACTTCACGACGCCGCAGGCGGTCGCCTTCGCTGAGCGGCTCGTGCGCCTTACCGGGTTTGGCCCCACAGGTCGTGTGTACCCCGCCAATTCTGGTGCTGAGGCGATCGAGGCCGCCCTCAAGCTCGCGCGCCGCACGGGCCGCCCGCGTATTCTCGCCTTCGAACAGGCCTTCCACGGCCGCACGATGGGCGCCCTTGCTCTGACCGGCAAGGCCGCGTTGCGCGCGCCGTTTGAGCCGATGGTTGCCGGTGTCGAGCACCTGCCCACCGATCTCGCCGCGCTCGAGGCCGCCTTGGGTCCGGATGTCGCTGCGCTCGTTCTCGAACCCATCAAGGGCGAGGCCGGCGTCGTGCCGCTGCCGCCCGGGTTTCTCGCCGAAGCCCGACGGCTCACGCGCGCTCACGGAACACTTCTCATCATCGATGAGATTCAGACCGGCGCTGGTCGCACGGGCGACTGGTTCGCGTTTCAGCACGAGTTGGGCTCCGACGACGACGGCGACGACGACGGCGACGACGACGGCGACGACATGCTGCCCGACGCCGTGGTCGTCGCGAAGGGCATCGGCGGGGGAGTGCCCGTCGGGGCGCTCGTCACCCGCGGAGTCGCAAGCGAGCTGTTCACCCTCGGCCAGCACGGCTCAACCTTCGGGGGCAATCCACTCGCCACAGGAGTCGCCGACGCTGTTTTGGCAGAAATCGAGCGAGCTGACCTGGTCGGCAACGCGGCGCGGCGGGGGGAGCAGCTGCGGCGGGGCATCCTGGCGCTCGAATCGCCGCTCGTCACCGAAGTACGTGGTCGCGGGTTGTTGCTGGGGGTTGGGCTCGCTGCCCCCGTCGCCTCGCGGGTCGTGGCTGAAGCGCTCGACCGCGGGCTCATCATCAATGCCGCAAACGACGAGAGTATTCGACTCGCGCCGCCCCTGATCATCGGCGATGCTGAGATCGAGCGATTCCTGACCGTGTTCGCCGCGAGCTTGACTGTCGCCAACCTGGAGGCCGCTATCCCATGACCGCACCCGTTCCCGCCGCCCGGCACTTCTTGCGAGACGACGACATCACGCCGGCCGAGCAGGCGCAGATTCTCGACCTCGCCGAGCTGATCAAGGCCGACCGCTGGGGCCGCACGCCTCTTGCAGGCCCGCAGACAGTCGCGGTGATTTTCGACAAGTCGTCGACGCGTACACGCGTGAGCTTCGCCGTCGGCATCGCCGACCTGGGGGGCGAGCCGCTCATCATCTCCACGGCGAGCAGTCAGCTCGGTGGCAAAGAGACCCCGAGTGACACCGCTCGTGTTCTCGAGCGCATGGTCGCCGCCATCGTGTGGCGTACCTACGCGCAGTCTGGGCTCGAAGAGATGGCAGCGGGCACGTCGGTACCGGTCGTGAACGCGCTGAGCGACGATTTCCACCCCTGTCAGTTGCTGGCTGACCTGCTGACCATTCGCGAGCACCGGGGGGCGCTGGCGGGCCTCACAGTCGCGTTCCTCGGCGACGGGGCGAGCAACATGGCGCAGTCGTACCTTCTGGCCGGAGCCACCGCCGGCATGCACGTGCGTATTGCGGCCCCCGCGTCGTTTGCGCCGAGTGCAGCCGTCATCACTGCCGCCGAGCGCCGTGCGGCCGAGACGGGCGGCTCGATCACCGTTTTAACAGACGCGGTGACGGCCGTGACGGGCGCCGATGTCGTCGTCACCGACACGTGGGTCTCGATGGGCAAAGAAGACGAGAAGGCGCACCGCGTCTCGACCTTTGGCTCCTACCGAGTCGACCCGGCGATGATGGCACGCGCCAAGCCCGACGCGCTTTTTCTGCACTGCCTGCCCGCCGACCGCGGCTACGAGGTGACGGCCGACGTCATCGACGGCCCGCAATCGGTCATCTGGGATGAAGCCGAGAATCGACTACACGCCCAAAAGGCACTGCTCGTCTGGCTGCTCGAGCAGTCGACGGTGGGTGCCCGATGAGTGGCGCGACGAACGAGGGCTCGCTCTGGGGCGGTCGCTTTAGCGACGGCCCGTCACCCGAGTTGCAGCGCCTGAGCCGCTCGACCCAGTTCGACTGGCAACTCGGCGGCTACGACATTCGGGGTTCGCGCGCACACGCTCGCGCTCTGGTGGCGGCCGGCTATCTCACCGACGACGAACTGGTGCGGATGCTTGCTGGCCTCGACGCGATCGAGGCGCGCTGGGCCGACGGCAGCTTGCAACCGCGGCCCGACGATGAAGACGTGCACGGTGCCCTCGAGGCGGCTCTCGTGGCCGAAGTCGGAGCAGAGCTCGGGGGTCGCCTGCGCGCCGGCCGCAGCCGCAACGACCAGATCGCCACGCTCATCCGGCTGTATTTGCGCGACCACGGCCGTGTGATCGCCGCTCAGGTGCACGCGCTCATCGGGGCCCTCGCGGCACAGGCTGACGCGCATCCCGATGCGGTCATGCCCGGCCGCACCCACCTTCAGCACGCGCAGCCCGTTTTGCTCGCCCATCATCTGTTGGCGCACGCGTGGCCGCTCGTGCGCGACCTCGAGCGCCTGCGCGACTGGGCTGCGCGCGCCGACCGATCGCCGTACGGAGCGGGCGCACTTGCAGGGTCAAGCCTGGGCCTTGACCCTGCCCTCGTGGCCGCTGAGCTTGGTTTCAGCGGCCCGACCGAGAACTCGATTGACGCCACGGCGAGCCGTGATCTCGTCGCAGAGTTCTCATACATAGCCGCCCAAATCGGCATCGACCTGTCACGCCTGGCCGAAGAGATCATTCTCTGGAACACCCGCGAGTTTGGCTATGTCACCCTGCACGACGGCTATTCGACGGGATCGTCGATCATGCCGCAGAAAAAGAACCCCGACATCGCCGAGCTCGCCCGCGGCAAGGCAGGGCGGCTGATCGGCGACCTGACGGGCTTGCTCACGACCTTGAAAGGTCTGCCACTCGCGTACAACCGCGACCTGCAAGAAGACAAAGAGCCCGTCTTCGACGCCGTCGAGACCCTCGAGGTGCTGCTGCCGGCCTTCACCGGCATGGTGGCAACGCTGCGGTTCGACACCGAGCGCATGGCCGAACTGGCACCACAGGGTTTCTCGCTCGCGACCGACGTCGCCGACTGGCTCGTGCGGCAGGGGGTGCCGTTCCGCGAGGGGCACGAGATCTCGGGCGCGCTCGTCGCGCACTGCGAGCGACACGGGCTCGACCTGCATGAGCCGAGCGACGACGAGTACGCGTCGATCGACTCGCGCCTGACGCCTTCCGTGCGCGAGGTGCTCACCGTCGAGGGCTCAATCGCCTCGCGCTCGGCGGCCGGCGGCACCGCGCCCGCGGCCGTCGCCGCGCAACGCGCCCACCTCGCCGACCGTCTCGCCGCCCTCACCTGACCCGCGTGCGTGTCACAAATCACGGAAGTTTCGAGGTCCACGGTGCAACCGTGCTGTCGTGTAGACGCACGAGGGGGCATTTCTCCGTGATTTGTGACATCGATGCTTGAGGGTGACCCTGTCGCGGTCGCGCCGCGCCTGTTGGGTGCGGTGCTGCACGGCCGCGGCGTGAGCGTGCGCCTCACCGAGGTCGAGGCGTACCGCGGTGTCGGCAGCGACCCGGGCTCGCACGCCTTCCGCGGCCGCACACCCCGCACTGAGCCCATGTTCGGCCCGGCAGGCACGGTCTACGTCTACCTCAGCTACGGTATCCACCGCTGCGTGAACCTCGTGTGCGGCCCCGCTGGAGTCGCTGGCGCGGTGTTGCTGCGCGCCGGCGAAGTCGTCGAGGGCAACGAGCTCGCAGCCCAGCGCCGAGCAGCTGCGGCACCGCGCCGAACGGGATCCTGCGCATCCCGCATCATTGCCCACCGCGATCTCGCCCGCGGCCCAGCGCGCCTCGCGAGCGCTCTCGGCATCGAATTGACCGACAGTGGCCGGATGCTGGGCGCGAGCCTCGTCACCCTCGACCTCGGCACTCCGCAGCCGCCCGTGCGCATCGCCGCGGGCCCCCGCGTGGGTGTGAGCGGGCACGGCGGTACCGACGAGTTTCCCTGGCGTTTCTGGCTCGTGGGGGATCCCACGGTGTCGGTCTATCGACCCTCGGTCACGAGAGCACGATGAGGGCCGCGCAGACGCCCGCCCACAGCATGCTCACCAGGGTGCCGATAATGAAGCGCTCGGTCGCGGCGCTGGCGTCGAGGTCGCGAAAACGGCCAAGACCTTTGATAGCGATCAGTGCCGCGACAAGCTCCCACCGGCCGATGAGTACGGCGGCGACGACTACGGTGCGTTCGAGGTAGCCGATGGTCATGCCACCGCGCAGCACTTCGCGAGTGGCGGGCTTTGCGCGGCTTGTCGTCGGCACGGCGCCCGCGGTGGGCACCACGATGCCGCCATGGTCACCGGCAGGGGCCGCGTCGCGCGTTGTTGCTCTGAGAACGAGGGTCGTCACGGGCCCGCCAGCGACGATGGCGACGACGATGACGCAGAGGGGAAGGATGCTGGCGAGGAGGCCGACGGGGCGTGCGTCGAATCCGAACACGAGTGCGAGGGCCCCGACGGCGATCACGACAATGGCGGGGACGGCGAAGCGCTGGCGTCCGGTCGCGGTCGCGAGTACCGCGAGTGCGGCCACGAGCAGCAGCAGGTGCGCCACCGCGATCCAGGCAGGCACGGCAACGAGCGAGGCGAGCACGGGTGGCAGCAACATCAGGTCGACTCTCCTTCAGGTGGGGGTTCTTCCACCGTAGCGCCGAGGTCGGCAAGCAGCAGGGTGAGTGCGCGACGGGCGTCGGAATCTATGCGAAGCGCGGCGGCACGAGCTCGCTTGCTCGTGGCTTGCGGTGTCACGCCGAGGCGTTCGGCGGCCTCGGCTTGCGTCAATCCTGCTTCGAGTAGGTCGTGTAGCTGCCAGCCGGCGGCACTCCACCGAGCCCGTTGGGTGAGCAGCAGGTCGACAAGCGCTCCGGCCTGGTCGCCGCGTGGCGCGGCTCCACCTGACGCGACGATCGAGAAGCGCGTGGTGCGGCGTGTGGCCTGCTCGATACCGGCACGTGCGGCGACGAACGCCGGCCCGCTGGCCTCGCGGATGCTGTCGGGGAGCGGCATCCGCACGGTGCCCACGCCGATACCCACACGCCAGTGCGGTGCACGCAGCAGCAAGAGGGTCGTGTCGAGCGCTGCCGCGGCCTCGTACGTCATCGCCTGCAGTTCGTCGCCGGCGGTGCGCTCTGGCGCGAGCGGGTAGTGCGTTCCAAAGCGCGCGGTGAGATCGTGGAGCGCTCCGGCAACCCGGTCGGTGTCGGTACTGCTGCCGATCTGGTCGGCGATGATGACGAACACGGCCACTCCTCTCAACCCCTGAAGGATGATTTTCCACTCATCAAGCCTACAGGGGTGACAACAGAGGAATCAACCTCGCGCCGCTGATACGCTGACGCGGTGACCGCCGCCCCCGAGCCTGCTTCTGCGCCCACCCTTACTACCCCGCAGAACGACGCCAGTTTCGACAGCGTCTGGGATGAGATCGTCTGGCGTGGGCTCGTACACGTGTCAACCGACGAGGCAGTACTGCGCACCGCGCTCTCCGGCCCGCCCATCACGTACTACTGCGGCTTCGACCCGACGGCCCCCAGCCTTCACCTCGGCAATCTCGTGCAACTTTTGCTCATGAGACGCCTGCAGTTGGCGGGCCATCGTCCGCTGGGCCTGGTCGGCGGCTCGACGGGCCTCATCGGCGACCCACGGCCCACGGCCGAGCGCGCGCTGAACACGCGCGATACGGTCGCCGAGTGGGTCGGCTACTTGCAGCAACAGGTCAGCCGATTCCTCTCGTTCGAGGGCGACAACGTCGCACGGCTTGTCAACAACCTTGACTGGACGGCGTCTCTGAGCGCCATCGACTTTCTCCGCGATATCGGCAAGTACTACCGTGTCGGCACAATGCTGAAAAAAGATGCCGTCGCGTCCCGTCTGAACTCTGAGGCCGGCATTTCGTACACCGAGTTCAGCTATCAGATCCTGCAGGGCTATGACTTCCTTCAGCTTTACCGCCAGTACGGCTGCGTTCTTCAGACCGGGGGGAGCGATCAGTGGGGCAACCTTACGAGCGGCACTGACCTCGTCCACCGCGCTGAAGGCACGAGCGTGCACGCGATTGGCACGCCACTCATCACCAATAGCGACGGCACGAAGTTCGGCAAGAGCGAGGGAAACGCCATCTGGCTCGATCCGCTCATGTGTAGCCCGTACGCCATGTACCAGTTCTGGCTCAACACCGACGACGCTGACGTCATCGACCGGCTGAAGGTCTTCACCTTCCTCAGTCGGGCCGAGATCGACGAATACGGTGCCATGGTGGAGGCCGAGCCCTTCCGGCGAGCTGCGCAGAAGCGGCTCGCGATTGAGGTGACCGGCCTGGTGCACGGGTCAGAAGCGGTCGCGGGCGCGATTGCCGCATCCCAAGCGCTATTCGGCGACGGTGACATCACGCTCCTGGATGCTCCGACACTCGCCGCGGTTATCGCCGAGTTGCCTACTGCTGAGATGGGGGAGTCCGACACCGTCGTGCAAGCTCTCATCGCCACTGGGCTCTGCTCGAGCGCGAGCGACGCGCGGCGCGCCATCACCCAGGGAGGGGTCTCGCTCAACAATGTTGTGGTGTCGAGCGATGAAGCGACCCTCGCGGGCGCTGCCCTCGCCGGTCGCGTAGCTCTCCTCCGTCGCGGCAAGAAGACCCTCGCTGGTCTCACTTTGCGCTGATCTCGACGCCCAGCTGACGTGGTCGAAAGGCGCGACACGCCCGGGATTCGGCCAAACTTGCCCCACACCCGAACGAACCGTAATCTTCTAATTCGTCACCCCAAAGGTGCGGCAAGCCGAAGAGCTAGCCGACCTCAAGTGGGAACGAGTCCTCCAAGACAGAGCAGCCACTTGCTGGTGCGCTCATCGCCAAGTAGGATTGCAAGTCCGCCACACGGCACGATCCTCCAGATCGGGCTCGGGTAGCCGAGGTCACCGATTTGCGTCGGGAAGCCGGGGCGGATAGATTTGGGAAGTTGCCCAGTTGCGACAGCCGAGAGGCTGAAGGTCTGGAGCGTCCGATCCTTGAGAACTCAACAGCGTGCACTAAGTCAATGCCAAACAACCTCGACGACTGGTCTCGACCAGTCGGAAGAGATTCCTTTGGATTGAAACAAGAATGTCAGTAGATATTCGAACTTCAGTCAGACAAACTCGTTTTCGCTCAGACCTCGGTCCGGCGAAGACACTAGATGTGCCGGCAGCCCTCGGGTTGCCGTGCAATCAAACATTTACGGAGAGTTTGATCCTGGCTCAGGACGAACGCTGGCGGCGTGCTTAACACATGCAAGTCGAACGATGAA
>JBBRWT010000029.1:0-17875 GCA_038249035.1 Actinomycetales bacterium
AGCGGATGACGAGATTCGAACTCGCGACCCTCACCGTGGCAAGGTGATGCGCTACCACTGCGCCACATCCGCATTTCGCTTCCCGTTGCCGGGGTGCATCGAAACTCTAGCCCACCTTTTCGATCTGGGCCAAACCGGCCAGGCGTGACGCGTGTCGGGCTCCGAGAGCGACCTGAGGGGCTCTGCAGTTTGTGGCAAGATGGAGCGCACGGGCGATTGGCGCAGTTGGTAGCGCGCTTCCTTCACACGGAAGAGGTCATCAGTTCGAGTCTGGTATCGCCCACCATCACGTCACTCGGGTCTTGCGGTAGCGCTCTTGCAGTACGATCGCCCCGGCCGCGAGAGCCCAGCACAGCAGGCCAGAGGCGGCTGATCCGAGGCCGATCGCGAACACCGCGCCGAGTTGCCCGACCACGAGCGCGGTTGAGCCCGTGGCGGCCATCCCGAACCCATCGGCCAGCAGAGCGAGCACGATGCCGCCGATAGCAACCGCGACGATCACCGCGATTGCGCCGCGCCGCCCGAGGTCTGATCCGTCGCGCGCACGCACCACCACCGCGGCCCCACCGGCTACGCCGATGACAGCAGAAGCGCCTAGGGCCATGGGCGAGAGGAACGCCACCCCGAGGCCGATGGCACCCCAGCCCAGCACGGCTCCGGCCACGAGCCCACCCGGGGTGAACGGACGGGCCGCGATCCGTTCGATGATCGTCCAGATCACCGCCCCCACCAACAGCCCCACGACGGCATTGCCAAGAATGCGTCCCGTCGCTTCGTTGATCACGCGCTCAACCCCGACCATCCACGACGAAGCGCCGAGCGTGAGCAGCGCGGTCGCCGCGACGGCCCCCCTCAGCGACGTAGCCGTGGGAACAGCAACAGACTCGCGAGGGGGCACCGGAAGCGCGTGCAGCACGATGAACGACGCGGCTGCCGCGACGTGCGTGACGAGCACGCCCGCGTAGTCAACCGCCCCGAACACCGTCTGTACGAGCGACGGCACCGAGCCGACGAGTGCCGCGAAAACCGGCTGAAAAACGATGACGCTCCAGGCAGCACCAAAAACCGCGCCCCCCAGGGTGCCGAGTCGAAGAGCGGCGAGCACCGCGATGGAGGCGGCGATGGCGCCAGCGAAAGCAGCGTCGAGAATGCGCCCCGGGCCATCAACGGGCGTGGAGAGAAGCGCGTCAACCACGAGTGACGCGGCAGAGCCAACGATTCCGGCTGATGCGACTGCGGCGATGCGGCGACTGCCCAAGGCGCGAAAGGCCGTGAGCAGCGCGGCGGGGATTGCCAGCACGAGTAGCGAAGCCACGAGTTGCAGAACTGGGTCAGTGGCGCCCATGGCGACACCGCCCTTCTCTGATTCGCGTTAAGCGTGACGAGAACACCGAGAACGCCGAGGGCGCTACTCCCTTGCGAGAGTAGCGCCCCGGTATCCCCCGAAGGGAACGGACGATCGGCGTGCTTATCGAGCGTCGAGTACGTACCCGGCCTCGCCGTGCACGATCGGGTCGATGCCCGCGATCTCGTCTTCCTCGGTGACCCGGAAACCGATGGTCTTCTCGATCGCGAAGCCGATGATGTAGGCCATGACGAACGAGTAGATCATCACCGAGAAGGCGGCGATCGCCTGCACGAGCAGCTGAGTCGCGTCACCACCCGTGAAGAGGCCAACGCCGTTCGCGAAGAAGCCCAGGTACAGGGTTCCGATGAGTCCGCCGACGAGGTGGATTCCGACAACGTCGAGCGAGTCATCGAAGCCGAGCTTGAACTTCAGGTCGACCGCTAGGGCGCACAGCGCACCGGCGATAACACCGAGCAAGATTGCCCAGCCCGGAGTCAGCGAGGCACACGCCGGCGTGATCGCCACGAGTCCCGCAACAGCACCCGAGGCGGCACCGATCGACGTCGGCTTGCCGTCGCGGATCTTCTCCACCACCAGCCAGGCCAGCAAAGCAGCCGCGGGCGCAGCAATCGTGTTCATGAACGCGATCGCCGCCACGTTGTCGGCCGCGAGCTCTGAGCCAGCGTTGAAGCCGAACCAGCCGAACCACAGCAGACCGGCACCGAGCAGAACGAACGGCGGGTTGTGAGGCACGTGAGCACCCTTAGCGAACCCCACGCGCTTGCCAAGAACGAGCGCGAGAGCGAGGGCCGCAGCACCGGCGTTGATGTGCACTGCGGTTCCGCCAGCGAAGTCGATTGCGCCGGCACCAAAGGTCTCTTGTAGGCCGTAGGTGATCCAACCGCCGTTCGCGAACGAGCCGTCCTCAGCGAGCGTGAAGTTGAACACCCAGCTGGCGACGGGGAAGTAGACGAGCGTCGCCCACACGCCGGCGAATATCATCCAAGCGCCGAACTTCGCGCGGTCAGCGATGGCGCCCGAAATGAGAGCCACGGTGATGATCGCGAAGGTCGATTGGAAGGCAGCGAACGCGATCGGCGGGAAGGCCGCCCCCTCCGGTGTTTCGAGGAGGTTGGCGAGGCCGATGGCCCCGGTGTCGATTCCGATGACGCCGTCGATGCCCACGTCATTCGCGAAAGCGATCGCGTATCCGTACAGCACCCACAAGACGCCGATCAAACCGATAGCTCCGAAGCTCAGCATCATCATGCTGATGACGCTCTTGGCCTTGACGAGTCCTCCGTAGAAGAACGCGAGTCCTGGGGTCATCAGCAGCACGAGTGCTGAACAGATGAGGAGGAAGGCAGTGTTGCCCTGATCCATGTCAAACCTCTCTAAACCGTGGCAAAGGGGACTGCCCGACTCGAGGACTCAGGTTCAGAACGAGACTCCCCCGGCGAGACCAGGCATACGCACAGTGTCGAGTGACGACGTTTCGCCAACGGTGTCGCGATGTTTCCCTGGTGTTACACGGTGCGGCCTCAGGTAAACATCACGTTTCGGGGATGCTCGAATCGACTAAGAGGTCACCCTGTCGTCACCGTAGACATCCGGAATGCCGTCGCCGTCGGCGTCGAGTTGCTCGTCGGCGAGCTGACGCTTGTAATGGCGATTGCGTGCTCCGAGAAGGATCACGGCGAGCACCGCGGCGATGAGCGAGCCCAGAAGAATGCCTACCTTGCCGATGTCATCGAGCAGCGTGCCCTGGCCGAAACTCAATTCGCTGATGAGGAGCGACACGGTAAAGCCCATGCCTGCCAGCAGTGCCAGGCCAATCAGGTCGACCCACGTGACTCCCCGAGGCAACGAGATTCCCGGCAAACGTGTGATGAGCCAGGTCGCCACGGTGATGCCGACCGTCTTGCCGACTACGAGACCGACCATGATGCCCACCGCGATGGGGCTCGTGACCGCCTCGACAAGTCCATCCCAGCCGCCGACGGCGACGCCAGCGGAGAAGAACGCGAAGACCGGCACGGCAACCCCGGCGCTCAGGGGCCGATAGCGATGCTCGAAAATCTCGGCGAGCCCCATACGAGGCCCCAGCCCGTCTTCATCGCCACCCTTAGCTCGCACGGGAATGGTGAAGGCCAGCAAGACGCCAGCGACGGTCGCGTGCACGCCCGACTCATACATGAAGTACCACACCAGCATGCCGATGGGCATGAGGATGAACCAGGCCGCGGTTGCTCGCACGCGAAAGAACTCTTGGTAGCGCTGCGCGACCAGCGCATAGACCGCGAGACCGACGAATGATGCCACGAGGAACGCGGGGGCAAGGTCGGTCGTATAGAAGAAGGCGATGATCGTGATCGCGATCAGATCGTCGACCACGGCGAGTGTCAACAGGAAGGTTCGTAGTGCGAGCGGGAGGGCCGTGCCCACCACCGCAAGTACAGCCAGCGCGAACGCGATGTCGGTGGCGACGGGAATGGCCCAGCCGCGCTGCGCTTCAGCGCCAGCGTCGAAGGTAATGAGCAGATAGATGACCGCCGGCACCACGACGCCGCCGATCGCCGCGACAACTGGAACGAGTGCTTTGCGCGGGTCACGCAGTTCTCCGGCAATGAATTCGCGCTTCAGCTCGAGTCCCGCGAGGAAGAAGAAGATCGCGAGCAGAGCATCCGCCGCAAACTTGCCGACCGAGATCTCCCAGAAGAAGTCGCCGAACGCAATCTGCAGGTAGGTCGACCGCAATCCGAAGTAGGAGTCGGCAAGACCGGAGTTTGCCACAATGAGCGCCAACACGGTTGCCGCGAGCAGCAAAATGCCGCCGACGGTTTCACGGCGAAGGATGCGCTCGATCCAGAGCGACTCGCGATAGCGGCGCTCGGGGCCGCTCAGCGGCGCGGGTGACGCGACATCGCCTGAGGGCGACTCGAGAGGGGAAGAGTGGGCGGCCATCGCTCCCTTTCGTGGTTCGGCAAACTCGGCGCTTCCGAACTGGCCACACGGGTGATCGGAAGGCCGAACAGGCTTCTCGGCGCTCCGCGGCTAGTTTAGACGGCGGTCGTGAGGGCAATCATGCGCGAGGTGGCCCGCAGGTACTTCTTGCGGTATCCCCCTGTCAGCATCTCGTCGGGGAACACCTGATCGAGGGGCACGCCCGTGGCGTGGATGCGCACCTGCGCGTCATAGAGGCGGTCAACGAGAGCGACCAGACGCAGGGCGTCCGTCTGGTTCGACAGAACCTCGACGTCAGTGAGACCGATCGCGTTCAAGCCCGCGATCAGCCCGACGTAGCGACTCGGGTGCACAGTGGCAAGGTGTCGCAGTACGTCGCGGAAGGAGTCAACCGTGATCATTCCGGTCTCGGCGGTCATGCGGGTGGCGAACTCGGCGACGCTCAGAGAGACAGCGTGGCCTTCAATGTCACGCTTTCGATAGTCGTCGCCGTCAATGCGCACGGTCGTGAACCGATCGGCGAGTGCGTTGATCTCGCGCAAGAAATCTTGCGCCGCGAAACGGCCTTCGCCGAGTGCCAGCGGCGGGGTGTTCGAGGTTGCCGCGATGCGCGACCCGCTCGCGACCAGCTCGCCGAGCAGTCGCGACATGACCATCGTGTCTCCCGGGTCATCGAGTTCGAATTCATCGATGGCAATGAGGGATGCCCCGCGAAAGTGGGCGACAGCCTCGCGATAGCCGAGGGCTCCCACAATCGCGGTGTACTCAATGAAGGTGCCGAAGTATTTGCGACCGCGCATCCGATGCCAGAGCGCCGCAAGCAGGTGGGTCTTGCCGACGCCGAACCCGCCATCGAGGTACACACCGGGCCTTGCCGCCGGCGCCGACGGCTTACGTGAAAACAACCCACGAGAGGGGGCGGCCGTTTTACCGGCGAACAGGCGCATCGCCTCGACCGCCTCGGCTTGCGAGGGAAACCGCGGGTCGGGAACATAGTTCTCAAGGCTCGCTACAGCGAACTGCGGCGGCGGGCTGAGGTGACCGACGAGCTCGGCGGCGGTCATCCCGGGCTGGCGATCGCTCAGTCGCGTTGCCGTCGTCGTGGGTTCCACCATCATCGTTCGCCCTCGGGCTCGTCGCACTCCGTCATGAAGGGTCGGCGCCCAGCCGGAGTGCGTAGATTCGTGGTGGGCGGTGATGACCAGTTTACCGTCGTGAAGAGAGGCCATCATGACTGTCGCATTCGACCCCGCTGAGAAGTTCAAGAATTATGCCCACCCCGAACGCCTCGTCTCGAGCGAGTGGCTTGAGGCCCATCACCGCGCCCCAGGTCTCGTCGTCGTCGAGAGCGACGAGGACGTTTTGCTGTACGAGACCGGGCACATTCCCGGCGCTGTCAAGGTCGATTGGCATACCGAACTCAACGACCCGGTTGTGCGCGACTACGTCGACGGCGCTGGTTTCGCGGCCCTCATGAGCGCCAAGGGCATCAGCCGCGACGACACGGTCGTCATCTACGGCGACAAGAGCAACTGGTGGGCCTCGTATGCACTGTGGGTCTTCACCCTGTTCGGCCACGCCGACGTTCGGCTGCTCGACGGCGGCCGGGAGCGCTGGATTGCCGAAGGCCGGCCGCTCACCACCGAACAACCGGAGCGACATGCGACGGACTACCCAGTCGTCGTGCGCGACGACTCGCGGGTGCGAGCATTCAAAGAAGACGTACTCGCCCACCTGGGAAAACCGCTCATCGACGTGAGGTCGCCGGAAGAGTACAGCGGAGAGCGCACCCACATGCCCGCCTACCCTGAAGAGGGCGCCCTGCGTGGCGGACACATCCCCACCGCGGCAAGCGTGCCCTGGTCGCGGGCAGCGAACGATGACGGCACGTTCCGCAGCGCTGACGAACTGACCGCCATTTATCGTGAGCAAGCGGGCATCAACGACGCCGACGACGTCGTCACGTACTGCCGCATCGGCGAGCGTTCGAGCCACACCTGGTTCGTGTTGACACACCTGTTGGGTTTCCCCCGCGTACGCAACTACGACGGCTCGTGGACGGAGTGGGGCAGCGCCGTTCGCGTGCCAATCGCCGTCGGGGCCGAACCGGGCGACCTCGCAGGCCGGTAACCTGAAGCGCGTGTCTGACCTGCCCGCATCACTCGCTGAGATTCGCGACGACTTTCTCTCGTTCACCGAGAAGGAGCGCCTGCAGTTGCTGTTGGAGTTCTCGAACGAGCTGCCTGAGCTGCCCGAGCGCTATCGCGAACACCCCGAGCTGCTCGAGCGAGTCGAAGAGTGCCAGTCGCCCGTGTACCTCTTCGTCGAGGTCTCTGCATCGGGTCGCGTCGACGTCCACGCGACGGCTCCAGCCGAAGCGCCCACGACGCGTGGCTTCGCCTCGATCCTCGCCCAGGGTCTGAGCGGGCTTTCGGCACCTGAAGTGCTCGCCGTTGCCGACGACTTCCCTCAGCAATTGGGGCTCACCAAGTCCGTCAGCCCGCTGCGGTTGCGCGGC
Organism: Actinomycetales bacterium; assembly: GCA_038249035.1. Classification (GTDB taxonomy): domain Bacteria; phylum Actinomycetota; class Actinomycetes; order Actinomycetales; family Microbacteriaceae; genus Microcella. The sequence continues at coordinate 6,831 of JBBRWT010000029.1, forward strand.
ATGTCGAGCATGCTGTGGCGCATCAAAAGGCAAGTGGGCCAGAAGTCGGCCGCATGATTCTTCGGCGGGTGGTTCCGGCTGCCGGAGGCGCGCTTGATACTGACGCGCCGGATGCCCGGCCGACCCTTCTCGACTGGTACGCCCCGCACGACCCCGAGCACCTGCGGCTGAACCTCGTCGCCACCCTCGACGGGCGCGCTGCCGGCTCCGACGGCACCTCGGAGTCGCTCGCGTCGCGCACCGACCGCATGATCCTCGGGGTCATCCGGCAGCTCGCCGACGTCGTCCTCGTTGGTGCCGAGTCGGTACGCCGAGAAGGCTACGTGCGACCGCGCCGCGCGGCACTCGCCATCGTGACGGCGAGTGGTGACCTCACCGGCCACCGCCTTGACGAGCAGCGCCCAAACCAGAAACTGGCTGACCCGCAGCGCCAAACAGCTGCTGCCGATGGCGCCACCGCGCTGCCGCCCGTCATCGTGCTGACGACGGCGACCGGTGCCGAACGCGCCACCACGGGTATGCCGGGGGCCGCTCTGCTCATTCTTCCCACTGCGCATGACGGGCGCATCCCGCCATCAGAGATCGTCAGCGTTCTGCGCACGCAGGGATACCGAGGCATCGCCGCGGAAGGCGGTCCGTCGCTCGCCGCACAGTTGCTGACGGCCAACGCCGTCGACGAGCTGTGCCTCACGGTCATACCTCGACTGGGCGGCCCCGCGCTGCCTCTGCTGGGAGCCCACGCCCTCTCGGCGACCTCGGCAACAGCACGGCAACTCTTGATCGACGAGGCGGGTGTGACTTACGGGCGCTGGTCGCTGAGGCCCTGATCGCTGAGCCACGTGCGGATGGCGCGCTCCCACCGATCGGGGTCGTAGTTCCAGAGCTTCGTGTGCCGAGCCACCGCGAACCGCTCGAGCCGCACCACGTCGGGGCGGGCCGCGGCAAGCGCGATGCTTCCGTTGCTCGGCACATAACCGTCGTCGTCACTGTGCAGAAGCAGTATCGGAATGCTGAGCTCGGCCGACCGGGCCACGATGTCGAGCCGATCAAAGTCGATAGGCTCGTTGAGCCCGACCCATTGAGATCCCCGGTCTGAGCTCAACATCGCGAGCGCTACGTCGCGCACCGCGGAGGGAAGCCCCGCGGCCGCGGCCTGGAAGCGCAGCACCGACAGCCAATCGACGACGGGCGACTCGAGCACGACTGCATCAACGTGTGACGCCAGGGGCGATCGCATGATGCACTGCAGCACCGTGGCGCCACCCATCGACCAGCCCATGAGCACGATCCGACGGGCGCCCTCGCGCCGCGCGTACTCGATCGCGGCCTCGACATCGCGCCACTCTTCATCGCCGAGCGCAGAGCGTCCGTCATGGCTCGGCGGAGCATCCCCGTCGTTGCGGTAGCTGATGAGCAAGCAGTGATAGCCAGCCTCTCGGAACACCGTCACGGCGCGCAGCCCCTCAGAGCGCGTGACTGCCCTGCCATGAACCTGAATCACCCAGGCATCACCGGGGGCCTGAGCATCAATGCGCCAGGCTGGGGCGCTGCCCACGTCGGTCGCGATGCTCACCTCGAGATACGGCAGATCAAGGTCGGCGGGTGTCAGGTACCACCAGCCGGCCCAACGGCCGTGGGATGCACGCTCGAGGTCGCCGCGCTGCACTCCGTGCAGTCGGCGTAACACTGAGTGCTCGTCCTGCGCGAGGATGACGCCTACGCGGGCATGCCCGCGATCTTCGTCGAACCAGAGGCTGTAGTGCCCGGGAACCACCGTGTCGGGCGTGAGTCCGAGCAGAACCGTTTCGCCCTCGAGGTCGACGGCGAAAATGGCGACGTCTTCCCGGCGCCGACGCGGTGGCGTCACCACGTTGCGCGCCACGCGCAGGGCGATGAGCGCACCGCCCAGCACTACCGTTCCTCCCGTCACGAGCACGAGGGCAGCAGCGCGCACCGCGAGGCGCCCTGCGCCCCTCACACGGCACCCCAGGCGCACCACAGGAGCAGAACGGCGAGTCTCACGCACTGAACCTAGCAACAGCGCCTAGTCTGCAGACGTGTCCCCCGCCACAGCCGCACCGCATTCGCCGCAAGTCGTCTTCGACGGCCTTGTAGCCTCGGTCAGCCGTGCCGTATTGCGCGACGAGCTGCAGGTGACCACCATCCCCGCCCCGACGGGCCTCGCCCCCTTCTCGTATGCACTCGCCGCTGACGTCAACCCTGCCCGTCACGACGACGACTCAGACCTCGGCAGCGGCCGTCTGATCATCTTGTATGACCCCGAGGCTACCGAGGGTTGGGGCGGCGCAGTGCGCATTATTTGCTACGCGCAAGCTCCGCTCGAGACTGAGATTGGCCTCGACCCTTTCGTGGCCGATGTGGCGTGGTCATGGCTCGTCGACGCCCTCGCCGCACGCGGCGCCCGGTACACCTCTGCCAGTGGTACGGCGACCAAGGTGCTCTCAACGGGCTATGGCGAGCTTGCCGCGCAGGGTAGTGGGGCGCAGATCGAACTTCGCGCCTCGTGGACTCCGCTCGAGTTCGACCTCGCGACACACGTTGAGGGGTGGGCCGAGCTGCTGTGCATGGTCGCCGGTTATCCGCCGCTGGCCGATGGCGTGGCGGTGCTGCAGCCCCGACGGGGGTCGCGTGTCTGAACGCCCTCCCATCACCGATCCGTTCGCCGCGCCTCCCACCCCTCCACCCCGCGAGCGCACTGCTCCGGCGCACCCAACGGCTCGACTCGCGCGCACTCCGCACGTCATCGATACCCGGGATGAGTACCTCGTCGCGGTGGCTGAGCTCGCCGCAGCGAACGGGCCAGTGGCGGTGGATGCCGAGCGGGCGAGCGGATTCCGCTATTCCCAGCGGGCCTACCTCATCCAGGTCTTCCGTCGCGGCGCGGGAACCTACTTGTTTGACCCGCCCGCCATCGGGTCGTTCACAGAACTGCAAGCTGCAATCGGTCACGAAGAATGGGTGTTACACGCTGCAAGCCAAGACCTGCCGTGCCTGCGAGAGGTCGGACTCGAGCCGGCATCTCTCTTTGATACCGAACTGGGGGCCCGGCTCGCTGGCATGGCCCGCGTGGGGCTCGGCGCGGTAGTCGAAGAAACCCTCGGCCTGCACCTGGCAAAAGAGCACTCAGCCGCCGACTGGTCGACCCGCCCGCTGCCGGGCTCGTGGCTCACTTACGCCGCACTCGACGTCGAGCTGCTGCTCGACGTGCGAGACCGCATTGCCGAGCGGCTCGATGCCGCGGGTAAGAATGACCTTTGCTCTCAAGAGTTCGCGGCCGTGCTCGCCAAGCCGGCTGCCGAGCCTAAGGCCGAGCCATGGCGCCGCTTGTCGGGAATCTCGACCGTGCGTGGCCAGCGAGCTCTTGCGGTAGCGCGCGAGCTCTGGCGCACACGCGATGCCTACGCGATCGAGGTTGACACCTCACCCGGAAGACTGCTGCCCGATGCCTCGATCGTCGCGGCGGCGCGCGCTTCGCTCGCCTCTCAGCGCGACCTTGCCTCACTCAAGACGTTCATGGGTCGCGCAAGTCGAACTCAGATCGACCGCTGGTGGGCGGCGATTGAGGCCGGTCTCGCCACCGACGACTTACCGTCGCACCGCAGCAGCGAAGAAAGCATCCCGCCGCCGCGTTCGTGGGCCGACCGCAGCCCCGAGGCTGACCGCCGGTTCCGAGCCGTGCGACAACGCCTGCAAGAGGTCGCCGAGGGGCTGAACCTGCCTGTCGAGAATCTCGTGACCCCCGAGCATGTGCGACGGCTAGCCTGGTCACCCCCGGCCCACATCGAACCCAGCAACATTGCCGCGGCCCTCGCAGAGCTCGGTGCGAGACCGTGGCAAATTGACGCAACCGCACAGGCAATCGCCGCAGCCTTTGTCGAGGCACTCCAAGAGCCGGTCGAGGCCGACGAGTCGACTTCGTAGGAACACGCAGGGGTTCCAGCCGGGTCGCGGCTGCCTCTCTAGGCTGATCGACAGACCATCAATCCCTGGGAGGCACTACTGTGGCTGAACGAGCCGACGTCGTATTCGTGGACGGAGTCCGCACCCCCTTTGGGCGTGCAGGCGAGAAGGGCATGTACTGGAACACCCGTGCCGACGACCTCATCGTCAAGGCGATGATTGGACTGCTCGAGCGCAACCCATCGCTGCCGAGAGACGGCGTCGACGACGTCGCGATCGCGGCAACGACTCAGCAGGGAGATCAGGGCCTGACACTCGGGCGCACTGCAGCGATCCTTGCCGGGCTTCCGCTCAGCGTTCCGGGCTTCGCGATCGACCGCATGTGTGCCGGCGCCATGACGTCGGTCACGACCCTGGGCGGGGGTATCGCTTTTGGCGCGTATGACGTCGCCATCGCGGGCGGAGTCGAGCATATGGGCCGTCATCCGATGGGCTTCGGCGCAGACCCCAACCCGCGATTCCTCGCCGAGAAGCTCGTGAGCGGTGATGCGCTCAACATGGGGCTCACCGCCGAGCGTTTGCACGACAGGTTCCCCGCTCTCACCAAAGAGCGAGCCGACCGCTTTGGTATGCGCAGCCAACAGAAGGTAGCCGCCGCCTATGCGGCAGGCAAGATTCAGCATGATCTGGTCCCCGTCGCACTACGCAGCGAGGCCGGCTACGGACTCGCCACCACCGATGAGGGGCTGCGACCTGAGACGACTATGGAGGGCCTCGCGGCCCTCAAGACGCCCTTCCGGCCGCACGGTCGTGTCACGGCAGGCAACGCTTCTCCCCTGACCGACGGAGCCACCGTGAGTCTGCTCGCGAGCGCCGACGCCGCCCGAGAATTGGGCCTCCCGACCAAGATGCGCCTCGTGAGCTTCGCCTATGCGGGCGTCGCTCCCGAGGTGATGGGTATCGGCCCGATCCCCTCGACCGAGAAAGCACTGCGCAAAGCCGGCCTGACGATCGCCGACATCGGCGCGTTCGAACTCAACGAAGCATTCGCCGTTCAGGTGCTGAGCCTGCTCGACCACTTCGGCATCGACGACGATGACCCGCGCGTCAACCCCTGGGGTGGCGCCATCGCCCTCGGCCACCCGCTTGCCAGCTCAGGCGTGCGCTTGATGATCCAGCTGGCCCGCCAGTTCGAAGAGCGTCCCGACGCGCGATACGGCCTCACAGCCATGTGCGTCGGACTCGGCCAGGGCGGCAGTGTCATCTGGGAGAACCCGCACTACACCGGAAAGAAGGCCTAACCGTGGCATCCAGCGCGATCGCCCAGTACTCCCCCGACCAGTTCGCTGAGCTCCGCGCCCTGAGCGATGACGAAGTGGTCACGCATAGTTATGTGCGTGACGTGCCGCTGCCTAGCGGCGGGATGCTCGCTCTCGTCACCCTCGACAACGGCCGTGACCACACGAGGCCGAGCACCCTCGGCCCCGAAGGCCTCACGCAGCTCGCCGGTGTTCTTGACGCACAAAAGGCCCGCGCGGCCGCGGGCGAGATTCGCGTGCTCGCCATCACAGGTAAGCCCTTCATTCTCGCCGCCGGGGCGGACCTCTCCAAGGTCGGCGACATTCCCAGCTACGAAGCGGGCCTCCAGATGGCCCAGCTAGGCCACTACGCGCTCGGCAAACTCGGCGAGCTCGGTGTGCCTTCGTTTTGCTTCATCAATGGCCTCGCTCTCGGGGGCGGAGTTGAGGTGGCGCTCAATTGCGATTACCGAACACTCGACTCGAGCGCGGCCGCCCTCGCCTTGCCCGAGGTCTTCCTTGGACTCATTCCCGGATGGGGCGGAGCCTGGCTACTCCCGAATCTCATCGGAATCGAGAACGCGCTCAAGGTCGTCGTCGAGAACCCGCTCAAGAACAACCGCATGCTGAAGCCAGCCGAAGCCTTCGAACTCGGCATGGCCGACGCGCTGCTCGCGCCAGCGAACTTCCTCGAAGACTCGATCCGTTGGGCCGACGGCGTGCTGAGCGGTCGCGTGAAGGTCAAGCGCCCGAACGAGCCCGGCAAGCTCGAGCGTGCAGTCAAGTGGGACGTTGCCATCGGGATCGCCCGAAAGACGCTCGAGAAGCGCCTCGGCACGGTCGCGAAGTCGCCGTACGCGGCGCTCGAACTGCTCGCTGCGGCGAAGAACACGACCAAAGCCGAGGGGTTTGTAGCCGAAGACGAGGCCTTGGCTGATCTCGTTGCGGGTGACCAGTTTCGAGCATCCATCTACGCCTTCAATCTGGTGCAAAAACGAGCCAAGAAGCCCGCGGGGGCGCCCGACAAAGTACTCGCCAAGAACGTGACCAAGGTCGGCGTACTCGGCGCAGGACTCATGGCCAGCCAATTCGCCTTGCTTTTCCTACGCAGACTGCAGGTGCCGGTCGTGATCACCGACCTCGACCAGGCGCGCGTTGACAAGGGGCTCGACTACATCCGCACCGAGATCGCCACTCTCGAGCAGAAAGGACGCATCGATGCCGACGAGGCGAATCGTCTGCGCGCACTTCTGAGCGGCACGGTTGATAAAGCCGACTTCGCCGATTGCGATTGGGTGATCGAAGCCGTGTTTGAAGAGCTGTCGATCAAACAGGAGGTATTCGCCGAGGTCGAGAAGTACATTTCGCCCGAAGCGGTGCTGGCGACCAATACGTCGTCTCTCTCGGTTGAGCAGATTGGCGCGAAGCTGCAACACCCAGAGCGGGTGGTCGGTTTTCACTTCTTTAACCCCGTTGCGGTCATGCCGCTCATCGAGGTTGTGAAGAGTCCTTCGACCGATGACGCGACGCTTGCTACGGCGATGGCGACGGCCGCCTCGTTGCGCAAGAACGCTGTCATCACCGCCGACACCCCGGGGTTCGTTGTCAACCGCATCCTCGCGAAGGTGTTGGGCGAGGCCATGCACGCCGTCGAACTGGGTACCCCTTTCGAAACGGTCGTCGAGGCCCAGCGTCACTTCGGCCTACCGATGGACCCGTTCGTGTTGCTCGACCTCGTCGGGCTCAAGGTGGGCGCGCACGTTCTCGACACCCACCACACAGCATTCCCTGAGCGTTTCTTTGAATCGCAGGCACTGCATGAGCTTGCCGAGGCGGGCGTGCTGCTCGAGAAGGATGCGAAAGGCCAGGCGAAGGGCATCGATAAGAAAGCCATTGCCATCGTGGCAAAGCATCGCCCCGAGGGTGCACAGCCCTACACGACCGAACAGCTCACCGCGCGCCTCGAAGACGGCTTGGCCGATGAGATCCACCGCATGCTGAGCGATGGAGTCGTCGAGGCCGCAGACGACATCGACCTGTGCATGATTCTCGGAGCTGGCTGGCCCTTCCAGATGGGTGGTGTGACGCCTTTTCTCGACCGCGTCGGGGCGTCGGATCGCGCCTTCGGTGATACCTTCCACCACCCGCCGATCCGCGGCGTGCGCTGAGTCGCTGACAGGACGGAACCCGATCGACACAGCGACCCCGAACCGAACGGTCCGGGGTCGCTGTTCGCCACTGCGGGCGCTGCCCGTTACCACGAGCGCCGTCTGCTACCGCGCGCGCTCGTCGTGATCGACCGAGGCGCCCTGCTCATCGGGTAGCGGGCGCGCGACGGGGATTCGGGTGCCGAGCACCTGTGCCACCAGGTCGCGGGCAATAGCCTGTGACGTGAGTCCGACGCGTTCGAGAATCTCGTCGCGGGTGGCGTGCTCAAGAAACTCGTCGGGCAACCCCAGCTCGTCAACAGCCGTGTCAACTCCTGCGGCGCGCAGATCTTGACGGATGCGCGTGCCAATGCCGCCCACCCTCACGCCGTCTTCAATGCTCACCACGATGCGGTGGTCGCGGGCGAGCTCGATAACGCTCTTGGGCACAGGGACCACCCAACGAGGGTCGATGACGGTCGCCCCGATGCCTTGGTCGGCAAGTCGCTCGGCGACCTCGAGGCCCATCTTTGCCATCGGACCGACAGTGACAATAAGCACGTCTTTGTGCGGCGCCTCGCGCAGCACGTCTACACCGTCTGCAGTGCGGCGCACGGCGTCAAACTCGTTACCAACGCTGCCCTTCGAGAAGCGCACGACCGTGGGTGCGTCGTCAACGGCCACTGCCTCGGCAAGTTCCTCGCGCAGGCGAGTCGCGTCGCGCGGCGCGGCGAGACGGATGTTCGGCACGACCTGCAGAATCGAGAGATCCCACATGCCGTGGTGGCTTGCGCCATCAGGCCCAGTCACGCCGGCGCGGTCGAGCACAAACGTGACTCCGGCGCGGTGCAACGCGACATCCATGAGCACTTGGTCGAAAGCCCGATTGATGAACGTGGCATAGACCGCAATGACGGGGTGCATGCCACCGAATGCCAAGCCTGCTGCTGACGTCACGGCGTGCTGTTCGGCGATGCCGACGTCAATGATGCGGTCGGGATGCTTCTCAGCGAGCTTGTGCAGGCCGGTGGGGCGCAGCATAGCCGCGGTGATTCCGACGATTCGGCGGTCATTGTCGGCGAGTCGCACGATCTCATCGGCAAACACCGACGTCCATGACGGCCTGCTCGCCTGCTCGACCGATTCGCCTGTCTCGGGATCGATCAGGCCAACCGCGTGAAATTGGTCAGCGACGTCGGCGAGGGCGGGCTCGTAACCCTTGCCCTTCTGCGTGATGGCGTGCACGATAACGGGCGCGCTGTACTCTTTCGCCTGCCGAAGCGCGCGTTCAACGTCTTTCAGGTCGTGGCCGTCGATCGGGCCGATGTATTTGATGTCGAGGTTGCTGTACAGAGCCTCGTTGTTCGTGAAGCGCGAGAGGAACCCGTGCAGGCCGCCGCGAACGCCGCGGTACACGGCTCGACCCGGAGCGCCGAAGAAGCCGAACATCCGCTCCGTGTCGCGACGGAACCGGTAGTACGAGCGTCGAGTGCGCACGGTGGACAAAAACCGCGCCATGCCTCCGATCGTCGGGGCGTACGAGCGGCCATTGTCGTTGACGACAATGACGAGATTGCGGCTGTTGTCGTCGCTGATGTTGTTGAGTGCCTCCCACGTCATGCCTCCCGTAAGAGCGCCGTCGCCAACAACCGCGATGACGTGACGATCGTCTTGCCCGGTCATCGCGAAAGCGCGCGAGATTCCGTCGGCCCAACTCAGCGAGCTCGAGGCGTGCGAACTCTCGACGATGTCGTGTTCACTCTCTGAACGCTGCGGGTAACCGGCGAGGCCACCCTTCTGGCGCAAGCGAGAGAAGTCGTGCCGGCCCGTGACCAGCTTGTGAACGTACGACTGGTGGCCGGTGTCCCACACGATCGCATCGCGTGGCGAATCGAATACACGGTGGATGCCCAGAGTGAGCTCGACGACGCCGAGGTTGGGGCCCAAGTGGCCGCCGGTCTTCGAGACCTCGGTGACAAGGAACCGCCGAATCTCCTCCGCCAGTTGCCCGAGTTGAGCCTCGGTGAGCTGGTCGAGGTCGCGCGGAGTATGGATGGAGTCAAGCAACGACATCAGCCCATTCTACGCGAGCAACCCCGAGAGGCGGCCAGTCGACGAACCTCCGTTGCTGGGCGTTCGCTGAATTTTTGCTGGGCGTCTAGACCAGGCTGCGGAGCACGTACTGAAGGATGCCGCCGTTGCGGTAGTAGTCTGCCTCGCCCGGAGTATCGATACGAACAACCGCGTCAAATTCGACCGGCCGCTTGCCAGCGGGCGAGTTCCCGCTCTGCAGTGCTACGACCCGCACGGTGCGCGGGGTCGTGCCCGCGTTGAGCTCGGTGATACCGGAGATCGACACCACTTCTGTGCCGTCGAGGCCGAGGCTATCGGCCGACTCGCCAGCCGGGAACTGCAACGGAATGACGCCCATTCCGATGAGGTTCGAGCGGTGGATCCGCTCGAAACTTTCTGCGATGACCGCCGTAACACCGAGAAGGCTGGTGCCCTTCGCAGCCCAATCGCGGCTCGAGCCCGAACCGTACTCTTTGCCCGCGAAGATGACCAGGGGCACGCCTGCTGCCTGGTAGTTGACGCTCGCGTCATAGATGAACGACTGCGGGGCATCCGGCTTCGTGAAATCACGGGTGAATCCCCCTTCGACGCCAGCACCGTCGTTCGCATCAGCCAACAGCTGATTGCGCAGTCGGATGTTCGCAAAGGTTCCGCGGATCATCACCTCGTGGTTGCCGCGGCGTGACCCGTAAGAGTTGAAGTCCTTGCGGTCGACTCCGTGCTCGGTGAGGTACTTGCCCGCGGGTGAGTCGGCCTTGATCGAACCAGCAGGGCTGATGTGGTCGGTCGTCACCGAGTCGCCCAACTTGGCCAACACACGAGCGTCAACGATGTCAGTGACCGGCGAAGTCTCGAGCGTCATCCCATCGAAGTAGGGGGGCTTGCGCACGTACGTCGACTCGGAATCCCACTCGAACGTCGCGCCATCGGGGGTGGGCAGCGAGCGCCAGCGCTCGTCGCCCTCGAAAACCGAAGCGTATTGGTGATCGAACATGCTCGTGTCGATCGACGAATCGATCGTCGACTGAACTTCAGCGGCATCGGGCCAGATATCGCGCAGGTACACCTCGTTGCCGTCTGTGTCGGTGCCCAGAGAGTCGGTCTCAAAATCGAAGTTCATCGAGCCAGCGAGGGCATAGGCGATCACCAGAGGCGGGCTTGCGAGGTAGTTCATCTTGACGTCGGGGTTGATTCGGCCCTCAAAGTTGCGGTTACCCGAGAGCACCGCCGTCACGGCCAAATTGTGGTCGTTGATCGCGGCCGAGATCTCGTCGGCGAGCGGGCCCGAGTTACCGATGCAGGTCGTGCACCCGTAACCGACGGTGTAAAAGCCGAGTGCCTCGAGGTCGTCGGTAAGCCCGGCCTTCTCGTAGTAGTCGGTGACGACCTTCGATCCCGGCGCGAGCGTGGTCTTGACCCAGGGCTTGGCCTTGAGGCCCTTCTGGGCCGCGTTGCGCGCGAGCAAGCCCGCGGCGAGCATCACAGAGGGGTTGGACGTATTCGTACACGAGGTGATTGCCGCGATCGTGACGGCGCCGTTGTCGAGCGTGAAGTGCTCGCTGCCGACGGTCACCGAGACAGGGCTCGACGGGTGCTCGGTGTAGCT
>JBBRWT010000030.1:0-17678 GCA_038249035.1 Actinomycetales bacterium
GACGTACCTCGATGACGTCGAGCTGTACGTGACCCCTGTCGATGAGCACACCGTGGGCATCGCTGTGCTCGGCCGTCGGCATCTCGACCTTGAGGCGTCGATCGCACGCGTGCCGGCGCTCGCCGAGCGACTGGCGGGCGCGGCCCTGGCCTCAGAGATGCGCGGCGCTGGTGCCCTCGCCCAGCGCGCCCGGTCGCGCACGAGCGGGCGCGTGGCGCTTGTGGGTGATGCCTCGGGCTACGTTGATGCGCTCACCGGTGAAGGGCTGCGCGTGGGTCTCGCCCAGGCGCGCGTGCTCGTGAAGCAGCTCGCCGCGGGCGACCTGCCCGGCTACGAGCGCGCTTGGCGTCGGTCAACCCGCGACTTCAGGGTGCTGACGGCGGGGCTGCTCGCGGCAGCAACGTCGCCGGCCCGGGGGCTCATCGTGCCGGCTGCTGCGGCGTTGCCGCGCGTGTTCGGTGCGGTCGTAAACCGCCTCGCGCGCTGAGATGCTTGGCCGGGAGTGCCCGGTTGTGGTGCCTTTTAGAGGCCGATCAGGGCGCGCAACTCGTCGACGTCGTGCGCCACGGCGCGGGCGTGGGCGAACTCCGCGGGCTCGCCGTAGCCCCACGACACCGCGATGGTCGGGATGCCGTGTGCTGCGGCTCCTTCAACGTCGTGCACGCGGTCGCCGATCATGACGGGGCGCGTGAGATCAGCATCCATGGCCCGAAGACGCACGAGGGCTTCGGCGACCACGTCGGCCTTCGCGCTGCGCACCTCGTCGGCCGAGGCGCCCGTGATGATGTCGAAGTGGTGGGCGATCGTGAAGTGTTCGAGCATGAGCGTGGCCGGCAGCTCGGGCTTCGAGGTCGCCAGACTGAGCGGGATGCCCGCCGCATCGATGTCGGCCACGAGCACTCCCATGCCGGGGTAGAGCGTGGCGTCGTAGGCGCCCCGGTCGAGATACCGCTCGCGATAGACCTCGAGGGCACGCTGCCGCTCGGCCAGGGTCATGCCCGCGAGGTCACGAAACGAGTCGAGAAGCGGCGGTCCGACGTAGCGCAACAACTCGTCGGCGTCGGGAATCGGCAGCCCCAGTTCGCGAAACGTGAACGCGAGCGTGTCGGTGATGCCGGGGGCCGAATCGGTGACCGTGCCGTCGAGATCGAGCAGGATCGCCGTATAGGGGTGCACAAGTCGAGCCTAGGCGGCGGTCACGTGCTGATTCTGCACGCACGAGGCACCAGAGAGCCGAGGCACTTCATTGTCGAGGCCGCGCGTGGCGTCGTAGTCGAGCAGCAGGCACTGGATTCCACGATCCGCATCGAGCGAACCGTGTTCTGTCACACCGTGAGCGAAGCACGACGAGATCGACGCGCCGACTGCACCCGAGCCGCGCTCAGCGCGATCAGCCCGGCCGCGAGGAGCGCCAGCGCGAGCGCCAGCGGGTTCGCCGCAGCAGAGCCCGTGCTCGCCAATCCGGAGCTTTCGGTTGCGATCACCACGTCGAGGTGGACAAGTTCTTGATCTGACACCGACGCCGTCACTAGTCCGATCGCCGCGGAGCCGGTGGCCGTGATTGTGCGCGAAACAACGCCAGCAACGGCATCTTGGGCGGTGACCACATAGAGCGCGTCAGCGGCGCATGTCGTCGACTCTCCCGGCCCCAACGTCGAAACGACGCACGTCACCGAGCCGAAAACAGGGTCGACGATTGTGATGGCGTCGAGCATCGAGTTGCCCGTGTTGGTCACGACGAACCGTGCCCGCAACCGATCGCCAGTCGACGCTGGCGCGTTTGATCCCGGCGAGGTGAGGTTGTCGTGAGCAACCGAAACGTCGATGGAGGGCGCGATCGTGGCAGTGTTCACGATCGCAACTGACTCTGTCGACGCGACGGGCTCGGCTCCGTAAGGGGGCGTACCCATGGCGGTCGCACCGTTCGAGACACTGCCCGCGGCAAGGTCGGCCTCTGTCACCACACGGGTCGCGGTGCCCGTGCATGTCGCGCTCTCGCCCACGGAGAGAGAGGACGGAGAGCAACTGACGGTTCCGCCCTCCGGGTCGACGATAAAGACAGAGCTGAGCGGCACGTCTCCGGTGTTCTCGACGACGTAGCTCCAGGTGATGGCGTCGCCGATGGTGGCTGCGCTCTGGTGCGAGGCGGGGTTCACGCTGCCCGAGGTGACGATGGTGAGGCCCGGTGAATCCGCAGCGACAGGTGTCGACGTGGTGTTCGACATCGACCCCGACGGGAGGTTCGACACGGCATGGGTGAACGAGACCAATGCGCTGTTCTCCACCGCGGGAAGAGCTGTGACTGAGTCGACGAGCACGCTGAACGAGACGGTTACCGAGTCGCCTGCGGCAAGGGTTCCGCCGCTAGCGCTCGACGCGCCGTCACCGACTCTCGCGCGCACCTCACGCGAACCCACATCGTACTCGCCGATGTCGTCGGCGGCCTCGTCGGTCGCTGTCGTGGTTACGGCTCCATCGGTCACAGTGATCGATCCCGGAACGAACGAGATGCCGGCGGGCAAAGCGTCGACCATTGAGGCAAGCGCGGCACCACTGGCGCCGTCGTTGGTCGCGACGACCGAATACTGCAGAGTATCGCCGAGACGCACGGTCGACCCGCCCGTCAGGTTGACGACGCTCTTGCTTGTGACGACACATGCTCCCGAGGCCACCAAGACCGCGTCGATGAAATTGCCATACGAAGCATTGCCGTTCGCGCTGCTGATCGAATCGAATGACAGCCGCGTTGTCGTCTGACCGGGGGGCACCGTGTAGAGCCCCGAGTGCGCGCCCCAAGTCAGTCCATTCGAGATGGTGCCATATAGAGCGAGTGCGGTATCGGGGGCGCCAAAGCGCACCTCCATGGTGTCGATGCCCGTGCGACCGCGGTGCTGGAACTGCCAACGGAACGTCTCCCCCGGCGTCGTGGCGAAATCCTGATAGAGCGTCGCTCGCTGGGTCGCATTCAACTCGGCGAACTGTGCGCCATCGGCAACCGGAACGCCCTGGAAGGGCGAGCGCCAAATCTCAACCTTGCGGTCCGTGGCGGTAGTTGTCCATCCGGGAACGAGTGAGTCGTCAAACTGCGCCCAACTGTTCGCAGCGACCAGCGGGGCTTCGAATGATCCATTCACGATCGACACATTCGCGCACGCGGCAGGTCTTTGCTCCGCGCTCGCCGAGCTCGCGGGCAGACCGGCGAAGAGGGCGGCGGTCGAACTGGCGACGGCCGCGATGACAGCGGCGCGACGGAGTCGTCTTGGGTAGGTGTGTAGCAACACGGGTTCGGGTTCCCTTGTGTGTATGGGTAGAAAAGTGAATACTATCCGACTTCGCCTTCCAGATAGCCTGGGATCGCGCGATTGCTCACGTCTTGCACACCCCCAAAACGGGGCGCGCCCGAACGGCGCACGACGGGACTCTGCGCCCGCGTCTTGAGCACACAAGCTCAGAACAGCCGCGGCACCGTGTCGTCGAGGCCGCGCATGGCGTCGTAGTCGAGTAGCAGGCAGCGAATGCCGCGGTCTTCGGCCAGCGTGCGCGCTTGCGGTGTGATTTCTTGGGCGGCGAAGACTCCCGCGACGGGGGCCAGCAGCGGGTCGCGGTTCATCAGCTCGAGGTAACGGGTCAGCTGTTCGACCCCGTCGATGCCACCTCGGCGCTTGATCTCGATCGCGACGGATGCCCCACTCGCGTCGCGCGCCAAAATGTCGACCGGCCCGATTGCGGTCATGTATTCGCGTCGCACGAGCGTGTGGCCCTCGCCGACTAGCTCGATGTGTTCGGCGAGCAGCTTCTGCAGGTGAGCTTCGACGCCGTCTTTCTGCAGGCCAGGGTCGACGCCGAGTTCGTGAGCGGAGTCGTGCAGCACCTCGTGAATGCTCACGACGAGCAGGTCGGCAGTCTTCGCGTGCGTCACGCGCCATAGTTCGGCGACCCCGGCCGCTAGCTGGTCGTCGTCGGGCTCGTCGATGACGAGCGTGCAGGGCGGGCTCATCCAGTTAAGTGGCTTGTAACTGCCGCCGTCGGCGTGCACGAGCAGGCTGCCGTCGCTCTTGACCATGAGTAGCCGCGTGGCGAGCGGCAGGTGCGCACTCAGCCGGCCCGCGTAGTCGACGGAGCAGCGGGCAATAACGAGGCGCATCCCCTCAGCCTACGGCTGTCACAAATCACGGAGATTCGGGATGCTGGTGACAGGCGCGGGCGCGAAATTGGCCCGTGAGGCAACGAAGTTCCGTGATTTGTGACGCGCGGGTCTAGGCCCACAGGCCGGGGCGGCGCTCTTCGGCGATGCTGCCCCCGCCGTCGACCACGATCAGCTGGCCGGTGATGTAGGCAGCGCCGGGGCTCGCCAGCCACGCGATCGCGCTCGCAACTTCGGCCGGGGTTCCGCTGCGGCCGAGCGGCACGAGTTCGCCCTCGAGAGTCTCCTGCGGCAACTGCGAGGCGGTGGCGATCCAGCCTGGAGCCACGGCATTGACCGTTATGCCGTGACGCGCCTCGTCGATGGCAAGACCGCGGGTGAAGCCGAGCACGCCGGCCTTCGCCGTGGCGTAGCCGAGGTCGTCGCGCGCAGCCTGCACGGCCCCCGTGGTCGAGGCCACGTTGATCACTCGGCCCCAGCCACGCTCGCGCATCGCCCCGACAACCGCACGAGTCACGAGAAATACGCTCGTCAAGTTGACATCGACCGCGCTGCGCCACTCGGCAACGCTCATGTCGATGTCGCCGCGCGGAAACTCCTCGCCGAGCGCGACCATTCCCGCATTGTTGACCAGGATGTCCGGGTCGCCGACAAGCGCACGCACCGCCGCGAGTGCGTCGCCCGCCGCCTGCTCGGTCTCGAGCCGCGCGACGACGCCGGTGGCGTCGTGCCCCTCGGCGCGCAGCTCGGCCACGCGTTGCTCGATGCGGTCGGTGGTGGCGGTCATGGCGACGCGGGCTCCGCGCTGGGCGAGCGCGCGGGCCGTGGCGAAGCCGATTCCGTCGGCCGATCCGCACCCGGTGACGAGCGCCGTGCGACCTGTCAGGTCGAGGTCTGCTGGCAGCGGGGGGCGTGCGGGGGCGGCGCTGGTCATGCGGTGAGCCTAGGGGCGAGCATCCGGAACCGGAGATGCGGTTGACGACGACGGGCGCGCCGCGGCCGCGGTCTCGCGGGCGGCAGGAACCGCAACGAAAGCGACGGCGATGAGAACGAGCACCACCCAGAAGGCGTTGAGTAGGCCGAACTGCTCGCCGAGGAACCCGAGAAGGGGCGGGCCGACCAGAAAGGCAAAGTAGCCGACCGTTGCCACGGCGGCGACGCGCGCGGCGGCTTTGGTCGGGTCATCTGCCGCGGCCGACATGCCGACAGGGAATCCGAGAGCAGCACCGAGCCCCCACGCAAAAACGCCGATACCGGCCGCGACCGGGTGCGGAACGAGAATCAACACGGCAATGCCGACCATGGCCAGTAGCGCTGAAGCCCGCAACACGGGCACGCGCCCGAAGCGGTCGAGAACCCACACCCCACCGATGCGGCCCGTAGTCATGGCGGTCGCAAACAGGCCGAAGTAGAGGGCGCCGGTGGCCTCGCCGACCCCACGCCCGTCGACCATGGCGAGGGCCAGCCAGTCGTTGGCCGAGCCTTCGGCGAACGCCATTCCGAGCACGATGAGCCCGATGATGAGCGTGCGCGGCTCGCGCCAGATGGCCATGCGTTGCGCGAAGGTTGAGCGGCCCGAGTCCGCGCCGTCATCGTCGAGGCCGGGGAGGGCTCGAGTGCGCGGAAGGTACCGCACCGCGACAAGAGTTGCTGCGGCGAGGAGCGCCGCCATGATTCCGAGGTGCACGTCAAGGGGCACTCCCAGAGCGGTGACGCCAGCGGCGATCGCGGCTCCGACGATCGTGCCGATGCTCCAAGAGGCGTGAAACCACGGCATGATGCTGCGCCCCTGAGCTTGTTCGACTCCGGCGCCCTCGACATTCATGGCCACGTCGGTGATGCCGGTGCAGGCGCCGAAGACCGCGAGTGCGGTGATGGCGACGCCAAACGAGCCCAAGCCCGCTGAGCCGAAACCGAGCAGGGCGAGGGCGGCCGTGCACCCCAGCAGCGCGACCACAATCGTCGTGCGCGAGCCGATGCGTGCGATCACGTGCGACGACGCGAGTAACCCGACGATCGACCCCGCGGCCATGCCCATGACGAGCACGCCGAATTGATCGGTGCGCACGTCGAGCGCGTCACGAATCGCCGGAGTGCGGGCGAACCAGCTGGCCATGGCGAGGCCGTTGATCGCGAACACGGCAAACACGGCGAGTCGCCACGCAGTCAAAGAGGGGCGGGCGCCGGTAGTAGTGGTCACAACATTCTTTCGACAGAGGGATGCCCGCTCGCGTGAATCTCTCGCGTCAGGCTCAACAACGCTAACAGCCGAGTGACGGTCGCAGAATGGGCCGATCGGCCGGTTGTCAAGGGGGTGCGAGATCGATCTAGCAGTGCAAACGTAGGTGGTGTCGATTCACGAGGTCGACAAGAACCGACACCGACAAACGAGGAGTCGAACATGAATGATGCAGCAGACAAGATGAAGCACAAGGCCGAAGAGCTGGGCGGCAAGGCGAAGGAGGCGGCCGGCAAGGTCACCGACAACGAAGAGCTCGAGACTGAAGGCCGCGCCGATCAGACGTCGGCCAACCTCAAGCAGGCTAGCGACAACGTGAAAGACGCCTTCGCGAACTGACCCAGTGCTCAGCCAGTCCTAATGAACGCCCGGGCCATGGCTCGGGCGTCCGTCGTGCCGATGCAACCATTCGCTACATCGTCGACTTGTGTTCTGCCGCCGGAGGACTAGAGTCTGCGGGTGCCTCTTTCGAGGGCGCCTCAGCGACGCTCGCATCACCGCTTCCGTTTAAACCCGCCTCAGGCCGTGGTCATCGGATTCCTTGGGGCTATCCTCTTAGCCACCGCCCTGCTCTCGCTACCGATCGCGCACGCGCCTGGTGCCGAGGTGACGCTTCTTGATGCGGCCTTCACGGCCGTCTCAGCCGTGTGCGTCACGGGGCACATCGTTGTCGACACTGCCAACGCTTGGTCGCCCTTCGGGCACGCGGTCATCGTGGCATTCATTCAGCTCGGCGGACTCGGCATCATGCTCGTTGCCTCGCTCATCGGGCTTGTCCTTCTGCGTCGCTTTTCGCTCCGCGGGCGCATGGCGGCCGGCGCCGAAAATCGTGCCGTGACCACCGGCGACGCGGCGCGGCTCGCGCGCGGCATCGTGCTCACCTCGCTCGTGATTGAGGGCCTCGTGGCCCTCGTCCTGACGCTGCAATTCTGGATCTCGTACGGTGTCGAGCTACCCAGGGCATTGGGCCGCGGCATCTTCCTCGCCATCTCGTCGTTCAACAACGCCGGGTTCGCGCCGTTTAGCGACAACATGATCGGCTTCGCCACCGACCCGATCATCCTGCTTCCGATGTGTATTGCCACGATTCTCGGCGGCCTCGGGTTCCCCGTCTTGCTACAGCTGCGTCGCGAGTTGCGCCGGCCCCTGCACTGGACCATGAACACCAACCTTGTACTGGCGATGACCGCCTTGTTACTCGTGATCGGCACGGTCACGTTCGCCGTCTTTGAATGGAGCAACCCGGCCACGATCGGTGAACTCTCGCCCGCCGACCGGCTTCTCGTGTCGTTCTTCCACTCGGTGCAAGCTCGCACGGCCGGCTTCAATTCGGTCGACATCGGGCAGTTGACGAGCGAAACGTGGTTAAGCCTCGACGTGCTCATGTTTATCGGTGGCGGGCCGGCAGGAACCGCGGGTGGCATCAAGGTGACCACGTTTGCGGTGCTGCTGTTCATCATCCTCACCGAGCTGCGCGGCGAGGGGGCCGTCAACATCTTCGGCAAGCGCCTCTCGCGCGCGGTGCACCGCGAGGCGATCACGATCACGTTGCTCTCAGTGGCCGCCGTCATGAGTGCGACGATCGTGCTCATGGTCATGACCCACCTCGACCTCGATGTCATTCTCTTCGAAGTGGTCTCGGCCTTCGGCACTGTGGGCCTCAGCACGGGCATTACCGCCGAACTGCCCGCCGCGGGCCAGCTGATCCTGATGCTGCTCATGTTCCTCGGCCGTCTTGGCCCACTCACGCTCGGCACCGCTCTGGTGCTGAGACAACGCAAGGTGCTCTACGAGCTTCCGAAAGAAAGGCCCGTCATTGGCTAATCAGCGCTTCTTCAGCCGCGATCGTGCGACGCGTATCGCCGAGGCCGACTCGGTGGCGGTCGTTGGGCTCGGTCGATTCGGCCGCGCCATCGCGCTTGAGCTGATGGCCACGGGAACTGAGGTGCTCGGCATCGACGCGAACGAAGAGATCGTGCAGTCGCTCAACGGGCAGCTCACCCAGGTGGTGCGGGCCGACACGACCAAAGAAGAGGTTTTGCGCCAGCTCGCGGTCGATGAGTTCGACCGCGTCGTGGTCGCCATCGGTTCCGACGTTCAGGCCAGCATCCTCACCACCTCGATCTTGCTGCGCATGAAGATCCCACAGATCTGGGCAAAGGCCGTGAGCGACGCCCACGGGCAGATCTTGACTCAGCTCGGGGTCGAGCACGTGATTTATCCCGAAAACGACATGGGGCGCCGAGTTGCTCACCTGGTGCGCGGCGCAGCGCTCGACTACATCGAGGTCGATGACGACTACGCCATCGTGAAGATGGGCCCCAATCGGGTTCTCGAAGGCAAGCGACTCGGAGACACCGAATTGCGCCAACAGTATGGTGTGACCGTCATGGCAGTGCAGCGCGGCGACAAAGAGTGGTGCAATGCCGACGCCGAGACCGTCATCCAGCCAGGAGATACGATTCTCGTTGCTGGTCCGATCAAAAAGGCCGAGGCGTTCGGCCAGATTCGCTGAGCGGCCTCTCAAACAAGGAGTCACTGTGGGTATCAGCTTCGGAGCGGCGATCCGTGGCCGTCGTCGATAGCGCCGTCTACGTCGAGGGGGTGCGTCGATCCGGAGTTGTTGGTCTCGACGAGACCTACGAGGTGACGCGAGCCACGAGTGGTCTCGCCTGGATCGGTCTAGATCGACCCACGACCGACGAGCTCGAGTCGGTCGCCACCGAGTTCGGCTTGCACCACCTCGCGGTCGAAGATGCGCTCAAGGGCCACCAGCGGTCGAAGCTTGAGCGCTACGGCGACACCCTCTTCGTCGCGTTGCGCACGGCGCGGTACATCGACGAGACCGAGCAAGTCGAATTTGGCGAACTGCACGTATTCATTGGCCCGCAGTTCGTCGTTACTGTTCGCCATGCCGAGTCGCCCGACCTGGCCCGTGTGCGCGACCGTCTCGAGAGCGACCCTGCCCTGCTGGCCAAGGGGCCCGAGGCGATTCTCTACGCCGTGCTCGACGAAGTCGTCGACGAGTATGAACCCGTCATCGCGGGTCTCGAAAACGACATTGACGAGATCGAAGATCAACTCTTCGGCGAATCGGAGCACGAAGCACTTACCCGTCGCATCTACGATCTGTCGAGCGAAGTCATCGGGTTTCAGCGTGCTGTTCAACCGTTGATTGGCATTGTGGGCGCCCTGCTACGTGGCGGCGACAAGCACGGCGTCGATCTCGATCTGAGCCACCAACTGGGCGACGTACTTGACCACGTGTCGCGCGCGGGTGAAAAGGCCGACGCGTTCCGTAGCCTGCTCGACAAAGCCCTGCAGGCGCAGTCGACCCTGATCACGCGACGCATGACCGAGGTGAGCGTCGAGCAGAACGAGCAGATCAAGCGCATCACCTCCTGGGCGGCGATTCTCTTCGCCCCCACGCTCGTCGGCACCGTCTACGGCATGAATTTTCGGTATATGCCCGAGCTTCAATGGGTCTGGGGGTATCCGTTTGCCATGGGTCTCATGTTGCTGCTTGGCATCGGGCTTTACGTGGCCTTCAAGCGCCGTGACTGGCTCTAGTCGACCGCGCGCGGCGGGCATCTACCGCACCGATCGCCTGTGTCTGTGCAGGTGAACCGCCCTCATTGAGGGTCGGCCGGTTAGGCTCTCTCGCGTGACTGACGTGCTCGCCAGCGGCATCGACCGCGAAGAACTCGACCCCGCTATCCGGCCGCAAGACGATCTGTACCGGCATGTGAACGGTCTCTGGGTTGCGCGCACGCCGATTCCTGACGACAAGGCTCGGTACGGCTCGTTCCTCGTGCTCGCTGAAGAGGCCGAAAAGGCCGTGCGGGCCATCATCGATGAGGCGCACATCGCCGAGCCCGGCACGTTGGAGAAGAAGGTCGGCGATCTCTACGCGAGTTTCATGAACGACGAGCGAATTGAGTACCTCGGCGCGACCCCGCTGGCACCGCTACTTGCCGACGTCGATGAGATCTCTGACGTGGATGCCCTGCTCGCGACCCTCGGTCGCCTTGAGCGCCGCGGCGTGGCTGGCGCCGTTCAGCTGTTCGTCGACAACGACCCGGGTGACCCCGAGCGCTATCTCGTTTTCGTCGAGCAGGGCGGCATCGGTCTGCCCGATGAGTCTTACTACCGCGACAGTGCGCACGCCGACACCCGCGTTGCTTACCGCGCTCACGTCGAGCGCATGCTCGTCCTCGCGGGTCTTGACGACGCGGCTGCTCGCGCCGAGCGAGTCATCGCGCTCGAGACTGCGCTCGCTGGTCATCACTGGGACAAGGTGCGAAACCGCGACGCCCAGGCCACCTACAACCTCTCAACCTGGGACGAGTGGGCGGGCCGCGCGGCAGGCGTCGATCTCTCGGCCTGGCGCGACGGTTACGGTGTACCCGCCTCGGCGCTCGCCGAGGTCGTGCTGCGCCAGCCCGACTTCACCGCGGGGCTTGCCGCCGAGCTCACCGGCCGAGACCTCGACGACTGGCGTGACTGGCTGCGTATGGCGATCATTCGTTCAATGGCCCCCTATCTCTCGAGCGCTTTCGTCGACGAGAACTTCGCCTTCTATGGCCGCACCCTGACCGGCGCCCCCGAGTTGCGTGCCCGCTGGAAGCGCGGTGTCGCCCTTGTCGAGCGCGCCATGGGTGAGGCGGTCGGTGCAGTGTACGTCGAGCGGCACTTCCGCCCTGAGGCCAAAGCGGCCATGGACGACCTCGTCGCCAACCTTGTCGAGGCCTACCGTCAGAGCATCGAGACCTTGGAGTGGATGACGCCAGACACCCGCGCCCGCGCCCTCGACAAGCTCGCGAAGTTCACACCGAAGATCGGCTACCCCGATCGCTGGCGCGACTACTCGACGCTGCCGATCGCAGCCGACGACCTGTTGGCCAACGTGCAGGCGGCCGGCGAGTTCGAGTTTCAGCGCGAACTGGGCAAGATCGGGTCGCCGATCGACCGCGATGAGTGGTTCATGACCCCGCAAACCGTCAACGCGTACTACAACCCCGGTTTCAACGAAATCGTCTTCCCGGCAGCGATCCTGCAGTTCCCCTTCTTCGATGCGGCTCGGGATGCTGCGGCCAACTACGGCGCGATCGGCGCGGTCATCGGCCACGAGATTGGGCACGGTTTCGACGACCAGGGGTCACGCTTCGATGGCGACGGCCGACTGCACGACTGGTGGACAGAGAAAGACCGCGCGGCGTTCGAGCAGCGCACCGCCTCGCTGATCGCACAGTACGACGCGCTCGAGCCGGCTGAGACGCCCGGCCACCACGTCAACGGGGCGCTCACGATCGGCGAGAACATCGGCGACCTCGGGGGGCTCGGCATCGCGTACAAGGCGTACCTGCTCTCGCTCGAGGGCGCAGAGCCTCCCGTGATCGACGAACTCACTGCGGCGCAGCGCTTCTTTCTGTCGTGGGCGCAGGCCTGGCAGATCGCGATCCGGCCAGAAGAAGCCCTGCGCCTGTTGTCGATTGATCCGCACTCGCCGAACGAATTTCGGTGCAACCAGATCGTGCGCAACATCGGTGCGTTCTATGAGGCCTTCGTGGTAACCCCGGACGATGCCTTGTGGCTCTCCCCCGAACAGCGGGTCACCATTTGGTAGACACCCCGCTCATGCGGGACAGGGGCGCTCGGGCGGGCACCCCCCGACGGGCGCGCCACCTTGCCGAGGTGCGGCAACCGGGATTTCGAACCGGATACCGAGCCCTGGGCGCGGTGGCGTACGAGGGAGCCCGGGTATCGGTGGCCGTTGTCGATGTTGAGACGGGGGAGAGCGTCTTCGCGGTCGACGAGCGCATCGTGCTGCCGACCGCGAGCATCGGAAAGATCTTGCTGCTCATTGAGGTGAGCGCTCGGCTCACCGATCGCACGGTGAGCGACTTCGCGATCGCCGATCGCTCGGCACAGGATGCGGTGGCCGACAGTGGCATTTGGCAACACCTTCAGGCTCCCGCCTTTCCGATCGCCGATCTCGCGGCCCTTGTCGGGGCGACCAGCGATAACCTTGCAACGAACGTGCTGTTGCGCCAGGTGGGTCTCGACGCCGTGCGATCGCGCACTGAGAAGCTCGGCCTCGTGCGAACGGCGCTCCTCGATCGCGTGCGCGACGTTCGCGGACCGGATGACGCGCCTCAGCTGTCGGTTGGTTCCACGGCCGAGCTCGCCTGGCTCTTCCAGGCTCTCGCCAACGGCCACATCATCGACCCCGTCACGAGCCAGCGCGTCCTCAGCTGGCTCTCGCTCAACGCCGACCTGTCTATGGTCGCAAGCGCTTTTGGCCGAGATCCGCTGTCGCATCGCGGGGTCGAGCACAACACGTGGATGGTGAACAAGACGGGCACCGACGTGGGGGTGCGCAGCGAGGCGGGCATTCTGCGCGGCCCGCGCGCCGGCATCGCCTATGCGGTCTCGGTGCACTTCGACGACACCGACTTGCCGCGCCGACTTCGCGTGATGGATGCCTTGCGCGTGCTCGGCGTCGACCTGCTCGAGTTCGTGCACTGAGCCCGGCGAACCCCTCTTCGGGGGTAGACCGAGTTTTCTGTCCTTGCCGCCCACTCAGGGGTGGAGTAATGTTCGCATGCGGTACGCAGGCTCGACCTACCCGAATTCGTCGAGGGTTGCGTGCGGCACCCCGGTGACTCGAGCCTTTGAGATACCGATTTACCCGAATACCCGAACCTTCTTCGCCTTACCCGGGCGGGGACCTTTGGGCTCCGACCCCCCAGGAGCACACAATGTTACGTACCCGATTTATGGCGGCGTCTACCGCTGCCCTACTCATGCTCGGAATGGCGGTGGGGGGCGCGAGCGCCGCCAACGCCCAAGAGCAAGACAACCAAGCCCCGGCAGACAGCGAGGTCTCGTTCGCTCCTGCTGTCGTGAACAACAACGGCGGCGGCGGTGGCGGCGGTGGCGGCGGCGGTCCTGCCCCGCACCCCGACAACGGAGCCACCAAGGTCACCGTGTGTCACGCGACGCCGCCTGACACCGCGGCGCAGGGCTGGAACCTGCTTTCGATCGATGATGACGCTGCTGCGACGAACCAGTCGGGTCATGATCAGGAGCACGACGCTGACATCATCCAGGCCTTCTCGTACTGGCACAAGGTGGGCAACGGCAACAGCGCTACGTGGGAGTACCTGTCGTACCCCGGCAAGAACCTGACGACCGACTTTGGCGGATTCACGGGGGCGCAGATTCTCGCGAACGATTGCGTGAAGCCGACCCCGCCGCCGCCCCCCTTGACTCCGACCTGCACCGTTGTCGTGTGGGTGATGCCGAGCTGGATCAACGACCGCACGCCCAGCTGGCCGCAAGCCTACTTCGCCAGCTACCCGATCGACTGTGGCGTGCCGGTAGATGCTCCGGTACCGGACCTCTGCGGAACCCAGTACCAGCTCGACAAGTACTATGACGGGCCGACCACGACGGCGCTGATCGCGGGCGGATTCCTGAACGGGCCTAACAACCCGCAAGAGGCACTCGTGCCTGGAGGCTGGGGCTCGTCATACAAGCTCGTCAAGAACCCCGACTGCGCGCTCGCAACGGCAGCCGTATTTGAGAATCCGGCCTCCTGCTTCTCGGGCTCCCTGCTGAATGAAGACCTTTTCGATGTATCGCCGGGTGTCACGTGGGTTGTCGTGGATCCGGGCTCTGACACGCGACAATACGAGGTTGCCTTCACTGCACCCGCGGCGTCGCTCTTCAGCGATGGAACGCGCACTTTTGTGGTCAAAGGTGACTTGGATCCTGTCCTCGGAGACGAAGACTGCGTCTTCCCGATCACGAATGTGTTTCTGACATTCAACGACGCCACGTGTATGCGCGGCCAGACCCTGAATGTCGACTCGTTTGTCTTTGATACGGAGCTCGCGGAACTCGCTGGCGACCCGATCATCGAAGAAGACGGCACATACACCGTCGTATTCGCGACTATCGGCCTCAAGACAACCTTCGACCAGAGCCCAGATGTCGCGCTTCCTGGACGTATCGTGTCGAACGGGGGCAAGACGCTGACCTTCACGGGCACACTGGCGGGCCCCAACACCGAGCTCTGCAGAGCGCTGCCCGTGGTTGACCCGTTCGAGTACGTCGACACGTGCGTGACGGCGAGCTTCACGCTCTTCTACGTTGAGGGCCTCACCTATCGGGTGACAATCAACGATGATCCTTCGTTCGACGTCGTCTTCGCTGAGGGTGTGACTTCGAAGACCTTTGGTGTCGAACCGGGTGATTACGTGTTGGCCGTGCCGAGGGCGAATGACGGGTACGTCTTGGGCCCAGATCAGCCCACACCGCTCGATCGAAAGTTCACGACCTACGGCCCTGGTGACTGCCAGCTGCCTGAGCTGCCGAACTGGCCCGCGAGCGCGACCGCGACAAACCAGGTGTGCTCGCCGTTCGGGATGAACAGTGGTGAGATCACTGTGCAGTTCTCTGTCGGCCCGATCAGCAACCTGAACCCGGTGCGTTACTACCTTGCCTACGGAACTCCCCAACAGCAAGAACTCACCAGTGCCGTTACCCCCGTAGCATCGGGCGATCATCTGGTGACAGCGGTCGCGTCAATCTCGACTGACAGCGTGAACGACGCGGGCCATACCGCCGTCTTGCCCGTCACGGTTGGTGCCGCCAGCGCAGAGAACTGCGACCTGCCGACCCTGGCCTTCACCGGGGCATCCGATGCGCTCACCGGAATCGGCGCTCTGGCGTTGCTGCTGACGCTCGTCGGTGCCGGTGTGGTCGTCGCCCGTCGCCGCCAGGCCTGAGTCGCAATTCGCACCTGACCGAGCCGGGTGTTCGCTTCCAAGCGGGCACCCGGTTCGCCATGCCAGCATGACGGCATGATCTCCACCGCACTCGCTCGCAGCCTGCGTGATGCCGGTCTGCGCTGGAAGCCACAGTCGGGCGACCGCTTCCAAATTGATCGCCACGAATTCGACGCTGACATCTTTACGGTGAGCGATCTGACGATTGAAGCGCACGAGTACCCCACAGGAACCGAGTTGGACTTTAACGGCACCACAGAGTGGGCGCTCGACTCTGTCGGCGTTGACGACACGCTGTGGCTGCCCCGTGAAGACCAGCTGCGCGACCTCTTGCGCTCGGCATTTCGAGGCCTGGAGAGCATCGTCGACGGCTATCGCGTGACGATTGAAATCGACGGCGAAGCACCCGTGTTCGAGAGCGTCTCGGCACCGGAGGCCTATGGGCTCGCGCTCCTGGCTGTGCTTGAGCGCGTCTCTGCCTGACGACTGCCGCGGGCTGCGGCCATCGCGGGCTGGGCTCACCCGCTGACTTCGAGTCGAGTCGCCTCACCGAGCACCACCCTATTCTGGGAGCATGACCCCGCCGTCTGAGCGTGATCGTCTCGCCGATGACGAGACGACAGCGCGAGACGTCATCGTCGTCGGCGCGGGTATAGCCGGACTCGTCGTGGCCCGGGAGCTCGTGCTCCAGGGGCATGCCGTGCGAGTGCTCGAGGCTACAGATCGGGCGGGTGGTCAAGTGCACTCGGTCGAGCTCGACGGGCTGCAGGTCGATGTAGGCGCCGCGCATTTTTTGACCGACGACGGCGTGGTGCGTGCCTACCTCGACCGAATCGGGATTGCCGATCGCGTCGTGATGCCGCTGCAGAATTCTCTGTGGCTGCACGCAGCCGACGGCGAGACCACCGCTCTGCCTGACGCGAGCCTGCTCGGCATTCCGGCGGCGCCGATGTCGGCTGACACCATTCGCGTCGTCGGCCGAGGGGCTGCGTTGCGCGCGCTTCTGGATGCACTACTCCCCGGTCCGGTCGGTGCAAAGGCGCCCACGCTGGGCGCCCTGGTACGCCGTCGCATGGGCGACGGCATGCTTGAGCGCCTCGTGGCCCCTGTGGTCGAGGCCGAGCGCTCCGTGCACCCCGACGACCTACCCATGACTCAGGTGCCGGGCCTCGTGCACCACCTCTTGCGCGAGAATTCACTGGGCCGGGCGGTGGCGCGCATGACCCTCGAGCGTTCCACGGGCACGACTGTGGCTTCGCTCACGAGCGGCATGTCGGGACTCGTCGATGCTCTGCTGGCCGAGCTCGACCGGTTCGGCGTCTCGATCGAGTACGGGGTGCGCGTCGCCGAGGTGCACCCCGATCACGTGGTGCTCGTGAGCGAGGCAGGGGTCGACCCCGTGGAGCGACTCGAGCGCTCGGGACTGATCGTGGTCGCCGCACCCGGACTGGTGGGCGCAGGTGACGGCGATGACGCCGCATCCCTAGCCGCACCCCCGATCGTGCACATCGTGACTCTTGTACTCGCCGCAGATGAGGGCAGCGAGCAGGGGTTGCAGAGTGCTCCGCGCGGTGCCGGTGTTCTCGTCGCGCGCGCAGCGGTTGTTCAGGCGCGAGTGCTCGAGCACGTGAGCGCCACATGGCCCCCGCTGGCGGAGGCGGCCGCGGGTCGACACGTCGTGCGGCTGCGCTACGAGAACCTGCCGAGCGTTGAGCAGGCTCGTCTCGATGCCGAAGTATTACTCGGAGTGAGCATCCCGACCGATCGGATTCTCGCTACCACGACGACCTCATGGAGGCCGGCCGCGCGCATCGTCGCGGACGACCGCATCCCCGTTGTCGGCGAGCAGGTGGCGGGGAAAGGAATCGGGGCGGTGATCGCGCACGCGCGGTCGGTGGCGCTGGATATCGGCGCCCCCTCGGCTCCGCCTGGGTGGCCAGCTGACGGCGCGGGGGCCAGGCTCTCCTGAGAATCCCCTCCGCATTGCTAGCCACCGGCAGGGCTGTGCGCACTACGCTGAAGGCGCCACCGCGAGTGAGCCGATCTGTTCGGGTGGCGTAAGGAGTTCGTCATGAAAGGCAAGATCCTGTTCGCCGCCGGCCTCGCCGTCGGCTATGTACTGGGAACCCGCGCCGGACGAGAGCGCTACGAGCAGATGAAGCGGGCCGCCAACGGCTTCTGGAACGATCCACGCGTTCAGCGTCGGTCCCTTTTTGTTCACCTGCGCCTTTCTTACAATGAGTACAAGCAAACTGCTATTTGAACCGAAGATAGATAAGTTGGCATCGTCGGTAAGCGCTTCGGTTGCAGAAGAAGCGCAGTATGGGCAGCTTTATCTACGTTTAGTAGCGGCGCTGCCAATGGATTCGAAGCTACCGGCCAGAATCCGAGAAACGGCTTACTCTCAAGTTGCAAGCCTTGTCTCGTCTTCACGAATCCATTCCTTTATCACTGTGCTTCTCTCCCTTCTCGTCATCATGACGGTATCCGTCCTTCGACC
>JBBRWT010000031.1:0-17575 GCA_038249035.1 Actinomycetales bacterium
CGGCACCACTAGCGCCCGCACGCTCGCCGCTCCCTCAACCTGCAGGTCGACGCCGCTCTCGATAGCGAGGGGCTCCCACTGCTCAACTCGCTCACGCGCGACTCCGCCCAGATCGACGGCCACGACGGGAGTGGCGGATGCGCCGGCACGTCCCAGCGCGAGCAGGTCCTCTACGATGGTCACCAGACGGTCGGCCTCTCGCTCGGGCGCCGCGAGTCTCGACGCCGCTCCTGCGGGGTCGGACTCAATGAGGTCCCGTGCGCGCTCAAGCTTCAGCCGCAGAGCGGTGAGGGGGGTGCGCAACTGATGCGAGGCATCCGCGGCAAAGGCGCGCTGATCGTCGATGAGAGCCGAGAGCCGGTCGGCCATTCGGTTGAACGAGCGCGACAGGCGAACGAGTTCAGGCGCCCCCGGCGCAGGGTCGGCGCGCGCGGTGAGGTCACCACTGGCGAGGCGCTCTGTCGTTGCAGTGAGAACCCTCAGCCGACGAGTGACCGTGCCTAAAGCCGGAACCGATGCGGGTGCGGGCTGGTATCAAGCCATGGCGACAGTCGTCATCACTGCCACGGTTCTTGCCCTCGTGGTGCGCATCGTTATGGCTCGACGGCGTACCCCGGCCGCAGTGACCGCGCCCCCCGTTCGCTTCGAGCCTGGCCTCGTGATGGGCGCAGCTTCCTCGTTCGGTGCCGTGCCCGCTCTGAGCGAGGCGAATCCGGGTGACCCCCTTGCTGAGGTGCGGATGCGCATTGTCGCGAAGCACCCGGTTGCGGGAGGAATCGTGCGACTGCGGCTTGCCCGCGTCGACGGGCGACTGATCGACTCCTGGTATGCGGGGGCGCACATCACCCTTCGACTACCAATTGGCGTCGAGCGCCAGTACTCGCTGTGTAGTGACCCGGCCGATCGCGCTCATATTGACATTGCGGTGTTGCGCGCCGAGTCGGCGGGCGTGGGCAGCGCCTACCTACATGACATGGCCGTGATGGGCGATGAGCTCGACGTGATTGGCCCGCGTAACAACTTTCCGCTCGAGGCGGCCCACGAGTACCTGTTCGTGGCCGGCGGAATTGGCATCACCCCGATTCGCGCCATGATTGAGGCACTGCCGCCCACCCGAGCGTGGCGAATGATCTACCTCGGCCGCACGCGGTCAGAACTCGCGTTCGCGAGCGAGCTCGAACAGCGCTACGGCGACCGCGTGCGCGTGATCGTCAGCAACGAGCGGCTTGAGCGCGTGAACGTGGCAGCAGAGATCTCAAGCACGACGGCTGACGTGTATGCGTGTGGCAGTGGCACCCTGCTCGATGATGTGGTTGCCGCCACTCCAGCTGAGCGGTGCCACATCGAGCGCTTTGTTGCCGTGGATCGAGGTACCGGAGCCGAGCGTGCTCCTGTCGTGGTGGTGGCACACAGTAGTGGCCTGCGAGTCGACGTTCCGGCAGGGCTGAGTGTTCTGCGCGCCCTGCAGGGTGCTGGGCTCGCGATCGCGACTTCGTGCGGAAACGGCGTGTGTGGAACCTGCGAAACCCGCGTGCTCGCGGGGACCCCGCAACATCTTGACTCGGTCATGTCAGATGCTGATAAAGACGAGATCGGCGTGTTCTACCCGTGCGTGTCGAGAGCAATGAGCGCGGAGCTCGTACTGGACCTCTAAGTCGGACGCGAACCTCTAGGCCGTGGTCGGTGGTTCTGCCGTGTCGTCTTCTTCCACCCAGAGGTCGTCGTCGGCGCGCAGAATCTGCCAGGCAGCATAGGCGATTGCAGCGGTCGCCACCACGCCGAGCCCGATAAGGATGTATCGGCCAGGGCCCGGCGTTGGCTTCACTTCGATGAGGCCGACCCGCTGACCGGCACGCGTGGCGAGCTCGCGACCCGAGGCGGAAACCTGACGGATCGCGTCGCGGATGCGCTTATCTCGGGCCACGTCGAGGACGGCAATCGCTGAACCGATTGCTCCCGAGACGGCGGGCATGACGTCGTCAACGAAGCGGTCGCGAGTAGCGGTCGCCGCGTGACGCACCGAATCCACACCCGCCTCGACACCGGGAACGACGCGCTTCTCATAGGTCTCGCGAACTCGCGGCGCGACATCGTCACGCGCTACAGAGGCGGCTTGCCGACTCGCGTCGCGCAGGATGCTCGCTGCTCGCTCGAGCACTTCGCGCTGCTCGTCCCACACCTCTCCGGCCTGACGGCGCAACTTCTTGAGTTCGCGCTGGCGCTTGCGTGACAGTTCCATGGTGGTCCTCCTGCATTGGCGGTAGCTTCCATCCTGGCACTAACACGGCAAGCGCCCTACGGATGCCGACAGAATGCTCAGGAAGAGGCCAGGGCGCTCCATGCCAGAATGGTGCACATGTCGATTCACACCGCTGTCGCCACCATCCACACGAACAAGGGCGATATTGTCGTCAACCTGTTCGGCAACCATGCGCCGAAGACCGTGCGCAACTTCGTCGGCCTTGCCACCGGAACGCAAGAGTGGACGAACCCCGCGACGGGCAAAGTGACCACCGAGCCCCTCTACAACGGCGTGATCTTCCACCGCATCATCACTGACTTCATGTTGCAGGGCGGCGACCCGCTCGGGCAGGGCATTGGCGGGCCGGGCTATGAGTTCGACGACGAGATCCACCCTGAGTTGCAGTTCAACGAGCCGTTCTTGCTCGCCATGGCCAACGCCGGAAAGCGTGGCGGCCGGGGCACCAACGGCTCACAGTTCTTCATCACTACCGCGGCCACTCCGTGGCTCAATGGCAACCACACGATTTTCGGAGTTGTGGCCAATGAAGACTCGAGGGCTGTGGTTAAGGCTATCGAGGCCGTGCCCACGAACGCCAATGACAAACCGCTCGACGAGGTCGTCATCTCGAGCGTCGAGGTCGTCGAGGTCGCGTGACCGGTCCTGACGGGGGTGTACCCCGCGTCGGAGCAGATGCACGCGTCTGCTATCGGCATCCTGACCGCCCCAGCGCGGTTCGGTGCCAGCGCTGTGACCGGGCCATCTGCCCTGCGTGCCAGACGCCCGCAGCCGTCGGTGTGCAGTGCCCGGAGTGCATCGCGGCGGCGCGCGCGTCGCTTCCCAAGCGACCCTCGGCGCTGGTGCGTGCCTTCCGGCCCGGCAGTCGCGTACCCGTCGTGAGCTACAGCATCTTGGCTCTCACGGTTGTCGTGTTCGCGTTGCAATGGGTCACGCAAGGCGCAGTGACGAGCGCGCTCGCCTATTTTCCTCCCCTGACCGCGCAGGACCCATGGCGGATGCTGACCGTGGCGCTCGTACACAGCGACCGGTCGATCTTTCACATCGTGTTTAACATGTACTCGTTGTGGGTGCTCGGCCCCCTACTGGAGAGCCTCATTGGCCGCGCGCGATTCGGGGTCGTTTATGTGCTGTCGGCATTCGGCGGCTCGGTGGCAGTGCTGTGGCTCGCACCCTTGAGCGTCGTGGTGGGCGCCTCGGGCGCAATCTTCGGCCTTCTCGGCGCATTCTTCGTCATCCAGAGGCGGCTCGGTAGCCGGAACATACAACTGGTGGTGATCATTGCGATCAACCTGGCACTCGGGTTCCTGATCCCCGGAGTCTCGTGGCAGTCGCACGTGGGTGGCTTACTGGTCGGCGCAGTCTTGGCCTGGATCATGCTGCGCACCCGCAGGGTCGACCAGCAGCGCCGGCAGGTATTCCTGATTATCCTCGTGGGGTTGGGCCTCGTGGTGGCCACGGCGCTCCGACTGACCCTCTTTTAGACCGCACGCGATCGTTCGTGAAAGCCCGTCATCAAATGTGACGGAAAGTTATCCACACCTGATTCCACAGTGGGGATAATCACACAGATGTAGTTCCGCAGAACTCCCGGTCAGCGCCAGCGAGTCGTCATCAAGAAGCCGATGAACATGATGCCGAAACCAACCATGATGTTCCACGGGCCGAGGCTCGGCACCGGCCACGAGGCCTGGCTCACGTAGTAGACCAAGATCCAGATGAGCCCCACGAGCATGAAACCGAACATCACCGGCTTGAACCAGACGGGGTTAGGGGCGTCGTTGCTCCGGGGGGTCTCGGAGTTTTCGGCGTTTCGCGCAGTAGACCGGGCCATGTTGCCAGTCTAACCCGAGTGCTCGCTTAGTACCTGCGTCTAGAATCGACGGGTGTCTGATGCTGAGATCGACCAGTCGCCCGAAACGCAGCCCGTGCTCTACGCGTCGCGGCGTGAGGCGCGGCGTGCTGAGGCAGCGGCGGCAAACGAAAAGGTAGTGGGTGTCGTCGCTCGACCGCGCCTGAGTGTGACCGGAGTGCTCGGTGAGGCACTCATCACGGCCGGCGTGCTGGTGATGCTCTTTCTCGGCTGGTACATCTGGCTAAACGACATCGTCGCTGGCGGTGAGCAGCAGCAAGCCGCCGAGGTCGTGCAAGAAGAGTTACAAGACCAGTGGGAGCGCGGCGAGGCGATCACCGAACGCCCGACCAACCCCGGCGAGCCTGTGGTGTCTGTCGCTCCGGCTGCGGGCCAGGTGTTCGGGGCCTTGATCGTTCCGCGGTTTGGCGCCGACTATGTTCGGGCGATTGCCACCGGCGTTGATGCCGAGACGGTATTGAACAGCCGTCGTATCGGCATTGGGCACTATTCCGAAACTCAGATGCCCGGCGAGATCGGTAACTTCGCGATCGCGGCGCACCGCAATACTTGGGGCGGCGCATTCAGTCAGGTTGACCAGCTCCGTCTCGGCGACCGCATTTACGTCGAGACAGTCGATGGCTGGTACGAGTACTCGTTCCGTGGGCTCGAGTATGTGTGGCCCACCGGTGTTGACGTTCTTGCGTCCGTTCCGACGGCTCCTGGCGTCGCTGCGACAGATCGCGTCTTGACGATGACGACCTGCAATCCGAGGTTCTCGACGGCCGAGCGAATCATTGCCTATGCCGTGTTCGAGACCTGGTACCCGCGGGTCGGCGGCCCTCCTGCTGAGATCTCCGGCGTGGTAGAGGCGCAGGGATGATCACCATGACTCCCGAGGTGCGGTGATGTACGCGGCGCTCTGGCGCATCCTTCCCGGCCCCATGTGGGTGCGCATCCTGATAGTGCTCGTGCTCGTGGCGCTCCTCCTTGCCGCGCTTGCCGAATGGGTGTTCCCGTGGGCGGCCGATACGCTGCTGCCGCAGGAATCGACCGTGGGAGGTTAGTCGGGTGCGCGTTCTCGTCATCGACAACTACGACAGCTTCGTGTACACCCTTGACGGCTACCTTCAGCAGCTTGGCGCCCAGACCGCGGTCCTGCGTAACGACGTTGTGAGCGCGGATGGTGCTGCAGCGCTCATCGCCGAGTATGACGCTGTGCTGATCTCTCCCGGTCCCGGCAATCCGGCATCGGCGGGCATCTCGATCCCCGTGGTTCACGCGGCTCTCGCCTCAGGCCAGCCCCTGCTCGGCGTGTGCTTGGGTCACCAAGCCATCGCCGAGGCGCTCGGAGCCGTCGTGACCCACGCCGATGAGCTCATGCACGGCAAGACCTCGCAGATTGCACACGACGGCAGCGACTTCTTCGACGGTGTTCCGCAACCCTTTCGAGCCACGCGGTACCACAGTCTCGCGATCGTCGAAGGCACCGTTCCCGATGATCTTGAAGTGACGGCTCGGACCGAGGCTGG
The DNA here is from genome assembly GCA_038249035.1 of Actinomycetales bacterium. GTDB lineage: Bacteria > Actinomycetota > Actinomycetes > Actinomycetales > Microbacteriaceae > Microcella. The sequence goes on from JBBRWT010000031.1 coordinate 5,645, forward strand.
CATCATCATGGGGGTGCGGCACCGTTCGGCACCCGTGCACGGCGTGCAGTTTCACCCCGAGTCGGTGCTGACCGAGGGTGGGTACCGGATGCTCGGCAACTGGCTGGCCGAGGCAGGCCTGCCCAGCGCGCGCGCGGCAGCCGTCGGCCTGAGCCCACTGGTCAGCCTGAGCCCAGTGATCGGGCACGCTCCGCGCCCCTGAGGTCGATTAAAGGCCGACTACGGATTGCCGCTGCAGTATCGCAGCGTGATGGGTGATCCCTGCGGCTGGTCACCGGGCGGCAGCGACTGAGCCGTCACGTTCGAACCTGTGCAGCTGCCGTCGCCGTCGACAGTGACCTGTAGTCCGACCGCAGTCAGTTGTGATGAGGCCTCTCCGACCGACAAGTTGCGCACGTCGGGAACCAGCACCAGCCCGGTTGAGATGACAAGGTTGACTGGCTCACCTTCGCGCAGCTCGGTTCCACTCTCGGGGTCGGTGCGGATCACAACATCTTTTGGCACCGACGACGAATTCTCGGCTGTCACGGTGCCCAGCGTGAGTCCGCGATCGAGCAGCAGGGCCTCGGCTTCGGCGAGCGTGAGCAAGTTGAGACTCGGCACGTCAATGCGCGCGGAGCCGGCCGAGACGAGCACTCCGATGATCTGACCCGGCGCGACGGTGATGCCAGCAGCGGGGTCGGTGCTGATGATCTCGCCTTCGGGAACCGTGGCGCTGGTCTCGGTCGTGGGTTCAGGTCGCAGCTCAGCGTCGAGCAGGATCTGCCCACCCTCGTCGTAGGTCAAGCCCACGACGTCGGGAACTGCGATCGCGACCGACCCGGTGAGCGGCGTGCGCTCAAGGTTGAACGCCCAGAACAGCACGGCAGCGATCACGACGGCGACGACGGCGATTCCCGCCCAGATCCAGGCGACGGGGGGCCGTGACTGAGTGCGACTGCGGCGCTCGTCGTCGTCGACGCTCAGTTGCCGCATCGCGGCGTCGGTGTCAGCCGTCGCCTGAGGGTTGACCCCAAACAGGGTTGACGTGAAGTCGGCGGGCGCGTCGACGCGATTCGGCGGCAGCTGGCCAGAGACTGCGGCACTGACATCGGCGCGGAACTCGCTCGCGGTCTGGAAGCGCTCGAAGCGGTCTTTGGCGAGCGCGTGCAGAACCACGGCATCCATGGCGGCCGGCACTTGAGGGTTGACGGAGCTCGGGGCCACGGGGGCCTCGCTCACGTGCTGATACGCAACCGCCACGGCGGACTCGCCGTGAAAGAGTGAACGACCGGTGAGCATCTCGAACAGCACAACACCTGTCGCATAGAGGTCGGTACGCGCATCGACTGTCTCACCTCGCGCCTGCTCGGGCGAGAAGTATTGAGCGGTGCCGAGGATCGAGCTGGTCTGCGCGACCGTCGCTGCTGAGTCAGAAATCGCGCGGGCAATGCCGAAGTCCATGACTTTGACCTGGCCTGACGAAGTGACCATGACGTTGCCCGGCTTTATGTCGCGGTGCACGACCCCAGCGCGGTGCGAGTACTCGAGTGCGGTGAGGATGCCCTCCGCGATTCGCGCTGCCTCGGCGATCGGCAGCGGCCCGTCGGAAATGATGTCTTTAAGCAGGCGCCCCTCCACGTGCTCCATGACGATGAAGGGAACGATCGTTTCGCCGCCGTCGAGATCGCGCACGATCTCTTCGCCCGCGTCGAATACGCGCACGATGGTGGGGTGGGCCATCCGCGCCGCCGCTTGCGCCTCGTGGCGAAACCGGGTACGGAATACGGGGTCAGAGGCCAGGGCCGACTTCAGTAGCTTCACGGCCACCCGGCGGCCGAGCTTCGCGTCAGTGGCAAGATGCACGTCAGACATGCCGCCCCGACCGATCAGCGGGCCGAGCTCGTAGCGCGCGGCGATCAATCGGGCGCCCTGTGCGACCTCGTCCATCGGTGCCTCGGTTTCGTCGATCATGCGGTGCTGTATTCGCCAGTCTAGGCCGCTGAGCGGCCCTCGACTCGGACTGTTAGCCGATCGGAACGGCGAGCTCGTTCGAGCGTTCTGACCGCAACCCTGCGCAGAGCGCCACGTAGGTCACGCGCAACTGCCCGCTGTTGGCAAGCGTGATGGGCAGGTCGGTGTCGCCTGCCGGTCGCGGGAGCGACTCGCCCTGGGTTCCACCTACGATCGTGAAGTCGTATCCAGAAAGCGGGAATCCGGCTGGACACTGTGTGTATGCGGGCCAGCTCAGCACGACATCGCTAGCGCCGGGGTAGGGCCCCGCACCCGGGTCAATCGCGAGATTTGACGGCTGCGGTGGAGTCGGGATCGGCGCGTAGAAGAACACCGTGATAACCGTGTTTGGCTTAACGACACCGCCGCGCGGAGTGATCTGATACGAGAGCCCCACCTGCTCGGGGCTCGGAGCGATATTGCGGTCTGATGGGTCGAGTCGCAGGCCCAATTCGGCAACCTTCGCGTCGATGGCAGTGCGCGTGAGACCCAACCATTCCTGTTCGACGATCGTGACGGTGTCAATGGTCGGCTCTGGAGTTGGCGTCTGACTTTGAGTCGGCTCGCTGGACGGGGTATCGCTCGGCTCGGGCTCGGGCGCGCTCGGCTGCCCAAAGATCGCAATAAGCGCACCGACGAGCAGAACGACGAGGATACCGATCAGGGCCACGAGCGGCCAGGTCCACGGGCTGCGCCGGGCCTCGGTGGGCAACGCCGGAGTCGGCACTGGACCCATGCTCGGAAGCACTCGTGTCGTGTCTCCCCCGCCCACGGGCATCACGCGCGTGCCGGCAGTGGCAGCAGCCCCTGAGGCGATTGCGGGAACGATCGCGGCTGCTCCGCCTACGTCGCCGCGTCGCAGCGCTTGGGCCGCGCGTGCAAAAATTTGCGCGCTCGCGGGTCGGTCGGCGGGCTTCTTGGCGATGGCGGCGAAGACGAGATTGCGCACCGGCTCGGCCACCGTGACCGGTAGCTCTGGCGGCGCCTCGTTGATCTGCGCCATCGCGATGGCGACCTGCGACTCGCCGGTGAACGGGCGACGACCAGCGAGCGCTTCGTAGGCGACGATGCCGAGCGAGTAGACATCAGTCGATGGCGAGGCGGGATGCCCGCTCGCCTGCTCGGGAGACAGGTACTGCACCGTACCCATGACCTGGCCGGTTGCGGTGAGAGGAACCTGGTCAGCGATACGTGCAATGCCGAAGTCAGTGATCTTGACGCGGCCATCGGGGGTGATCAGCAGGTTGCCAGGCTTGATGTCGCGGTGCACGAGGCCCGCCTGGTGAGCGGCGTGCAGTGCCATCGCGGTTTGCGCCACGATGTCGAGCACCTGGTCGGCGGCCAGAACCCGTTCGCGCTCCAGGATCGTCGAGAGCGCTTCGCCGGGAACGAGTTCCATGACAAGGTACGCGCTGCCCTCTTCTTCGCCATAGTCATAGACGTTGGCAATGCCCTCGTGGTTGACCAGAGCGGCGTGCCGCGCCTCGGCCCGAAATCGCTCGAGAAAACCCGGGTCGCCCAGGTACTCGTCTTTGAGGATCTTGATGGCGACGGTGCGCCCAATGACCAGGTCGGTGGCCTGCCACACCTCGCCCATGCCGCCAATGGCGACGCGCGACAGCAGTTGGTACCGGCCCCCGAAGGTCACGCCGCTCGTGGGTCTCATCTGCTCAGCACCGCCTCAAGTACTCGCTTCGCTATCGGGGCCGCGATCTGGTTGCCCGAGCCTGACTGCCCGCGTCCGCCGCCGTCTTCGACGACCACCGCCACTGCCACCTGGGGGTTGTCCGCCGGTGCGAAACCGGTAAACCACAGGGTGTACGGGGCGTCGCCGCCATTCTCGGCCGTGCCCGTCTTTCCTGCCACAGCCACGCCTTCTATTCTGGCATTGCTGGCAACGCCGTTCGACACTCCGTCGACCAGTAGTTGCGTCATTGTCTCGGCCGTGATGCGGGTGATCGGCTGGCCCGAGAGCGTGGGTTCAGACCGCTGCACGATCGAGAGATCGGGGGCGATGATGCGGTCGAGCAGCGTCGGCTGCATGAGGTTGCCTCCATTGGCGATCGCGGCGCTGATGAGTGCCATCTGCAATGGCGTGACACGCACGTCGTATTGGCCGAACGACGACAGCATGAGCTGGGCGTCGTCGAGACCGGTGGGGAAGGTCGAGGGCGTGGCAGCCATCGGAATCTCAAAGGCCGTGCCGAACCCGAAGGCCTCGGCATATTGCGCGAGCGTGTCTTCTCCGAGCGCGAGACCCAACTCGGCGAAGGGGATATTGCAACTGAGCCGCAGAGCCGTGGCGATAGAGACCGTTTCGCCGGATCCGCACGGACCATTGCTCGAGTTCATGACGACGTTGGTGCTGAGCGGAAGCTGCAGGCTGCTCAAGTTGGGGAACACGTCGTCGGGCGTAAATTGGCCCGAGTCGATCGCCGCCGCCGCGACGAGCAGCTTGAATGTCGACCCCGGAAAATACAGGTCACCGCTGATTGCCCGGTTCACCAGCGGGTCGTTCGGGTCGGCGATCAGCTCGTCATACGCGGCAAGCACGCTCGCGGTGTCATGCGACGCAAGCCGATTCGGGTCGAAGCTCGGCGTCGAGACCATAGCGAGGATGCGCCCCGTGGCGGGTTCGATCGCCACGACCGCGCCCGTCAAACCATCCATCGCGTCGTATGCGGCCTGTTGCACGACGGGGTCGATGGTCAGTTGCACGGCGGCACCGCGCGGGCGCTGCCCAGTCACGAGCGCGCTCAGTTGGTCGAGGAACTGCTCGTTGGCGGTGCCGGTCAAGAAGTCGTTGTACGCCCCCTCGATACCGGTGTTGCCTTGGTTGAGCGTGAAGTAGCCCGTGATGGGTGCGTACACGGCCGGTTCGGGATACCCGCGCAAGAACGCGAAGGGTGAGTCGACCGCGATCGACTCGGCTATCGGGATCCCGTTCAGCAAGATGGGACCGCGCTCCGCCGAATAGCTGGCGTAAAGGGTTCGCACGTTTCGGGGGTCAGCGCGCAGGTCATCGACGGCGAATACCTGGATGACGCTCGTCGACACGAACAGCGCCAGGAACATCGCGAGAGTCGCGATACTGATGCGTCGCAATTCTTTGTTCATGATTCCTCCACCACCAATCGCGGCTGGTTTCGGACGGTGTCACTGAGGCGCAGCAAGAGGGCGGCGATAATCCAGTTGGCGACGAGCGAGGAGCCTCCTGCGGCCAGGAACGGGGTGGTCAGGCCGGTGAGCGGAATCACCCGGGTGACTCCGCCGATCACGATGAAGACCTGCAGTGCGATGACAAACGCGAGCCCCACGGCCAGCAGGCGCCCGAAGTCGTCGGTGCCGTTGAACCCGATGCGGAAGCCGCGAGCGACAAACAGCAGGTAGAGACCAAGAATCGCAAAGAGGCCCACCAGTCCGAGCTCCTCGCCGAGGCTCGCGATGATGAAGTCGCTTTCGGCGAGGGGCACGATGTCGGGGCGCCCCTGCCCGAGCCCGGTACCGATGAGTCCGCCGTTGGCGAGACCGAACATCCCCTGCACCAGTTGGTAACTACCTCCGATCGCCTCGTAATTTTCGGGATCGAAGGCGCCGAGCCAGCCATCGAACCGGCCGCTGACGTAGCTGAGCGCTTGGCTGGCGAGTAGAGCACCGCCGAGGAACAGTGACAGGCCGAGAGCGACCCAACTCAGGCGACCCGTCGCGACGTAGATCATGACGAGGAAGAGACCGAAGTAGAGCAGTGAGGTACCAAGGTCTCGCTGAAAGACGAGCACCGCCATCGCTGCGATCCACACAATGAGAATCGGCCCGAGGTCTTTGCCGCGGGGGAACCGCATTCCGAGCACCGACTTGCCGACGATCGAGAGCGACTCACGCGCGGTGACCAGGTAGCCGGCGAAGAACACCGCGAGCGCGATTTTGCCGATCTCGCCGGGCTGGAATGAAAAGGGGCCCAGCTGAATCCAGAGGCGGGCACCGTTGATCGTCTGGCCGATGCCGGGCAGCATCGGCAGCAAGAGCAGGCTGATGCCGACGAGCATGGCGACGTAGCGGTAGCGAGCCAGGATGCGGTGGTTGCGCACCACAAGCAGAACCGCGAGGGCGATCACCATCGCGATCGCCGTCCACACCATCTGACGAATGCCCGCGCTCTCCCATCCCTCGAGCCCTTCGGCGAGGTCGAGCCGGTAGATCATGGCAACGCCGAGGCCGTTGAGAGTGACGGCGATGGGCAGGATGAACGGGTCGGCATCGCGGGCGGTAACACGGAGCACCACGTGCATGCCCAGAGCGAGCATCCCGAGCCCTGAGCCGTAGACGAGGATCGTGCTGTCGAGTTCGCCGACGACGCCGAGTTGCACGAGTGCCACGGCAGCGCCGGTGATGCCGATGGCCACGAGCAACAGCATGAGCTCGAGATTGCGTAGCTTGGCGGGCGTGCGCAGCTTGATCGTGATCGCCTCGGTGAAGGTCGGCCGCGGCTTCCCGAGGTCGACAGCGGGGCCCCCTCGGCTCGCGCCTCCGCCCACGCCGCCGCCGGCGCCAGGCTCAGTCGAGTTCACTGTGGAGCCGATCGATGATCGAGAGCGCTTCGGGCAGGTCGTTGGCGTTGATGGTCGACACCACGCTCTCGCGGCTGAACGGCGAGAGCTCGTCAATGTTGATGTCGCTCTTGAAGTAGACACTCGAGAGCGGGAAGGGGCCAATGCCCTGTTGCACGCCTTGGAAGATGGTCACGCGTCCGTCAGAGACCCCAACGAAGAACCGGGTTTGGGTCCACTGATATCCCGCCGCCAGGGCGCCGATGACGAGCGCGGCCACGAGCAGAATGCCCACTGACCAGGTGATGCGGCGGCGGCCCTTGCGGCGCTCGTTCTCGGCGATGAGCTCGCGCATGAGCTCTTCAGACTCGGGCTCGAAGTGCTCATCTGCTGGAACAGTGGTCGTGGTGAGCGGATGCAACAACAGCGACGGCAGGCGCACTCCACGCTTAGTGGTCGCCGCCGCGTAGTTCAGCGGCTTGGCCGCCGACCCGACCATGACGGGACTGCTGACCGCACTCGTGGGCGAGTCATCGACGCCGACGATGACAACCGTGACGTTGTCGGGGGCACCGTGATCGAGGCTCTCGGCGATCAAGGCATCAACGACCGCAGCAGCATCGGCATGCTCCACGAGCAGCTCGCGCATGCGTTGCTCGGTGACGTAACCACTGAGGCCGTCTGAGCAGATCAGCCAGCGATCGCCGGGTTGTGCGTCGAGCACCTCGACGTCGATCTCGGGCGTCAGGTCGACATCACCGAGCACGCGCATGAGAACGGAGCGGCGGGGATGCACGGCCGCTTCCTCGGCGGTGATGCGCCCACTGTCGACGAGGCGCTGCACGAAAGTGTGGTCTTTAGTGATCTGGATGAGCTCGCCCGCGCGCCAGCGGTAGACGCGGCTGTCGCCGATGTGGGCGAGGGCCAAGCGGTCGCCCACGCGCACGAGCCCGCTCACGGTGGTTCCCATACCGGCGAGTTCGGGATGCTCGTAGACCGTTGCTGCCAGCTCGCGGTTGGCCTCGAGAAGGGCGCTGCGCAGAGCTTCTACGGCGTCGGAGGCCGTGTCGAATGTGCGGTCGACGTGCACAATCGACTGGATCGCCAGCGCGCTCGCGACATCGCCGCCCGCGTGCCCACCCATGCCGTCGGCCACCACGAACAGGTGCTCGCCCGCATACCCCGAGTCTTGGTTATTGGAGCGGACCTTGCCAATGTGTGAGCCGGCGGCCGAGAGCGTCGTCATGCGCCTACCGTCGCAGTTCGAATGTCGTCGTGCCGATGCTGACCGGGGTGTTGAGGGGCACGACGGTCGGGGCGCCGACCTTCTTGCCGGTGAGGAAAGTGCCGTTCGTGGAGTCGAGATCTTGCAGCATCCACGTGCCGTCCCACAGCATGAGGCGCGCATGGTGGGTTGAGGTGTAGTCGTCGCGAATGACAAGGCCCGAGTCGGCCGATCGGCCGATCGTGAGCTGGTCGCCCTCGAGAGGCAATTCGAGCCCCTCCTTGGCCCCCGACGTGATGACGAGGCGGCGGGCTGGCTCACCCTTCTTTCCTGGAGGGGCTGCGGGGCTCGCCGGCGCCGAGCTGGCGACCGGGCTTGCCATGATCGGCGCGGCTGGGGCGCTGGCGGCCGCCGTGCTGGCAGCGGGCAGGCGGCGCACCTTTGTGCCGAACAGGTCGGAGCGCAGGGCGTAGACGATCGCGAACACGAAGGCCCACAACAGAATGAGAAACCCGATGCGCAGCAGCAGCAGGGTGAGCTCGCTCAACGGCCGCCTCCTCGGGTTGGATTTCTGGGCGCCGGGATTCTGGGGTCGGCCAGGTCGCCACGCTGGGCGAGCACGCGAAACAAGATGCGCGTGCGCCCGATTTCGATCACGCTATCGGGCGGCAGAACGGCGCGCGATACCGGCTCACCGTTGAGCAGTGAACCGTTGGTGCTGCCCAGGTCGGTCAGCTGGGCACGCGTGCCATCCCACAGAATCTCGATGTGCTTGCGGCTCGTCCCGGTGTCGTCGAGCGTGATATCGGCGTCGCTTCCACGGCCGATCACCGTGCGCGAGCGGGTGAGCGGGTGCCGCACACCGTCGATGTCGAGCACGGGGTTCCAGACAACGGAGCCCTTAACGGTGGTGGATTCGATAGTCAGCACGCCCTCGGCGAGAGCGGGATCGCTGATGAGCGTCAGCCGAATGCCGCCGGGAAACGAGTAGCGCTGTGCGGTGGCGTGCTGCTGCAGTAGCTGGGTGAGTTCGTCGATGAGCGACTCGCCCAGAGCATCCATGCGGGCGAAATCGGCCGGGGCCAGTCGCACCCGCAGTTCGTTCGGTACGAGAATGCGTTCGCGCGAGACGACCGCCGCCTTCGTGTCGAGCTCGCGACGCAGCGCTGCCGAAATTTCGAGGGGTTGCACGCCGCTCTTGAAGGTCTTGGCGAATGCACCGCCGACGGCGCGCTCGAGCCCGCGCTCGAAGCTGTCGAGAAGCCCCACCTGAGTCCTCCCTCGAGCCGATGACCCTCTGATGGTAGTCGGCCAGGCTTGCCACTGCCGCAAGGCCGCCCGCGCCCGCTGTGATAATCTCGCTAAGCTGACGGGGTTTTCGACCGTCGCGCGCGAGTGGCGGAATGGCAGACGCGCTGGCTTCAGGTGCCAGTGCCCGTAAGGGCGTGGGGGTTCAAGTCCCCCCTCGCGCACCAGTGTTACTTCTGGTGCGAGTTCTCGAGTGCTGTTTCGGCGCGCGTACCTTTCGCAGCATCGTGCCGAGCGCTCGCGCTGGGCACTCGTGCTGGGTGCAGCCGCGTAGGCTCGGGCGCTATGGCAGCCGGCGCAGTGGTCTACGTGTTCGCGGGGCAATTGGCTGACGTTGATCGCGGCGTTTACGAAGACCTAGCTCTTCGGGTCGCCCGCCATCCGTCAGAGACTGACGCGTACATGATGACGCGCGTTCTTGCCTACTGCCTCGAGTACGACGAGGGAATCGTGTTCAGCGAAGGGGTCTCGTCCACCGATGAGCCGGCCGTGCTCGTGCGCGACCGCACGGGCAAGCTCACGACGTGGATCGAGGTCGGGGCTCCGGATGCGGCGCGCCTGCACCACGGCAGCAAACTGGCCGACCGCACGACGATCTATACGCACCGAGACCCAGCCAAGGTGCTGGCGCTGTGGGCAGGAAAGCGCATCCATCAGTCGGAACAGATCATGCTGCACAGTTTTGACCCGGGTTTTATTGATGCCGCCGTCACTGCGCTCGAGCGTCGCAACGACATCACGGTGTCGGTCACAGAGCGCACGCTCTACCTCGAGCTGAATGGGATCACGCTGAGCTCTGAGGTGCACGACCATTCGTTGGACTGACCGAGGCGGTACCGTCATTGCATGACTTCCGCTGATGTAGCCCCCACGGCGGCCGCCGACGACTCGCCCACGACAACCTTCAACGACCTCGGTTTGAGCGACCCGGTGCTGAAGGCGCTGCGTGACGTCGGCTACGAGATTCCGTCGGCTATCCAGGCCGCCACTATTCCTCCTCTGCTCGCGGGCCGCGACGTCGTCGGACTGGCGCAGACCGGCACGGGCAAGACGGCGGCGTTCGCGCTGCCGATCTTGTCGCGGCTCGACGTGCACCAGCGCAACCCGCAAGCCCTCGTGCTCGCGCCCACCCGCGAACTTGCCCTGCAGGTGTGTGAAGCGTTTGAGAAATACGCCTCACACGTGCGCGGTGTGCACGTGTTGCCGGTCTACGGCGGCCAGGCCTACGGCGTGCAACTCTCGGCCTTGCGCCGCGGAGTGCACGTCGTCGTCGGCACCCCTGGCCGCATCATGGATCACCTCGCGAAGGGCACGCTCGACCTGAGCGAACTGAAGTACCTCGTGCTTGACGAGGCCGACGAGATGCTCAAGATGGGCTTCGCCGAAGACGTTGAGACGATTCTTGCCGAAACTCCTAAGACTAAGCAGGTGGCGCTCTTCTCGGCGACCATGCCTCCGGCCATTCGCCGCATTTCGCAGCAATACTTGAACAACCCCGAAGAGATCACGGTGCGCACGAGCACCACGACCTCGGTGAACACCACCCAGCGATACCTCATCGTGGGGTACCCGCAAAAGGTGGACGCGCTCACGCGCATTCTCGAGGTCGAGAACTTCGAAGGCATGATCGTCTTTGTTCGCACGAAGAATGAGACTGAGACGTTGGCCGAGAAGCTGCGGGCTCGCGGGTACTCGGCCGCCGCCATCAGCGGTGACGTGGCGCAGGTGCAGCGCGAGCGCACCGTTAACCAGCTCAAGTCAGGCAAGCTCGACATTCTTGTGGCGACCGACGTCGCCGCCCGCGGCCTCGACGTCGATCGCGTCAGCCACGTCGTTAACTTCGATATTCCCGTCGATACCGAGTCGTACGTGCACCGCATTGGCCGCACGGGCCGTGCGGGCCGCTCGGGCTCTGCGATCAGCTTTGTGACTCCGCGCGAACGTCGACTGCTCACCGCGATCGAGAAGGCGACACGCCAGCCGCTGACCGAGATGCGGTTGCCGAGCGTCGAAGACGTCAATGTCACACGCCTCGCTCGCTTCGACGATGCCATCACTGCAGCCCTCGGACTACCCGACCGCATCAGCGGTTTTCGCGACATCATCGGCCATTACGTCGAGCATCACGACGTTCCCGAACTCGATGTGGCCGCGGCGCTGGCGATCGTGGCGCAGGGTGAGACGCCCCTGCTGCTCTCGGCTGAAGAGGAGCGCACGCAGCGTTTCGCGAACGACGATCGTGGTGCGCGGGATGACCGCCCGACGCGCGGTGATCGCTCTGACCGGTCGGGCGGTTCTGACCGCGACGGCGCGCGCCCCGAACGTCGTGCGCGGCCGGCATCCGGCCCCATGGCGCCCTATCGCATCGAGGTGGGCCGCCGGCACAAGGTGGAGCCGCGCCAAATCGTCGGCGCGCTCGCCAATGAGGGCGGCTTGAGCCGCGAAGACTTCGGGGCAATCACGATTCAGCCCGACTTCTCGATCGTTGAGCTGCCCGCCGACCTGTCGCCGAGCATTCTCGCGAAGCTGCAAAGCACGCGAATCAGCGGCAAACTCATCGAGATCGCCCCCGACCGCGGGCGCCCCCAGCGGCGGCGCTAAGCTCAGCGCCTCTCCTCGGGGCCTCCGACCCTGGAATACCCCAGGGGGGTTTGCTATCATCGCGGGTATGGACACTTCGCAGATCAGCCCACTGAACTTTTTTATCGGTGCATCCGTCGACGACACTTCCGCGGATGCGGGGGGATGCTGCGGCGGAGGCTCGTGCATGTGCGGCAGCGCCGCTGAGCCCGCAGCCTTCGACCTATCGGGTACGCGCGGGCTCGTGCCCGTTCCGGGTGCCGACGCTGAGCCCGTGAC
>JBBRWT010000032.1:0-17500 GCA_038249035.1 Actinomycetales bacterium
AACTGCACCGCGATGTTACCTTCGGCAAGGTCGACACCGAAGCCGAGCAGGCGCTCGCGTCGGCCGCGAACATCCGGTCAATCCCGACGCTCATGGCTTTTCGCGATGGCATTCTCGTTTTCGCTCAACCCGGCGCTCTGCCCGCCCCCGCTCTCGAGCAAGTCATCACCGCCGTCAAGGCCCTCGACATGGATGAGGTGCGCGCCCAGGTGGCAACTTCCGCGGCCGAATCGAGCCAGGCAGAAGTGAACCAGCCCTCGTCGTAACGCCGACCCGGTGAATGAGGAGTAGCGTCAGCGCGTGACTTCACCGCGCACCCGCTGGATCGGGCTCTTCGTTATCAGCTTGGCCGTCTCACTCATCATCATCGACTCGACCATCGTCAACGTCGCTGTTCCGTCGATCGTCGACGAACTGGGTATCACCTCGACAGAAGTGCAGTGGGTGCAAGAGAGTTACACGCTCGTCTTTGCCGCCCTGCTGCTGGTCTTCGGCACGCTGGGCGACAGGTTCGGCCGAAGGCGATTGCTCGTGATCGGCACGGTCATCTTTGCCCTCGCCTCAGTGTGGGCGGCCTTTGCCGACTCCGGCTCGGCACTCATCCTCGCTCGTGTCGTGCAAGGCGTTGGCGGCGCGATGATTCTGCCCTCGACGCTCTCGACACTGAACGCGACATTCCAGGGGCGCGAGCGCGGTATAGCCTTCGCGGTCTGGGGCTCCACGATCGGAGGCATGGCCGCCGTCGGGCCTCTGCTCGGCGGGTGGCTCACGACCGACTACTCATGGCGTTGGGCCTTCGGCATCAACGTGCCGCTCGGCATCATCATCATCATCGGGCTTATGTTGTTCGTTCCGGCGACGCGCTCCGAGCATCCACAAGCCATCGACTGGACCGGCGCACTGTTATCGGTCATCACGAGCGCAACCCTCGTGTTCGGGCTTATCGAGGGGCGTACCTACGGCTGGTGGCTCGCCGCCGACGGCCTGAAGCTTGGCGATTGGGTGTGGCCGTTTGCGCTCAGCCCGGTGCCGATTTCGTTCCTGATCTCAGTGGTCGCCGGGGTCGCGTTCGTCTGGTGGGGCCTGCGGCGTGAACGTGCTGGCAAATCGACGATGCTCGCGTTCTCGCTATTGCGCATCGGCTCGTTCCGCAACGGCAACGTCGCCGCGCTCATCGTCTCAATGGGCGAGTTCGGCCTCATCTTGACGCTTCCGCTGTGGCTGCAAAATGTTCTCGGCTACAGCGCACTACAGACTGGCACGATTCTGCTGGCCCTCGCGGGCGGCTCGTTCCTCGCCAGCGGTGTCGGCGGCGCGCTGAGCGGCCGGGTCACGGCGGTCGCCACCGTGCGTGTGGGAATCGCAGCAGAAATCATCGGGCTTGTGCTTATCGCCATGGTCATTGCCGTCGACACCCCGTGGTGGTCCATCGCGCTCGGGCTACTCGTCTACGGCGTCGGCGTCGGCCTGGCGACCGCGCAGCTCACGGGAGTGGTGTTGCAGGATGTTCCGGTCGCCGCCAGCGGGCAGGCCTCGGGTACGCAATCGACGGCCCGGCAGATCGGCTCGGCTCTCGGCATTGCCGTACTGGGCACGGTGCTCTTCACCTCGCTGGGCAGCACCCTCGACTCTGAACTCACCACTGCTGGTCTTCCGGCCGACGCGCGAGCAGGCATCGTGTCAGCGGTCGTTGACAGTGCGGGCTCCGCGATTCCCGGGCTGGAGGCCCAGTCAGCGGAGGTCGCTGCTGCGGCGCGTCAGGCGTTCAGCGATGCGACGCGGCTATCGGCCTTCACCGCCGCCGGGTTCCTCGCCGTCGGCCTACTCGCCACGCTGCGGCTCACGTCGCCCGCGCCAGGCGGTGCTGGCGGGCGTCGACCAGAAGACGAAGCGGCCACCGCAGCGGGCGAGTCGGCCGCGGGCGGATCGGCCGCGGGAACCTAGAGCTCAGCGCGCGTGCGAAAGAACCGACGAACGCGCTCGCGCACAGTTGCGGGCGGAGGCTCGTTGTACTGCTCAACGTATTCCTGACCCGACATGCTCTGGATGCGCGCCATTATCGCGTCGGTAGCATGTCGGCGTGCGCGCCCCGATGACGCCGGGCCAAAGGCGCTGATATCCATGGGCTCGCCGAACTCGATCGTGATGCGGGCGAGCTGCACGCGCTTCGAGCCGACGGGCTGTAGGTTCTGTGTGCCCGTGAGCGCAACCGGCACGACCGGGGCGCCCGCGGTGAGGGCAAGCCAGGCCACACCCGTCTTGCCGCGATACAGCCGACCATCTCGCGAGCGGGTCCCTTCGGGATAGATCGAGAATGACTGGCCGGCCTGCAGCTTGGCCAGGCCCGCGTCGAGTGCTTCCTGCGCTGCCTGACCGGCGCCCCGCTTGACGGGGATGGCGCCGACTCCCGAGAAGAATCCCCGAGATATCGCGCCCCTCAGGCCCGAGCCGGTGAAGTACTCCTCTTTCGCGAGAAAGCTGACCGGGCGGCGGGCGAGCAGGCTGATGACGATGCTGTCGATGAACGAGAGGTGGTTGCTTGCCACGACCACGGGGCCCTCAGCAGGCATGTTGCCACGCCCAAGAATGGTGGGCCGCCAGATCACTCGCGCGATGGGGCCAAGAAAGGCCCGGGCGAGGAAGGTCAGCACCGCCCTATCGTGTCAGAGGTCCCATTCCTCCGGGGGAATGTCGTTGAACGGGATCTCGTCGTCTCGCGGGTAGGCCAAGCTCGCGGGCGCGGCAGCGCTGTCGGCGGCTCGATCCGCAAGACCGGCAGACTGCTGAGCCTCTGCCGGTGCGAGGTTCGGCGGCTCGTCGCCGCGCACGATCGCGAGCACCGCATCCCCGTACCGCTCAAGCTTGGCGGCACCAACGCCGCTGACACCCGCGAGCTCGTCGAGCGTGGCGGGCGTGGTGAGGGCGATGCCTCGCAAGGTGGCATCAGCAAAGACGACGTAGGCGGGGGCGCCAAGCGCGCGGGCCGTGACCGCGCGCCAGGCACGCAATCGCTCAAACAACGGAGCCGCGCCGGCCGGTAGGTCCGTTGATGTGCTGCGCTTTGCAGTGCGTGTCGGCCGAGCCACCTCGCGACGCAGTCGCACCTCTCGCCCACCTGAGAGAACCGAGGCGCTGGAGTCGGTGATCACGAGCGTGCCGTATCCGTCGCCATGCACGGCGAGCAGCCCTTGAGCGAGCAACTGCCGCACGACTCCGCGCCACTCTTGATCGTTCAGCTCGGTACCGATGCCGAAGGTCGCGAGGTCGGCGTGACCGAGTTGTTCGACACGGGGCGTGCGCTTGCCCACGAGAATGTCGATGAGCTGGCCGGCGCCGTAGCGCTGCCCGCGCTCGCGGTCGAGCCGCACGATCGTCGAGAGCAGCTTTTGGGCGGGCACTGTGCCGTCAAACGACTCGGGTGGCGCGAGGCACGTGTCACAGTTGCCGCAAGGAGCGGAGGCCTGGCCGAAATATGCCAGCAGTTGCACCCGCCGACACTCGACGGTCTCGCAGAGCGCGAGCATTGCATCGAGCAACTGGCTCATGCGGCGCTTGTACGCCGCGGTGCCCTCAGAACGATCGATCATCTGCCGCAGTTGCACCACATCTTGCAGTCCGTAGGCGAGCCAGGCCGTCGCGGGCAAACCGTCGCGGCCCGCGCGGCCCGTCTCTTGGTAGTAGCCCTCGACACTCTTGGGCAGGTCGAGGTGGGCGACGAAGCGCACGTCGGGCTTGTCGATGCCCATGCCGAAGGCGATCGTCGCGACCATGACGATGCCCTCTTCGCGCAAGAAGCGCGATTGGTGGTTCGCGCGCGTCGCCGCGTCGAGACCCGCGTGATACGGGAGCGCGGGAATGCCGTGCTCGGCAAGCGCGATTGCCGTCTTCTCGACACTCGCCCGTGACAAGCAGTAGACGATGCCCGCGTCGCCGGCATGCTCCGTGCGAATGAGCTGCAGCAACTGCTGCACCGGCTGGTTCTTCGGCTCGATTCGGTACTGGATGTTCGGCCGGTCAAAGGTCGCCACGAAGCGCCGCGCCTGCCCGAGATCGAGACGGTGCACGATCTCTGCGGCGGTTGCGTCGGTCGCTGTGGCGGTAAGTGCGATGCGGGGGATGCTCGGCCACCGCTCGTGCAACATCGACAGCGCGAGGTAGTCGGGTCGAAAGTCGTGGCCCCACTGCGACACACAGTGTGCCTCGTCGATCGCGAACAGTGAGACCGTGAGTCGGTCGAGCAACTGGGCCGTGCTCGGCACGGTGACTCGCTCGGGCGCCATATAGAGCAGATCTACCTCGCCCGCGCGCAGGGCGGCTTCGACGGCCCGCCGTTCGTCGGGTGACTGGGTCGAGTTGAGGAACGCGGCGCGCACGCCGACCGCATCGAGGGCATCCACCTGATCTTTCATGAGTGCGATGAGCGGCGAAATGACGACGCCGACTCCCTCACGCACAAGAGCGGGAATCTGGTAGCAGAGACTCTTGCCGCCGCCCGTCGGCATCAGCACGAGGGCGTCACCACCACCAACGACATGGTCGATGATCTGCTGTTGCTCACCGCGAAAGGCCGGGTAGCCGAAGACGGTCTCGAGCACGTTCTGAGGGGTGGGTAGAGGCCTCGGGCTCGCGGTCGTCGTCACTGACTCAGGCTAGTCGGCAGGGCTGACCGTACCCGCCGCTCGCTCGCGCGCTATGTGCGATCGCGCGTGGATCACCGCTTCGTCGAGGGAGGCGATGAGGTGGGCGGGGTGCCGAAGCCGCTCAAGCGCCCCGACCCGTTCGATGAGCCCGCGATGCTGAGGCTGCACACCCTTGATGATGACGGTGACGCCGCGTCGCTCGAGCGTATCGATGATGTCGGCGATGCCCCGCGCACCCGTCGCGTCGAGGTCGCGCACTTGCGACAGCCGAATAATGACGACCGAGACGTGGTGCACGGCAGCGAGCTCGTCGAGCACGCGCTCGGCTGCACCGAAGAAGAGGGTTCCTTCGACGCGCAGCAGGGCGATTCCCTCGTCGCCCGGTTGTGGCTCACCCGGCAGCGGTTCGCGGTGCACCGAACTCGACCGCGCTAACTGGCGCAGCGCGATGAGAGCCGCCGCGACGATGCCGATGATCACGGCCAAGACCAGGTCGAGAGCCACCGTTGTCACGGCGGTCAACACGAAGATGACGGCATCGGGCCGGGTCGAGCGCATAATCGAGCGCACCGTTGCCGGCGCGACCATGCGCACCGCAGTCACGAGCAGCACCCCCGCGAGCGCTGCCAGGGAAATAGTGCCCACGAGTCCGCTCGCCACCGAGACGATGAGCAGCAGCACGAAGGCGTGCACGATGGCCGCGAGCCGCGAGCGCCCACCGCTGCGCACGTTGACCGCGGTGCGCGCGATGGCACCCGTGGCGGGCATCCCGCCAAAGAAGCCCGACGCGATCGAAGCGAGGCCCTGGCCCACCAGCTCGCGATCAGCGTTGACGGGGCCGGTCGGCGCAAGCGAGGCGGCAACGCGCGCCGAGAGCAGCGACTCGATGGCGGCGAGCGCCGCGACAGCGGCGGCCGGGGCGAGCAGAGCGGGCAGAACGATGCCGTCGAGCGCTGGCAAGGCGGGCAGGGGCAGGCTCGAAGGCAAGGCTCCGATGACCTCGACCGGCGAGCCGAGCAGGGTCGTCACGATGGTGACGAGCACGACGGCGATGAGCGAGCCGGGCATGAGGCGATGGATGCGCGGCGCGACGAGCATAATGACGGCGACTGCGGCCACGATCGCGAGTGTGTAGGCCACGGTCGGCCACTGCGCCTGTAGTACGGCCCCAGCAGCGCCGACAAGGGCGAGGGCGTGCACTTCGGCCGGTACTCCGAGGGCCGCGGGCACCTGTTGCGCGGCGATGATGACCGCGATGCCCAGAGTGAAGCCTTCGATGACGGGCCACGGAATCACGGCGACCGCCCGCCCTAGCCCGAGAACTCCCGCAATGACGACGATCACCCCGGCGACGATCGCGACCACTGCAACCGCGGCAACCCCTTGGCTGACGACGATAGGGGCGAGCACCACGACCATGGCGCCGGTGGGCCCCGACACCTGCACATTTGAGCCGCCCATCACGGCCGCCACCACACCGGCGACGATTGCCGTGATGAGGCCGACCTCTGCGCCCACCCCTGAGCTGACACCAAAGGCCAGCGCGAGTGGTAGCGCGACGATTCCGACGGTGACGCCGGCGAGCAGGTCGCCCCGCCAGGTGTGCCGCAGATCGCGGTAGTCGGCCGCGGCTGGTAGGAGCGCCCGCGCGCGGCGGAGGGCGGGACGCAGCACGTCGCTCAGGGCACGGCGCGGCGTGGTGCCCGGCGTGGTGTGCGGCGTGGTGTGCGGCGAGCGCGCGGCCATCAGGGTTGCGCGAGAGACAGCGCGTGCAATGGCATCAGCGGTCCTCGACTCTCGGGCGTACTCCCCAGCATGACCGCCGTTGGGCCGAACCGCTAGTGCCGAACGTCCCGATCCGCGGGCCGTGGACCGTGGACCGTGGACCGCGCGGTCTAGATGTGGATTGCCGGGTCGATCAGAAAACCGTCGGCGCCCATTCCGCGCGCGCCGCGATCGAGGGGGCGGGAGGTCGCAGGAATGCCGGTCGTGACCGAGTCGACCGGAACATCCTTCGTCACCAGGGCCATCGCGCCGATCTGTGAGCGGTCGCCGATCGTGATGGGGCCGAGCACCGTAGCGCCCGCACCGATCAGCACACCGTTGCCCACCGTCGGGTGGCGCTTGCCCTTCTCTAGGGTGCGGCCCCCCAAAGTGACGCCGTGGTACAGCATGACGTCGTCGCCGACCTCGGCCGTCTCGCCGATCACGACACCCATGCCGTGGTCGATAAAGAACCGGCGGCCGATGGTCGCGCCCGGGTGAATCTCGATACCCGTCCACCAGCGTGCGCCCTGTGCGACCAAGCGGCCAAGCAGCTTGAACCCGTGCGTCCACAACCAGTGCGCGATGCGGTGCCACCAGACGGCGTGCAGGCCCGCAGACGTCAAAAGCACCTCGAGGTTCGTTCGGGCTGCCGGATCTCGATGTCGAGCGTTAGCGATGTCTTCGCGAATCGGCATCGGGCTCTACACCCGAAGGTCGTCGTACAGCACGCTCGATAGGTAGCGCTCGCCGTAGCTGGCCACGATCACGACGATCATCTTGCCGGCGTTCTCAGGTCGCTTCGCGAGCTCGACCGCCGCGTGAACCGTCGCGCCTGACGAGATGCCGGCAAGGATTCCTTCTTCGGCCGACATGCGACGCGCCATGGCGACCGACTGCTCGATGGTGACGTCGATGACCTCATCGTAGATCTCGCGGTCAAGAACGGCGGGCACAAAGTTGGCGCCGATGCCGGCAATCTTGTGGGGGCCGGGGGCGCCACCGTTAAGGATGGGACTCTCGGCCGGCTCAACAGCGATCACCTGCAGACCGGGTTTCTGCTGCTTCAAGTACTGGCCCGTGCCCGTGAGGGTACCGCCCGTGCCGACGCCAGACACAAAGATGTCGACGGCGCCGTCGGTGTCGTTCCAGACCTCGGGACCGGTCGTGCGGCGGTGAATCTCGGCGTTGGCCTCGTTCTCAAACTGTCGCGCGAGTACGGTGCCGGGGCGCTCGGCGACGATCTTCTCAGCAGCCGACACGGCGCCCTTCATTCCCTCACCGGCCGGGGTCAAGATGAGCTCGGCGCCATACGCCCGCAGCAGCATCTTGCGCTCGTTGCTCATGCTCTCGGGCATCGCCAGCACGGTTTTGTAGCCGCGGGCCGCGCCGATCATGGCCAGTGCAATACCTGTGTTGCCGCTCGTGGCCTCGACGATCGTGCCACCGGGCTTCAGCTCGCCGCTTTTCTCGGCCGCCTCCACGATCGCGTAACCGAGCCGGTCTTTCACGCTCGATGAGGGGTTGTAAAACTCAAGTTTCGCGAGCACCGTCGCGCCAGCACCGTCAGTGACCTTGCGCAGGGTCACGAGTGGGGTATTGCCGAAGACCTCGGTGATGTCGGAGTAAATGCGGGCCATGAGGGTTCTCCTTGCGACGGCGGCGATGCGGTGGCGCGGCCGACGTTCTCGACGGCCCCCTCCAGCCTACGGGCCGTCAGAGCTGGTCGCCGTTGACGGCGAACGTGTCGCAAGCAAGCACGCCCTCGTCGAACCCGACCCGGAACCAGCGCTCGCGCTGCTCGCTCGAGCCGTGGCTCCATGTCTCGGGGTTCACCGTGCCCGTGGTCTGCTCCTGGATGCGGTCGTCGCCAATCGAGGATGCCGCATCGAGCGCGTCACGCAGCTGCTGTTGCGTGATCGGCTCAAGAATCGCATTGCCATCGGGCGATTCGGTGCTCGAGGCTGCCGCCGCCCAAGCGCCGGCGTAGCAGTCAGCTTGCAGCTCGGCCCGGACGGCACCCGAGTCAGGGCCGGTGCCGCCCTGCTGCGAGGCCGCGAGGGCGCCGGTGAGGTTCTGGATGTGGTGGCCCCACTCGTGCGCGACGACGTACATTTCAGCCAAGGGGCCGCCCGAGGCGCCGAATCGCGACCTCAGGTCGTCGTAGAACCCAGTGTCGAGATACACCGATTCGTCGGCGGGGCAGTAGAAGGGGCCAGACGCACTCGTCGCCTCACCGCACGCCGTCGAGACGGATCCATCGAAAAGAAAGGCGCCGGGTGGCCGATACTCAACGCCGAGTTGCGGCGCGGTGGCCGCATAGAAGTCGTCGAGCGAGACGGCGGCGCCCGCGACCCGGCAGTCGACGCTCGCGTTCGCGTCAGCGCCGGTCTGGCACTCGTCGAGCTGCGAGCTTTCGGGCGCCGGGGCGCCGGAGCCACCCCCGCCGAGCAGGCCGCTGAGATCGACACCGGTGAATTGGGCAAAAAGGAAGACCGCCACGACGGCGATGAGGCCGCCCCCGCCGCCGATGGCGAGCCCC
This sequence comes from Actinomycetales bacterium, assembly GCA_038249035.1. Classification (GTDB taxonomy): domain Bacteria; phylum Actinomycetota; class Actinomycetes; order Actinomycetales; family Microbacteriaceae; genus Microcella. The sequence continues at coordinate 8,947 of JBBRWT010000032.1, forward strand.
CGGCCGGGGCCAGTTCGACGCACGCGGCTAGAAGATATGTCGGCATCGTCACGAAAGGTCACAGCGTGAACCTACTCCTGTGGGTCGTATGCCAAGTGGCAGGCGGTGCTGGCAGACTCTCTCAGGGAGGTGCACGACGTGCTCACTGTTGTTCTCGGGCTGGCCGGCGCCCTCGTCTACGGTGCAGCCGACTTTCTCGGCGGCCTCGCGTCGCGCAAGATTTCGGCCTTGCGCGTGACGGCGCTGGGAGCGCTCGTGGGCGTCGGGGTGCTGTCGCTTGCCGCGATCGTTGTTCCCGGCCAACTCTCACCCGCAGCGTTGCTCTGGGGAGCGCTCTCGGGCGTCACCGGCGCAGCGGCAATCGCGCTGCTGTACGCCTGCCTCGCAATCGGCCCTATGAGCATTCTCTCGCCACTGACCGCAGTCACTTCGGCGATCATTCCGCTGACGTGGGGGCTCGCGACCGGTTCGCAGCTCGGCGTCATCGCCTACCCCGCCTTCGCGCTCGCGCTTGTCGCGGTAGTGCTCGTCGGGTTCGTACCCGGCGTCGAGGCCGTGCGCCCGAGCGCCCGCGGGCTACTCATGGCGACGGGCTCGGGCATCATGATTGGCGCCTTTTACATTCTGATCGACCAGACCCCCGACGACTCTGGGTTCATACCGCTCGTCGCGAACCGCGTCGTCAATGCGTCGATCATGATCACGCTCATCGTCGTACTTGCGGTGATTGCCGCCCGACGTCACGTGCGGGCAACGGATGCCCCGCTCGCGGTCATCGACGGCATGCACGGCGCGCCCCACCCCGTGGTCTCGCCCGCCCAGAACGGCGCGCAACCGCAGAGTCTGCTGCGCGCGAGCGCTGCTGCCCTGCGCGGCGGGTGGCGGGGCGGACTGCTACTCGCCCTTTTCGGGGGCACCTTGGATGCAATCGCGAACATCATCGTGCTCATCGGCCTGCGCATCGGCGACCTCTCGATCGTTTCGGTACTGACCGCGCTCTACCCCGCAGGAACGATCTTGCTTGCCGCCCTCGTACTGCGTGAACGGATCGCTCCCTTGCAGTGGGTGGGCCTGGCGCTCGCGCTCGTGGCCAGTTCTATGCTCGCGCTGGCCTGAGTCACCCACGACTCGGCCCCCGAACAGCTCAGCCGCGAACTCTTCTGCATGCGAACGGCCCGGCGACCGCGTGATGCGGGAGCCGGGCCGTTCGTGCACTGCCGACGCGTCTAGAGCGCGGCCAGTCGGTCGAGGTACGTGTCGCCGACGCGCACCTCAACGGTCTCAGCCTCAATCTCGGCGCGGCCCAGCAGCTCGTCGAACCGACGGGCGCGCTGGCGCGTGATGAGTGTGACGACGGTTCCGACCTTGCCCGCGCGGCCGGTGCGGCCTGAGCGGTGCAGGTAGGTCTTGTACTCGTCGGGCGCGTCAGCCTGTACCACGAGCGAGATATCATCGACGTGGATGCCCCGCGCCGCGACATCCGTCGCCACCAGCACATTCACTCGACCGCTCGTAAGCTTTTCGAGGTTGCGCGTGCGGCGCGCCTGGTTGAGGTTACCGTGCAGGCTGACGGCGGGGATGCCGGCGTCGTCGAGCTGGTCAGCAAGCTCCTCAGCAAACGCGCGCGTGCGCGCGAAGATCAGCGTCTTGCCGCTGCCCGAGGCGAGCTGCTCAATGATGCCGCGCTTCTCGCGCTGGTCGACGAGCAACACCTTGTGGTCGATAGTCGACGACTCTTGGTCTTCGCCCGCGACCTCGTAGACGGCCGGCTTCTCGAGGAACTCGCTGACGAGGCTGGCGACGCCCGAGTCGAGCGTGGCCGAGAACAGCAGTCGTTGCCCGTTCGGCCGCGTGCGACGAATAATGCGCTGCACCGGCTCGAGAAACCCGAGCTCACACATGTGGTCGGCCTCGTCGAGTACGACGATCTCGATCTGGCTCAGGTCAAGGCGACCCTGCTCAATGAGGTCTTCCATGCGACCCGGAGTGCCGATGATGATGTCGACGCCACGTTGCAGGGCTCCCACCTGACGGCCCTGGGGAACTCCGCCGTAAATCTGCGTCGTGAAGAGTCCAACGCTACGAGCGATGGGTTGCACCGTGCGGTCGATCTGCAGAGCCAGCTCGCGCGTCGGAGCCAGGATGAGGGCGCGGGGTGCGCGGCCCATCTGGCGCTTCTTGCCACCGCCGTTCTCCATGAGGCGCTCCACCAGCGGGGCACCGAACGCAATGGTCTTGCCGGATCCGGTGCGACCGCGACCGAGCACGTCTTTGCCCGCGAGCACGTCGGGAATCGTCGCTGCCTGAATCGGGAAGGGTGCAATGGCGCCCTGCTCTTCGAGCTCGCGCACAATGTTGGCTCCGAGGCCGAGGTCGGTGAATGTGATGCCCTCGACATCAGTCGCGAGCACAGCGTCAGCGGTCAGGCGATCCAGCACCACGTCGTCAACTGGCCCGGACTTGGCGTCGCGGCTGGGGTAGAAGCTCGACTCGCGACGAACGGGGCGCTCATCGCGGTCGGTACGCCCGTCGCGTCCGTCGCGATCGAACGAGCGAGGCGCGCGGTCGTCACGGTCAAACGAGCGAGGCGCGCGGTCGTCACGATCGAACGAGCGAGCGGGGCGGTCGTCACGACGTCGCGTGTCTGCGGCACCGACAGGCCGGTCATCGTCGCGACGCGTTGGGCGCGAATCACCGCGCGGTGACGAGAACTGTCGGTCTTGCGGACGCGTGTCACGCGCCGCACGGTCGTCGCGGGCCGGGCGCGCGTCGCGATCAAATGAGCGAGCCGGGCGGGCGTCACGGTCATACGAACGCGCGGAGCGGTCGCTGACGTTCGAGTCTGACTTGGGTCGCCAGTCGGGGCGGTGGGTGGCGCGGCCGGTGCCGGTACGAGGCGCACCATCGCGGGTGTCACCATCACGGCTTGGGCGTGCAGGGCGACCCGCGGCACCGCCGGCACCGCGATAGCCGCGGTCATCACGCTGCGCACGAGGGGCCGCGCCACGGTAGCCACGGTCGTCGGCTGCCGAACGACCACCGCGGTCGTCGCGCTGCGCCCGCGGGGCCACACCACGGTCGTCGCGCTGCGCGCGCGGGGCTGCGCCGCGGTCATCGCGCTGCGGCCGGCCGCCATCGACACGGTACCCACGGTCGTCACGTTGCGGGCGCGAAGCACTGCCGCGATCGTCGCGGCTGGTCGTTTCGGGGCGCGACCGTTCGGGGGCGTGGCCGCGATCGACGCGCTCGTCACGGCTCCAGCGCGCCTTTTTGGCGGGAGCGGCTGACGCGTCTTCGGGGCGGTGCCCGCGGTGCTTGGGGCTGCGCGAGCCAGGAGCAGCGCCGCGCGGGGCGGCGGATCGAGCAGTGTGGGGCGCGCGCGAAGCGCCGCCCGAATTCTTCTGAGGCATGGTTCTTTCTGGGGTAGTGCAAGAAGCATCGTCGGCGCACGCGCGCCGTTATCCCAGGCAGTCGTCGACTGGGGGCCGTCACATCTCGAGGTGATCTCCTGCCGTCGAACGACGGGGAGTACCGGCCCTGAGGCGTACACAATGCACTAGCGAGATACCCCGCCCGCCTCTAGCCGACTCTCAAGGGTACCCGACAGACTCCCCGCCTGCCCTATTCTGGGCGGATCGTGAGCTACGTGACCGTCGAAGACCCCCGCCAGCCTGAGCTTGAGCGCATGTTGCGGGCCGGAGACGCCTACGCCTTGAGCCTGTATCCGGCTGACAGTTGCTACATGCTGTCGCTCGACGAGCTGCTCGAGCCAGGGGTCACCGTATTCGTCGCGCGCGATGCCGATGCCCGCGTGCTCGGCATGGCAGCGCTCGTGAATCGGGGCGACGGCACGGGCGAGCTCAAGCGGCTGTTCGTCGATGAACACGGGCGCGGACAGGGCGTCGCAACCGCGGTCATGGACGCTCTCGAGGCGGCGGCGCGCGCGCAGGGCATCCACACCCTGCAGTTAGAGACCGGACCGAAGCACCGCGCCGCGATCGCCCTGTACGAGCGGCGCGGGTACACGGTTATTCCGAACTTTGGGCCCTACGTGGGCGACGAGTTCAGCCTCTGCATGCAGCGCGAGCTGCCCTAGGCCCACGAGCCAGCTACCCAGCTACCCAGCTGCCCGGACTATCCGGTGCGCAGGCGCGCGATTTCGTCGCGCAAGCGCCGAATGTGATCCGGGGATGCTGTGCTTACGACTGCGGCCGCGTCGAGCTCTGCGCTGAGCTCGTCGAGTTCGCGGTGGGTCGAAGCCAGGTGGTCGCTTGCAGCCCTGTGTGGGGCAGCAGCCCAGTTCTCGTCAGCAGGCTCGTGCTCGTCAGCAGACTCGTGGTGGGACAGTCGGATCGTGCCCGTTGCAGTCGGCAGACCCTCCGCCGTGCGATCGGCCGTAACCTCGTCGCGCGCCTGATCCATTGCGGTGAGCACGATACCGATGAGGACGTTGAGCACCGTGAACACGATGAAGAACATGTAACTCAAGAAGTACACGAGCGCCCAGGGCGTGATGGCGAGGCCGCCGAGAAAAGAGTCAGGAAAATTCTCGAGCGTCAGCATGACGGTGAGTGTGACCATGGCCGTGCCAATGTCGCCCCAGCGCTCGGGCGACTGAGCGCCGAAGAGGTAAACGCCTGCCATGGCGTAGATGAACATGAGGAACCCGATGAGCACGCCGAGGCTGGCCAGGGGTGCGACCGACTTGATCATCGAGAGCATCAGGATGCGGGCTTCGGGCAGGAATCGGAAGATGCGCAGGATGCGAAGCAGTCGAACAAGTCGGAAGATGACCGTGGCACCATTGAGGAACGGGATGAGGGCGACGATGACAAAGTCGAAAACGTTCCATGGATTGCGGAAGAACATCCAAGGTTTCGCGCCATAGGAGATGACGCGCAGCACTACTTCGACTGTGTAGAAGATGATGGCCGCGCGATCGATGGTGATGGCGATAGCGGCGACCGCTGGGTCAACACCGGCATAGGTGAGCACGGCGAGTGCCGCGGCATTCGCGATGATGACGCCGATGACGAGAAACTCGAAGGGGTTGCCGTACATGAGGCGGGCAAGCCATTGGATGCGGTACGGCGCTAGCTGAACGGTGCTCGTCGTGAAGACGCCCGGTGAAACGGTGGAAGCGGCGTCAGTAGAGGCTGGAGCGGTCATCGCGAATCGCTTTCGGTCGAGGTGTGCTCACGCTAGCAACACCCCGACCGTCAGCGGTACGCCTTGTTAGGCAGCGCTCAGCGCGGCAGCCTTCGCCGCACGCTTGTCTTCGCGTCGCTCTTTCGCGCCTTCGACCAGGTAGTACAGGGCAGGCAACACGATGAGCGTCAGTAGCGTTGACGAGATGAGCCCGCCGATCACGATGATCGCCAGCGGTTGAGAGATGAACCCGCCACTGCCGGTGATGCCAATGCCGAGTGGCAGTAGCGCGAAAATTGTCGCCAAGGCCGTCATGAGAATCGGGCGCAGTCGACGCGACGCGCCCTCGATGATGGCCTCACGCGTGCGCATGCCACGCTCGCGGTATTGGTTGATGAGGTCAACAAGCACGATCGCGTTTGTCACGACGATGCCGATCAACATGAGCACACCGATGAGCGATGGCACCCCGAGAGGGATATCTGCGATCAACTGCAGCGCGATGGCACCGGTCGCCGCGAACGGGATCGAGATGAGCAACAGCAACGGCTGCCGCAGGCTCTTGAAGGTCGCGACCATGACCACGTACACGATGAGGATCGCCGCAAGCAGCGCGAGGCCGAGTTGCGAGAACGCGTCGCTCTGCTGAGCGGTGACTCCGCCGAGGCTGGCGCTTGCACTCGCGGGCAAGGTGAGGTCATCGATCGCTTGCTGCACCACAGCTGACGCAGAGCCAATGTCGTCGGTCGACGGAGTGATCGTGACGGTCGCGCTGCGGGTTCCGCGGATCGTCGTGATGCTCGCCGGGCCTTCGCGCTGTTCGACGACCGCAAGCTCGCTCAGCGGCTGCGGGCCAATCGCTGTCGGAATCTGAAAGTCCTTGAGCTCTTGAACCGTCGTGGGTGCATTCTCGTTGGGCAGGAAGATCGACAGGTTCTTTTCGTCGATGACCACTGACCCGACCGAGGCCGGGAACATCGCAGCGGTGACGATGCCACCCACCGCGACCTCGCTCAGCCCCAGTTCGGCGGCACGTGCCCGATCGACCTCAATCGCGAGGTAGGGCTGGGTGTCAGAGAGATTACTCGTGGCCTCGGCGGTGATGTCGAGCGCGCGCGCCGCGTCAACGACAGCCTCAGTCGCCTCGGTGAGGTCAGCGTTGCCGACCGCGCTGATGTCGACTTCGATGTCAGACGAGCCAAAGCCCGGACCGCCGCTCGCCTGCACACTAACCTCACCCACATCGGTCAGCGAGGCAACCGTGTCGCGGATCGACGCCTGCAGTTCGACCTGGTCGACGTCGGGATCAGTCGTCACGGAGAACCTGATGTCGGATCCGCCACCGAAGATCGCCGCCAGGGTGCCAGCACCCGAGCCGATCGACGCCTGCACGGTGACGATGCCGTCAAGGTCGAGCAAAGCCTGCTCGACGGTCGTCGCAGCGGTATCTAGCGCCTCGAGGCTCGCGCCACGCTCGAGCGACTGCGTGACGGTCACGGTGTTCTGCCCCGAGTCGCCAATGAAGTTTGTCTTCAAACCGGTCGACAGCGCACCGGTCGCGCCCAGAATGATGAGAGCAAGCATCATCGTCGCGACAGGGCGCTTCAGGCTCCAACGGATGACGGGTAGGTATCCGCGCTGCAAGAGAGTGGGGGCGGCTGACTCTTCTTCGATCGACAACGGCGTAGCTGACTCGGCCGCGTGAGCGCCTGCATGCACCTTCGGTGCGCGCATGAACCAGTACGCGAGCACGGGAACGATCGTGAGCGAAACGAAGAGCGAGGCGGCCAGAGCGATGGCGGTCGTGAGCGCGAACGGTCGAAAGAGCTCGCCGGTGACGTCGCCCACGAGTGCGAGAGGCAAGAAGACAGCGATCGTCGTGACAGTCGATGCTGTAATCGCGGTCGCGACCTCTTTAACACCGACGAGGATGGCCGTCTTCTTGTCTTCGCCGAGACCCAGGTGGCGCTTGATGTTCTCGACGACGACGATCGAGTCGTCAACGACGCGGCCGATCGAGATCGTCAGGGCGCCGAGCGTGATGATGTTGAGCGAGTAGCCAGACACCTGCATGCCGATGAAGGTCAGCAACACTGACGTGGGGATCGAGATCGCCGTGACCAGAGTCGAGCGGATCGAGAGCAGAAAGACGAGGATGACGATGACCGCGAACACGAGACCGAGCAAGCCTTCGACCGCAAGCGACTCGATCGATTTCTCGATAAACGGCGCCTGGTCGAACACGATCGTGAACTCGGTGTTCGAGCCGATCGCGTCGGCGATCGCGGGCAGCGCCGCTTGCACCGATCGCGAGACCTCGACGGTGTTGCCGGCCGGTGTCTTGGTGACACCGAGCGTCAGTGCGGGCTCTCCGTTAACGCGCGAGTAGCTCTGCACCGGGTCGCTCGCGACCGCGACCTCGGCAACGTCTCCGATGGTCGTGGCGCCGCCCTCAGCACCCAGCAGCGGCAGGGCTGCCAGTTCATCGACGCTCAAGATGCGCACGCCCGACAGCACGACGAGCGTGCGCCCGTCTTCGGTGATGGTGCCCGCGGGCAGCAGAACTCCGTATGCGTCGAGAGCGTCGGTGATGTCGGCGTTGGTCAAACCGGCCTGAGCCAGCTCATCGGTGTTGGAGGTGATCGCGACGCGGTCGCCAACGGCCCCTTGCACCGTAACCTCGCGCACGCCCAAGAGGTCGTTGAGGTCGGTGACGGCCTGCGCCTCGAGCGCGGCATCGAGGTCACCGGCGCTGAGGTCGCTCGTCACGGCGATCTGAATCACGGGGAAATCATCGATCGAGCCCGTGATGACCTGCGGCTCGACATCGGTCGGCAGGTTGAGGCGGTTGACCGCGAGCTGCACGCGTTGCTCGGCGCGCACGATATCGGTTCCGAAAGCGAACGATGCCGACACAACCGAGAAGCCGGTGTTCGAGGTGGCGCTTGATCCGTCAAGGCCGCTCACACCCTGAATCGCCGTCTCGATGGGCGTCGAGACGTCTTGCTCGACAATCTCGGGGGCGGCGCCCGGGTACTGCGTCACAATGACGATCTGTGAGGCAGTGATTGTGGGAATGAGCTCTTGCTTGAGACTCGTCAGCGCGAGCGCGCCAAAGATACCGACCACGATCGTGATGAGGGCAATAAGCGCACGATTGCGCAGGCTGAACACCGAGAGAAGGTGCAAGGTAAAACTCCGGTCAAGACGGCGGGCGGTGGCCCGAGGTGGCGATGTGGTGGCGGTGGGATGGCGGTGGGATGGCGACAAACGTGAGGGAGGTAGCCGCAACAGTGCGCTGGACAGCATCCCAGCGCTCGCTGAGTGTTCACACAGCGCACGGTGGGCGCGCACCCCGAAACAGACCGATCGGTCAGGATGCGAGGATGGCTACATCATGACAGTG
>JBBRWT010000033.1:0-17378 GCA_038249035.1 Actinomycetales bacterium
CCTGTTGCAATGTAGACGAGGATGAGGCCCGCGAACGTGTTCACCAGCCCCAGCCTCGCCAGCATGAGGTAGATGGGAATGATCAGCACGGGGCCGGGAATCAGCATGACGGAGACGAAGATGGCTGTCATCTGCTTCTTGCCCGGAACAGGGAGCTTCGCGAGCGCATACCCGGCCAATGACGCCAAGATGAGGATGCAGACGACCGACGTGATGCTCACGAACATGCTGTTCATGAACGCTTGACCGACGCCGTAGGTGTTGATCAGGCTGGCGTAATTCTCGAGAGACCACACGCCGGGCAACCCGAACGGGTCTTGAAGGTAGTCCGCATTCGGGCGGAACGACGAGATGATCACAAAGTAGAGCGGGTACACGATCGTGAGCGCGACGAGCACGAGTACCCCGAAAATGGGCCATCGGCTCCAACTCGAACTGATGCGCTTGCTGATGATCACGTCTTCTTCGGCCACGGTTAGTCCTCCTTTCCGAGAGCGAAAACGCGGTTCTGAATGACCGTGAGAACGCCGATGAAGATGAAGATCAGCACGGCAAGTGCGGCACCCGACCCCAGGTTGGTGGCAGAGAAAGCGCGCAGATACACGAGGTAGTCGATCGTCGTGGTGTCAAAGCCGGGGCCGCCGGCTGTCATGACGAACACAAACCCGAACAGCGCCGAGAACGTGTAGATCACGTTGATGATGAACACGAAGCCGAGCACTCGACGAATGTTGGGCAGCGTGATGTACCACAGCCGCTTCCACCAGCCAGCACCATCGATGGCGGCGGCTTCGAAGACAGCGGGGTTGATGGAGGTGAGCCCCGAAAGCAGCAACAACGACTGGATGCCGAACCCCGACCACACGATGGCCAGAATGATGATGGCTATCGCCGTGGTGCCGTTTGTGAAGAACTGAATCGGCTCGACGCCGAAGAGCCCGAGAGCCTGATTGACCGCGCCGTTGAAGCCGAAGGCATTGCGAAACATGAGCCCGATAACGGCCACGGACAGCACGTTGGGAAGAAAGAAAATCACCCGGAAAAACTTCCACCCGCGTACTCGTTCGAAGAGCAAGACCGACACCAGAAGTGCGATGAAGATGACGAGGGGAACCGAGATGAGGAAGGTGATGTTGTTCAGAAAGACCTGCAGAACGATCGGGTCGTTGAACAGGGCGATGTAGTTCTCGAACCATCGCCACTCGTACGTGAGCCCGTTGGTTCTCGTGAAAGAGATGTAGAGCGCGAACGCGACGGGGAAGGCCATAAAGCCGACCACCACGAGAAAAGCCGGAAGCACGGCGAGCAGACCGATGATGCGGTCACGCCGGCGGAAGCTTCCGGGCCTGCGGGGGCCCCCGCCCGTGGGCGCCGCCGAAGCGGCACCCACGGACGAGGAGAGAGTGGCAGAGGTCACTGGTTTGCAATCTCCGTCTCGTACGACGCTTTGAGCTGAGCGACAGCGTCTTCCGGCGTCAGGTTGCCGAGGAACACGCTGGCATTCACACGATAGAAGAGGTCGATCGTTGCCTGAGGCATCAAGCTGTCGAAGGCGAAGGTGACACCATCGGTGGCGCCCGTGAGCTCTTCGAACTGCGCCCGCAGCAACGGGCTCTCGATCTTCGACGAGTCGCCGTCCACGTGGTTCGAGGCTTGGCGCTGATCGAGCTCGACCCACAGGTCTTGAATCTCAGCCTGGGCAAGGAACTTCAGGAAGTCAGCGGCGAGCTCCTTGTCTTCTGCGCCCTCGGTGATCGAGAGCGCGATCTCAGGCCCACCTGCACCGATGTTCGGGAATGCCGCACCCTCAAGCACGGGAATGAAGAACGAGCTCACGCCGTCTTCACCGAACGCGTCGAGCATGTTCTGGTTCTCCCAGGTACCCACGAGGTAGTACGCGCTGCTGCCGTTCACGAACCCTGCGGTTGAGTCACCGTTCGAGACCTGACCGGCGTCAGGGTTCGTGAGGCCGCTGGCGCCCCACGCTGCGAACGTCTCGTATGCCTTGACCATGGCGGGGTCGTCCACCGGAATGTCTCCGGCCACCATGCGGGTGAAGGCCGACTCACCCAGTTCGCCACCGACGAGCGCCGAGACCATCCACGCGCCCACAAACCCCTCAAGGTTCGCGAGCCAGAATCCGTTCTTGTCCGTGTTGTCAACGACCTGCTGTCCGTTAGCGATCATTTCTTCCCACGTGGCCGGGGGGTTGGCCGGGTCAAGGCCCGCCTCGGCGAGTACTTCGTGGTTCTGGAAAACGGTGAAGAGGTTTCCGGCTCCGAAGGGCATGCCGAGAAGTCGGCCGCTCGGGTCGAAGCCTTCGCGGTTGACGTTGACACCGGCGAGATTGTCGAGCACCTCTGCGCCGAGGAGCGGTTCAAGGTCGACGAAGAAGTCGGCGAAGTTGGTCGTTGGGCTACCGGCGAATTGAATGCGAATGTCAGGACCCGTGCCCGCGATCGCGGCCGCCTGGAACTGCGCGGTCGCTGTGACGAAGTCGCCTCCCTGCTGCACAACCACCACGTCGACGCCGGGGTTCTCTTCTTCGTAGGCCACGGCCATTTGGTCGAGGAACGAGTTCTCGAGGTCGGGGTCACCGTTTTCCAAAAGGCGGCCGAGAAGTCCGTTGTCCCATACGAGGAGCTCACGGGTCTCGCCCTCTGCCGGAGTGGCCGGGGCGCACGCGGTCATGCCGACCATGACGCCCGCGGTGAGGAGCGCGAGCGCCCCTGCCTGTCGTTTCTTCATTGCTGTGTCCTTCCGATTGCGGCGCTCGACCGGGTAGCCCCGGCCGGGTGGGGGATCGCGCGCACCACGTCGGCACGTCGCCGGGTCGTCGTTGGGGCGGCGAGCTTCGGGCGGGCTGGGAAGCACGCCGAAGGTCGAGAGGGGCGTGAACGGGAGGGCGGCAGCAGAGCATCGGCGACCGTGGTCGGCGTGCTCGTCAGTGTCTGCGACATCATTGTCCCGTTTCTTAGCGTCGCGACCGAAGCCGCGTTCGTAGCATCATTAGATCATACCTAGAGGCCAATAGTGCAAGCGCGGGTACACAATTGTTATCACCTACGAAGCGTGCGCACGGTGTAACGTATGATCTAATAACTCATCGCGTAGAGGCGGTCCCTGCTTCACACAAGTCCCGCGCGGGAGAACGCATCACCTGACCAGCGCGAAGGCGGCACACGACCCATGATCATCGATTCTGTCGACTTCTTCTACGCTTCGATGCCCGAAGTCACTCTTGAAGCCGACGGTAGCCAAGATGCTCTACTCGTGCGGGTAGTGGCCGACGGCCACATCGGGTGGGGCGAATGCGAAGCATCGCCCCTAGTCTCGATCGCCTCATTCGTCACCCCGCGCTCGCACGGCGTGTGCCAGCCTGTCGCGGCATCCGTGATCGGAGAAGCGATCGATAGCCTCGACGACATTCACCGCATCGCGCGGCTCGTCGGGCGTAACAGCATGGATCTCTTGCAGGCCGGCCACACCTGGTCGGGCATCGAAATTGCCCTGTGGGATTTGATGGGCAGGGTACGTGACGAACCCGTGTGGCGCCTGCTTGGATACTCCGAGAATCACGCCAAGTTGCCGTACGCCTCAATGCTCATGGGCGACACCCCCCAAGAGACCCTCGACCGAGCTCGGCTCGCTCGTCACAACGGATTCCGCGCGGTGAAGTTTGGCTGGGGCAGCTATGGCACAGGCACGGCAGAGGCTGACGCCGATCACGTAGCCGCTGCGCGCGAAGGCCTCGGTGATGACGCGCAGTTGCTCATCGACGCCGGTCAAATCTGGGGCGACGACATCGACGCAGCGATTGCGCGGCTCGACGCGCTCGAGAAGGCCCACGTTACCTGGCTCGAAGAGCCCTTCGTGCCCCACGCGTTCGTGGCCCACGCTGCTCTCGCGGCGCGCACCCGCACCGTCGGCATCGCAGGAGGCGAAGGTGCCCACACCATGCACATGGCCACGAACCTCATCGACTACGGCGGTGTTCGCTTCATTCAAGTGGATGCGGCGCGCATCGGAGGCATCGGGCCCTCGAAGGCCGTCGCCGACCACGCGGTTCGTCAAGGCGTCACCTTCGTTAACCACACCTTCACCTCCCACCTCGCTCTGTCGGCCTCGATGCAGCCCTTTGCGGGCCTCGCCGATCACCGCATCTGTGAGTACCCGGTTGAGCCCAAGGCGGTGTCCCTCGCCATTTCCAGCAACCACATAATTCCCGACGCGAACGGCGAAGTGCGCGCACCCGACGCTCCAGGGCTCGGCATCGAGGTTGACCTTGCCGGCTTGGTGCCGTACTTGCGGCACGTCGAGATCTCGATTGACCACCAGCGTGTGTACACGAGCCCCGAGGTGCCCCATAGGGTGAGTGAAGTCGTCTAGGCACAGAGAGGCTCGCGCATGGCAGAGTTCGCCGCTGACGCCGATCGTGGCGCGGGCTACTCGATGCGCGGCCTGCAGGCCCGCGTTATCGACGGCGTGGGGCGCCAGATCATCGGCGGCGAGTATGCGCCCGGCGACCTACTGCCTCGCGAAGCCGAGCTCACCGAGCACTTTGGAGTCTCGCGCACCTCGGTTCGTGAGGGAATGCGGGTGCTCGCGGCAAAAGGCCTCGTCGACATTCGACAGAAGATTGGCACTCGGGTGCGACAGCCCGAAAACTGGAATGTCTTCGACAGCGACATCCTGCGCTGGCACAGTGAGGTCGGGCGCGGCGACGAGATCATGCGCAACCTCGTTGAGGTGCGGCAGATCATGGAACCCGCGGCGGCCCGGCTGGCCGCAGGCCGAGCATCCATGGACGATCTGCGCCGCATGGACGACGCACTGCACGACATGGTCGCCAATGCGACAAATCGCGAGGGCTACGCGCACGCCGACGTCGAGTTTCACCTGGCTGTCTACGCGGCCTCGCACAACGTGCTACTACGTCAGTTCGGCAGCGTCGTGGCCGACTTCATGTACGCGTCGTTCAATGTGCAGCAGGCCACGGCTGCAAGCGACGAGGTCTTTCGCGAAGACGCAGAAACCCACGCCGCGGTATTTCAAGCGATCAATGGCGGCAACGGCGAGAAAGCCGCCGACGCCATGCTGCACGTCGTGCTCGACGGCAAGAACGCGCTCATCAAAGCGCTGAGCGAGCAGCGCGATGGCGCGGTCACGACCTAACGTCTCGCCTCGGGGCCTCGGATGACCGCGCCGGCGGCCGTTCACCTCGAGCGCGGCGGCATCAGCGCGAGGGTGTTGCCCAACGAGGGCGGCGTGTTGCTCGACTTGCTCGTGGACGGTCGTCCGGTTTTGGCGGCCACGCCGTGGGCAGGGTCGGTGGTTCCGGCGCCCATGCCCGCCGAGTCAGAGCAGCACTGGGTCGAGCGCTGGCGCGGTGGGTGGCAGCTGTGTTTTCCGACCGCGGGCCAACCGAACTCTGACGCCGCCATTGCCGAGGGGTTTCACGGCGTCGCCTCGCAGGCTCCGTGGGTTGAACGGGGGTGCACCGCAGACACTGTGAGCCTTGAGTGGACCGACCGCGCGGGGCTGCGCGCCGAACGGGACTGGCACCTCACCGACAACGGCGCCGCGGTCACTACGCGCGTGCGCAACGCGGGCGACGAAACGCGCGTGCTCGTGATCGCCGAACACTTGATTCTAGGCGGAGACGTACTCGGCGGGCCCCTTGAGCTCACCGTGCCGCCTGGCACCCTGCTGCGTCCGCTCGACTATGCGGGCCTGCCCGACGGCGACCCGTTGCCCTGGCCAGGTGACCCCGCCGAGCGCTGGACCACGATCGACGAACGCACCCCAGCCCGCGTCACGGGGCTCGCTGACGTGCGACCGCAGCTCGTCGCAGTGCGCGGCCCGCACGTCGAAGCAGTCGTTGAGTGGCGGGGCTCCGCCCTGCCCCACGCGCTACTCTGGGAGGAGCTCGGCGTCTCGACCGAGCACCCCTGGAACGGCGACGTCGTCGCCCTCGGCATCGAGCCCACGTCGACCCCGCACGGCGCTGGTACCGCGCTCGACGCCTCGCTCGTGCGACTCGCGCCCGGCGGCACGCTCGAATGGGATGTGTCGCTGAGCGTGCGCTGGGCATCTATCACCCCGGAGGCCTCATGACTGACCTGCGCACCATCGTGACCGGCGCCGCCAACGGGATTGGCGCTGCCATTGCCGACCGCTTGCGCGCACGTGGCGACCACGTCATCGGCCTCGATCGTGAAGACGGCATGGATGTCGTGATCACTGACCTTGCCGACCCCGACTCACGCGCGCGCGGAACGGCGATCGCAACCGAGCGGCTGGGCGGCGTCGACGTACTCGTCAGCGTGGCCGGCATCTTTCGCCAGGGTTCGATTCACACGAGCGGCTTCGATGACTGGCGCGCGGTGTGGGCCGTGAATCTGGATGCCCCGCTCGACCTCATGCGCATCCTCACGCCCGGCATGGTGGCGCAGGGCTTTGGGCGAATCGTGACAATCACGAGCGTTCACGCTCGACAGGCTCAGCCCGGGTGTCTGGCCTACGACGTCTCGAAGGCCGGCCTCGAGGCAGCCACTCGCTCAGCCGCGCTCGATCTCGCACCTCATGGCGTGCTCGCGAATGCGGTCGCTCCCGGCTTCGTGCGCACCCGCATGAGCCTTATGCCCGACGGCACGGACGAGACCGACACCGATGCATTCCAGCAGCAGTACATGTTGAGCGGTAGGTTGCCGCTTGGCCGCGCGGCACTGCCCGCTGAGATCGCCCCGGCCGTCGACTTTCTCTCGTCGCGCGAGAACACCTACACGACCGGCCAGGTGCTGACCGTCGACGGCGGCCTCACCATGACGTTCTAGGAGAACGGATGCCCGACGACCCAATCGCCGCAGCACCGCTGATGCTCGAGGGCCTCGGATTTCCCGAGGCGCTGCGCTGGCACAACGGCGCTCTCTGGTTCAGTGACATGTTTCGCTCGCGCGTGATGCGGTGGAGTCCGGATATGCCGGGCAGCCGGGTCGAGACCGTCATCGACGCCGCTGGTGGCGGCCCGATCATGCCCGGTGGGCTCGGGTGGTTGCCCGACGGCTCGCTACTCGTCGTCGACTGTCTCGAGCGCAGGGTGCTGCGCGTGGCGGAGGGGTCTGATGCAGTGTCGGTGCACGCCGAGCTTGCCGAGCTCATGACTTATTCCGCGAACGACATGCACGTCGATCCCGACGGCACCGCGTGGGTGGGGGGGTACGGTTTTGACCCCGAACGCGATGAGCCGAGGCCATCGCCTCTCGTGCGGATCGCCCCCGACGGCACGGCGTCGCTCACGGCATCCACGTTCGTCTTCCCGAACGGTTGCGAGCGCGATGCAAACGGTGCCCTGCTGGTGGCCGAGACCTTTGCCGATCGTGTGAGCTCGTTGTCACATGACAACGAGCTCACACTGCGCGCAGAGCTACCACCTGGGAGTGGACCCGACGGGCTCTCGATCGCTCCCGACGGCACCGTCTACGTGGCGCTGGCCTTTGCTGCCAAACTCGTAGCCCTGCCGCCGCGCGTCATCTATCGCCCTGAGCCCATCGCTGACGGTCCGGGTGCTGGCCCGCTCGGCGTCTACGACTGCGCCGTGCACCCCGACGGCACCCGCATCGCCGTGGCGATAGCGAGCGCTGACGAGACCCTGGCCGAGCGCGTCGACACCGGGCGTATCGTGATGCTCGAGCTGCCGGGCGAGAGCAGCTAACCCTTTTCGCCCCCCTCGGTCGTGTTCATAATCTTCCGCTGGAAGATGAAGAACAGCACGGCAACCGGGATCGTCATGAGCACTGCGGCGGCAAGCTGCAGCGGGAACTGGTTGCCCGAGCCCAACTGCCCCGAGACGAGTGAGGCGACACCGGTCGTGAGCGTGTTGAGCTCGGGGCTCTGCCGCGACACGATGAAGTGCCCGAGTTCGTTCCACGAGCCCTGAAAGCTCAGGATGAACAGCGTCACCAGGGCGGGTCGCGCCATGGGCAGCACGATCGTCCAGAAGGTGCGAAAGGTGCCCGCCCCATCGATGCGGGCGGCTTCTTCAATACTCACCGGAATCGAGTCGAAGAACTGCTTCATGATGAACACCCCGGCCGCCGTCGATAGCAGCGGGATGATCATGCCGCCGTACGTGTCGTACAGCCCCAGCTGCTGCAGGATGAGGAATCGAGGAATGAGCAACACCACGCCCGGCACCGACAGGATGCCGATAAACGCCGCGAAGACGAAAGCGCGCCCCCGAAACTTCAGTCGTGAGAGCGCGTACCCGGCCAGCGAATCGAAGAACACTCGGCCCACCGTGACGATCGTGGAGATCATCAGAGTGTTGCCCGCCCACAGGGGGAAGGGCACGTCGCCGAACAGTCGCTCGTAGGCCGCAAAGGTGACGGTCTGCGGAATCAAACTCAGAGCGTCCTGCGTCGCCTCGGAGTCGGTCTTGAACGAGGCGGCGATCGAGATGATGAACGGGTAAATGTAGATGAGCGCGAGCCCGATGAGGATGAGATACCCGACGAGCAGACCAGAGCGCGCTCGGGTGCCGATGCGTTTGCGCCGCTTGAATGATCGTGGAGCGTCGTCACCGGCGGAATCGCCACGATCACGTGGCGGGGATATAGCGGTCACAGTATCCCTCCCTCAATCGCCTTTTGGATTTCTACCGGCTGATCTACCGGCCGCTTCAGCAATCGCCGCGGGCTGCGCTCGGCGAGCAGCCACCGTTGCAAGAGCGTCAGCAAGATAATGAAGATGAACAGGATGAACGCGATCGCCGCGCCCTGCCCCCACTGCAGGTCGACGAACGACGACCGGTAAGCGAGAAAGGCGGGCGTCGAGATCGTGCCGCCAGCGGAGGTGCCGCCGAGGATATAAATCTGGTCGAACACTTGCCAGGAGCCGATGAGTCCGAGTGTCAGCACCGTGAAAAGAGTGGGCCGCAGCATAGGCAGGGTGATCGAGAAGAACTTGCGCACCGGCCCGGCACCATCCATGAGCGAGGCCTCGTCGATCTCGCTGCCGATGGCTTGCAGAGCGGCAAGGAACAGCAGCATGAACGTGCCCGAGGTCGTGAAGATCGCGAGCATGATGAGCGAGCTCATCGCGACCGAGGGCCCCGCGAGCCACTGCCACCCCGAGATTCCCAGGAAGCCCGGCTCGGCAATAAGGCCCGACGTCGGTGCGGTCACCCCGAAGGCCGAGAGCAGGCCGTGAATGATGCCGGTGGAGTCGTTGAACCAGTCGGGGCCATCGATGCCAAAGGCACCGATCACTGCGTTCACCGCACCGGATGAGGTGAACAGAAACTGGAAGACGATGACGATGGCAACGGTGCTTGTGACCGACGGAAAGTAGAACGCTGTGCGGAAGAAGCCCTTGCCGCGCAGCGCCGCGCGGTTGACCTGCACGGCGAGCAACAGGGCGATGATCGTCTGCAGCGGCACGACGAACACGACGTAGTACAGGTTGTTGCGCACCGCTATACCGAAGTTGCGCTGGTCGAGGCCGTCATCGACCGTTATCGCAGCGTAATTCTCAAGGCCGACGAAGTTGACGCGAGGGTTGAGGGGCGACTGAAAACCGTTCCAGTCGCTGAAGCTCACCCAGAGGGCGAGCGCGATTGGAATCACCAAGAACAAGAGGGTGATCAGAACCGAGGGGGCGATGAACAGCCACCCGGAGCGGGCCGCGCCGCGGCGGATTCCTCCGCCGCGACGAGGCCGTACTGCGGCATTGATGGCCACAGTGGTTATCCGTTCGCCTCGTCAAACGCCGCCTGCAGGTTCGCCTGGAACGACGCCAGTAGGGCAGACGGGTCTGCGCTACCGATCTGCTCGAGCTGCGTGTTGAAGTCGGCAACTGCGGCTGAGGCTCCCTGGAACGCGACGGGACTCGTCGCCGAAGCGACTCCAGCCACGAAAGCCGCGTTCTCGGGGAACTGCTCTGCATACGATGCCGAACCAGCCTCGGTCGACGGGATCACACCAAATGCATCAGCGAACGCGAGCTGCTGCTCATCGCTCGTGAGAAACTCGATGAGGCTCAGCGTCGCATCGCGCGTCTCAGAGCCGACCGGCATTCCCCAGCAGTTGCTGAACGCGAAGGTCGACGGCCCTGCGGGGCCAGCGGGCAGCTCAACCGAGATGAACCTGCGGTCGGGGAAGTCGTTCCTCATTGCCCCATTGATCCACGGTCCTTCGATGACCATCGCGGCCTTGCCCAAACCGAAGGCTTCGCCACCCCAGCCTGCCTCAAGCTCCTGCGGGAACTTCAACGAGCCGGCTGCGATGAGGCCCTGCAGATACGCCAGGCCCTCCGCGTTCTCGGCGCTGTCAGCGACGATTGTGTCGCCGTCAACGAGTGCGCCGCCCGCCTGATCCATGAAGACACCCACTCGGGTGTACTCACGACCCATTGACAGCCCGACCTGTTCGGGCGTCGTCAGCGCGGCCGCGACCGTTGCGAGCTGGTCCCACGTCGTGGGCACGTCGGCATCGGTAAGGCCAGCGGCCTCCCACGCGTCAAGGTTGATTTGCAGACCCAGTGTCGAGAAGTCTTTCGGCGCGCAGTAGAACTGACCGTCGAAGCTGAACTGGTCGCGCAGGGCCGGCAAGAAGTCGCCAGCGTTCGAGAGATCTTCGGCGTAGGGCTCAAGGAACCCCTGCGCCGCGTAGGTCTGGAACTGGTCCCACGGCATGTAGAACAGGTCGGGCGGATTGTTGCCCGAGAAGCCCTGGCCAAGCTGCTGCACGAGGTCGCTCGCGGCAATGACCTCGACCGTGTTTCCGGTCTCGGTCGCCCAGGCGTCGGCAGCGGCCTGCACCGCGGTCGTCTCAGCGTCGCCGCTCGAGCCGATGAGCATGGTCAGATCTAGCCCGCCCTCCGTGGTTCCGGTATCGCTGGTGGGCGCACACGCGGATAGAGTGACGACGAGCCCTGCGGCTATAACCGCAGCGCTCCATTGTGATGTCCTCACGATGTTTCCTTTCGATCAGTGATTGCCGGGGCCTCTGGCACCGGTGGTCTCGCCGAGCGCGCGGTGGGTTGACCGGCGTTCAACAAGTCGAGGCACGAGGAGCCGACTCGTCGGCTCCTCGTTGCTGAGCGGATTCGGCAGAACAGTGTCGCCTTCCGGCCCGAACAGCAGTGTGAGTGCAGCCGCCACGACGTCGTCGAGCGGCTGGTCGATGCTCGACAAACCGACCGCCGCAGCGACGGGCGTGTTGTCGAATCCGACGATGGCCACGTCGCCGCGGCCGCCTTCGGTCGCCGCCATCGACGCGCCGAGTGCGAGCGAATCGCTCGCACACACGATCGCGTCAGGCGGCACAGACATGGCGAGCAGATGCCGGGCCGAGATGGCCCCCTGATCGACACCGTCTTCGGTAGTGACCTGGTACCGGATCCGATCGTCGGCCGCGAGACCGCAGGCTTCCTCCCAGCCCGCGCGACGCTCGTCACCCGTGCCCGAGGGGCTCGGCCAGCCGATGTAAGCAACAGTGCCGCACCCGGCCGCGAGCAATTGCGCGGTTGCATCCCGAACGCCCGCTCGACCGTCGACATCCACCCAGCGATGGCGCGGGTCGTCGAGCGCGGCGCCCCACGGCCGCCCGAACGAGACGAAAGGCACGTCGTGCTCCAACAGCCACGCAATACGGGGGTCGCCGTGGAACGTGGCGATGAGAATGAACGCATCGATGTCGGATCCGTCGCGCAGGCGGCGAATGTGCGCGAGTTCATCTTCTGGACCAGTCGCCGTGAAGATCATCACTCGTAGATCGCGCGCGGCGGCTTGCTCGGCGAGCTTGTGTACGAACCGGTCGAGCACAGCGCCCGAGATACCGTCACGCAGTGGGTCGAGGCGCAAACCGATCGTCGATGACTTGCGAGTGCGCAACCGGCGCGCCGAGGCGTTGGATCGATAGCCGAGGCGATCGATCGCCTCTTGCACGCGCTGGCGGGTCTGCTCGCGCACGATCTCGGGGGCGTTGATGACGTTCGAAACGGTCTGGCGCGAGACTTGCGCGGCCAAAGCGACATCGTCGACGGTGGGCATGCGCGCCATTACCGCCCCCTTTGGTGGTCGCCTCTGCCACGGCCTTGCGCCGTGCAGAAGTTTTGATGCGATCTTTTTGATCGATCAAATTATTCGGTAGTGTTGCCGACGACGACGCCGGTGTCAACCCCCATGGCGCCGCAACGTCAGAAAAAACCGGGAGGCCGACCACCGTGAGCGCATCATTCCAACCGTTGTTGAACGGAGAGCTCGTCGTCGTGCGCGCCCCCACGCAAGCCTGGTCCACGCCGCGCGGAACCATGGGTGATGTGCCCATTCACGGCATTTACGTGAGTGACGTGCGCCTCGTGAGCGGCCTGCGCTTTAGTGTCGGCGATCAGGATGCTGAACACCTCTCGACAGGAACGCAAGGTGCAGATCACGTACGCATCGATTCGCTGTTGCGACACCTCGACGACCACACGCCCGACCCCGAGGTGCGACTCACCCTCGAACGCACGGCTGACGCGCGCGGACTCACTGACCGGCTGACGGTGCGCAACCGCCACGAGCATGCTCTCACTGCGCCCGTCGTGATCGAGCTCGACCTCGACGCCACGAGCATGGATGACGTCAAGATGGGCACAGCCACCCTGGCCATCGCTGAGCACGCGGTTGCCGGGATTGTCGTGGAGCGCACCGCGGGGGGTACGGCCGCGGTCTGGAGCGGAGAACACGTTTCCGCACGCCTGAGCTCACCAGAACTGACGATCGAGCGCACGACGACGGGGTTACGTCTCAGTGCCACGCTCGACATCGCGCCTGGTGGAACGGCGAGCGTCTCGTGGCGACTCGACGCCGACGACGAGATCGGGGTAGTGCGCGGCGACACGCGTCTCGTTCCGTGGAGTCACCCCGAGGTGTACGCCAACGACCAGCGCATCACGCGGTGGGTCGACCGCGCGCTCGACGACCTAGACGCGCTGCGCATGACCTCGGCACAGCATCCTGATCTCACTTTTCTCGCGGCGGGTGCCCCCTGGTTTTTGACTCTGTTTGGCCGCGATTCACTGTGGGCAGCGCGCTTCATGTTGCCGCTCGGCACCGACCTAGCCAGCAGCACACTGCGAGTACTCGCTGGGTTGCAGGGCGTGAATGACAATCCCGCCGACGCCGAAGAGCCCGGCAAGATCATGCACGAGATGCGGCGTGAATCTCTCGTGATCGACGACAGCATCACGCTGCCCCCGCTCTACTACGGCACCGTCGACGCAACCCCGCTCTGGATCTGTCTCTTGCACGACGCGTGGAAATGGGGATTGCCTGACGACGAGGTGCGCGCGCTGCTGCCGAACCTCGAAGCCGCGCTGAACTGGATGCGCGACTTCGGCGACGCCGACGGCGACGGCCTGCTCGAATACATCGATCGCGGCGGCCACGGGCTCGCCAACCAGGGCTGGAAAGACTCAGGCGACAGCGTGCAGTGGCGCGACGGCTCGCTCGCCGAAGGGCCGATCGCCCTCTGCGAAGTACAGGCTTACGCCTACCAAGCCGCCATGGGTGCCGCCGATCTGCTCGAGGCCTTCGGGCGGCCCGGAGCCGAACAGTGGCGCGACTGGGCAACTCGCCTGCGCACGGCCTTCCACGAGCGATTCTGGATCACCGATCCCGCACGGTGCGGCGCTCTCGGCCCCTACCCGGCTATCGCGCTCGACATGCAGAAACGCCCCGTCGATACCGTGACGAGCAACATCGGGCACCTGCTCGGCACAGGACTGCTCGACGCCGAACAGTCGGCGCTCGTCGCCTCACGCCTCGGCTCGCCCGAACTCGACTCGGGCTACGGACTACGCACGATGTCGACAGACTCTGACGGCTATTGGCCGCTGAGCTACCACGGCGGATCGGTCTGGACGCATGACACCGCGATCGCAATACTCGGCCTTGCGCGCGATGGGCACGACGAGGTCGCGACCTCACTCGCGCTTGGCCTGCTGCGCGCCGCCGAGGGCTTCGACTACCGAATGCCCGAGCTGCACTCGGGTGACCCGCTCACCGAGGTGACGCGTCCCGTTCCGTACCCGGCTGCCTGCCGCCCGCAGGCCTGGTCGGCCGCTGCGTCGGTCGCCGTGCTCACGGCTGCGCTTGGACTGACACCGGATGCTGCTGCCGGCACCATCGCCACGTCACCTTTGCGCGGGCTCGGCTCCGTCGCCGTCCGCGGGTTGCGCGTGGGTGCTCGCACCGTCGACGTCGGCTTCTGAGCTCTGTGCCGATTCTGAGCTCTGTGCCGATTCTGAGCTCTGTGCGGCTTCTGAGCTCTGTGCGGACCGCTCTGCGAGAGTGCGTCGCACGGCCGGCACCAACACGAACGTGGAGATGACCGCGAGCACGAGCAGCAGCACGCCGAGCACCGCCGCGGTCATCACGATGATCGTCGAAAGGTCCACGCTCAACGCCCCATCTTGCTCAGCGCCCCATCTTGCTCAACGCCGCCACAACCTGCCGCGCGATGTTGCGGCCCGCGCGGTTGGCGCCGGTCGTCGACGCCGCCGGACCATAGCCCGCGAAGAAGATGCGCGGGTCGCGCGCTGAGTGATGGCTCGCGACCGAGACTCCCCCCTCTTTCTCTCGCAGTTTGAGCGGGGCAAGGTGGCGTAACTCGGGGCGAAACCCCGTCGCCCAGATGATCGCATCGGCGTGCTGGCGCGTGCCGTCTTCCCAGACCACGGCATCCGGTTCAACGCGGTCAAACATGGGGCGAAAGTCGAGAACCCCCCGATCGAGCGCGGCCTGGATGCGCCGCGTACGAGGCACGCCTGTTCCCGACACGATGCTCGGCAGGGCGCGGCCGGCGCGCGCGGCATCGTCTTGCAGCGCGACGGCCCTCTCGGCCGCCTCAAGGTTGAGGTCGACCTCATCAAGAAACTCGGGTGCGCGGCGAGTGGCCCACGTGATGCTGGCCGCGTGAAGCTCAAGTTCGAGAATGAACCCGATCGCGCTCGTGCCCGCGCCCACGACGACCACGTCTTTACCCGCGTACTGCTCAGCAACAGCGTAGTCAGACGTGTGCACGTGCTGGCCCGTGAAATCGCGCACCCCCGGGTAGTACGGCATGAACGGCGAGCCCCACGTGCCGGTGGCGTTGACGACCGTCGACGCGCCGAGTTCTAGCGGCCCGTTCTCGGTCGTGAAGCGCACGAGCAGATCGCGCCCGAGATCTTCGACCTGAGTGACGGCCGCCGGCCGCACGACCTGCAGACCGTAGTGCTCTTCATACTGGCGGTAGTAGTCGGCGACCACATCGCGCGCTGGAGCATGGTGGTCGGCGGTCGAGAAGCTCAAGCCCAACTCGTCCATTCCCGGCAGGTCGTTGACGCGGTGGGCCGAGCCGAGGCGCAACGCCTCCCACCGAAACTGCCAGGCCCCGCCCGTACCCGGACCGCGATCCAACAGTACGAACTCTTGACCCGCTTCAAGACCCAGGCGCCGCAGGTAAAAGGCCACTGAAAGGCCCGCCTGACCCGCTCCGATGACGACACACGATGTCGTCAAGTCGGGAGGGGTCACCTGGCCAAGAGTACTGTGTGCGAGGGGATGTTCCGAGGGCGAGCCGGGTCGCCGAGCAGAGGGTGCGTGCTAAGCTTCCGCACAGTTTTTCTACCGTCCCGACTCGGCATTCTGGGGTTCTCCCTAGCTCACCCGACTACACACTGTGAGGGGGTCACGCATGGGGCGCGGCCGACAAAAAGCAAAGCACACCAAGGTGGCACGGGAACTCAAGTACTACACCCCTGACACCAACTTGACGGCGCTCGAGCGCGAGCTCGCGGCGGCGGCACACGAGAACGAATACGTCGACAAATGGGCTGATCTTGTCGACGACGACGATCTCGACGAAGAAGAGGGCTCAGCGGCTCAGACCGCGTAAGTTCTAAACCGTCGCAAACGCCCCGACGAGCTTGACCGCTCCACCGTTCACGCCTTTCGCCCCCTGCTCGAACCCCTGCAGATCGTGCGCAGTCGTTGACACGCGTCCTGCGACCCACGCCGCGACACGGCGGCTTTCGAGCGCGCGGATGACGCTGCTCGCGCTGTCGTGGGCAACGACGGCGAGCATCCCGAGCCCTAAGTTCCAGGTGCCCTCGGTCGATTCGAGCGTGTCGCCAGCGAGGTCGGCGAGCACGCGGAACACGCTCGGCGGGCTCCAGCTGCCGCGGTCGACCTCGACCCAGCTGCCGACGGGTAGCACGCGCGCCAGGTTTGCCGCAATGCCCCCGCCGGTCACGTGGCTCAAGGCATGGATGGCACCCGGCAACTCGGCGATGACGTCAAGCAACGCAGCGGTGTAGAGCGCGGTCGGTTCGAGCAGGGCCTTGCCGACGACGCCACCGAACTCGGGCAGCTCGTCGTGGTAGCCGATCTTGCGCTCGGCGAGAATGTGGCGCACCAGCGAGAAGCCGTTGCTGTGTAACCCGCTCGACGCCATCGCGACGACGACGTCGCCGTTGTGAACGCGCTCGGGCCCGAGCACCTCGTCGGCTTCGACGACGCCTACCGCGGCGCCCGCGACGTCATAGTCGTCGGGGCCGAGCAGGCCGGGGTGTTCGGCGGTTTCGCCGCCGACGAGGGCCGTGCCCGTGGCCGCGCACGCCTCAGCGATGCCGCGCACGATGTCGGCGATGCGCTGCGGGTGCACCTTGCCGCACGCGATGTAGTCGGTCATGAATAGCGGCTTCGCGCCGACGACGACGATGTCATCGACGACCATCGCCACGAGGTCTTGCCCGATCGTGTCGTGAATATCGAGGGCCTGCGCGATCGCGACCTTCGTGCCGACTCCGTCGGTGCTCGTTGCCAGTAGTGGGCGGCGGTAGCCGAGCAACGCGGTGGCGTCGAACAGTCCAGCGAAGCCGCCCACCCCACCGAGTACCTCGGCACCATGAGTGGCCGCGACCGAGGCCTTCATGAGTTCGACGGCGCGGTCGCCGGCGGCGGTGTCGACTCCGGCAGCGGCGTAAGAATTCGTCATTCGTTCATCCGTTCCGCGGTCTGGCAGACTGGCCCTCGTCACCGTCAACCTTAGGGTCTGGAGCGCGCCCCGCATGTGCGGCATCGTCGGCATCGTCTCGTCGAGTCCCGTCAACCAACAGGTGTATGACGCTCTAGCGTTGCTGCAGCATCGCGGCCAAGACTCCACCGGAATCGCTACCGCCGAGGGCCGCGTACTGCACATGGCAAAGGCCAAGGGGCAAGTGCGCGAGGCCTACCGCACGCGCGACATGCGCAGCCTGCTGGGCACCATGGGCCTGGGGCACGTGCGGTACGCCACGCGCGGTTCAGCATCCCGAGAAGAAGAAGCGCAGCCGTTCTACGTGAACGCGCC
>JBBRWT010000034.1:0-16975 GCA_038249035.1 Actinomycetales bacterium
CTCGCCGACACCGGCCCGCTCGCCGTCTCGAGTGCCAATATCAGCGGGATGCCCGCCGCCCGCACCGCGGCTGACGCGCTCGCGATGCTCGGAGACCGGGTGAGCGTGTACCTCGACGGTGGTGCCGTCGGCGTCTACCCCGACGGCGAACAGCCCGCCGGATCAGACCCCGGCTCCACGATCGTCGACGCCACGAGCTTGCACTTGCCCGAGGGCAAACTGCGCATCGTGCGCCACGGTGTGATCTCCGACGACGAGATCATTCGTGTCGTCGGCGCCGAGCTGGTGTCGTGACCTTCTACCTGCTCGTCGCCCTCATCTCAGGGCTCGTGAGCTTCGGCGCCTCGTGGGGGGTGCTGCGGCTGAGTCATCGCTTCAAGCTCTACCCGGGCATCCGTGAGCGCGATGTGCACACCACGCCGACGCCGCGCCTCGGCGGCATCGCGATCGTCATCGGCATCGTGGTTGCCCTCGCGATCGCCTCGCAGATCAGTTGGTTCGATCTCGTCTTCGCCGACCCGTTTCCGATCATCGCGATCGTGGCGGCGGCGATTCTCATGCTCGGCGTCGGAGTCATCGACGACCTCTATGACCTCGACTGGATGACGAAGCTCGCCGCCCAGTTACTCGTCGCCGGTTTTCTCGCCTGGTCAAGCCTGCAGATCACGTCGCTACCGATTGGCCCGAACTCGGGCATCACGATTTTGTCGCCGACGATGTCTCTCGTCATTACGGTGCTCGCTGTCGTGCTGGTGATGAACGCCGTGAACTTCATCGACGGTCTAGACGGCCTCGTGGCGGGTGTCACGATCATCGCCGGCACGGTGTTCTTCATCTACAGCTACTTGCTCTCGATCGATACTGCACAGACCGCCTTCAACCTTGCTTCGCTGGTCATGGCTGTGCTTCTCGGTGCGACTGCTGGCTTCTTGCCCTTCAACTGGCACCCCGCGAAGATCTTCATGGGCGATGGGGGAGCCCTGGTCGTCGGCATGCTCATGGCGGTCTCGACGATCTCGGTGACCGGCCAAATCGACCCCGGCATCGACCGCAGCCAACTGGTGCCCGCGTTCATCCCGCTGTTGCTGCCCTTTGCAGTGCTCATCGTGCCGCTTCTCGACTTCGGGCTCGCGGTGCTGCGACGCCTGCGCGCGGGCAAGTCCCCGTTCAGCGCCGACCGCAAGCACCTGCACCACCGGCTGCTCGACATGGGCCATTCGCACTTTCACGCCGTGCTGATCTTCTATGCCTGGACGGCCGTCGTCGCGTTCGGCGCCTTGCTCTTCTTGTTCTGGGCGTGGTGGTGGGCGCTCACCGCGGTGACCATCGGCCTCATCGCGTGCACGCTCGTGAC
The DNA here is from genome assembly GCA_038249035.1 of Actinomycetales bacterium. GTDB lineage: Bacteria > Actinomycetota > Actinomycetes > Actinomycetales > Microbacteriaceae > Microcella. The sequence continues at coordinate 1,355 of JBBRWT010000034.1, forward strand.
GCTTGCCCCGCTGAGCCGCCGCAAGCGCATCGAGGCGGTCGCTCAGTCTGCGCCCGAGGGCGAAGATGCGCTGGCCCGCTTTGATCCCTTGGATGCCGCTGCGCCTGAATTTCGTGACGACGACGAACTCGTCGCCGTCCAAACGGAGGAACCCCGATGACCCTGCACGACCCCCGCCCCTCGACCGCAGCGCCTGTCATGCGCCGCGCGCTCGTGTACGGTGCAGCGCTCTCCTTCGCAATCGCGGTTATCGGCAGCGTGGCCGGAGCGCTTGTCGCCGAGCTCCCCGGAATGCTGAGTGCGCTGATCGGCGCCGGCATGGGATTTGTGTTCCTGGGCCTGACCGCAGCGAGCATCCTGCTGGCGGATCGCGTCACCGGCAACGACCTCCTGTCACCCGCCTACTTCGGCATCGTGCTGGGCACCTGGGTTCTGAAGTTCATCGTCTTTCTCGCGCTCGTCTTCACGCTTCGCGACGCGAGCTTCGTCGAACCGGTCGTGCTCTTCGTTTGTCTTGTAGCTGCCGTCATCGGGGGGCTTGTGACTGACATCATCGCGGTCACTCGCTCGCGTGTGCCCTACGTCAGTGACGTGCGCCTGCCGAGCAAAGATGAGATTCCCGACCTCTAAAGCCCGCGGCGCTGAAAGACCGCCGCACACCCTGCCGTGATGGCTTTCTCGCGTACTGCGAGCAGTCGTTCTCTTGGTAGGGTGGAATAACCGCCGCCGATCGCCGCGAAACCGATCGTTTCGCCCCGATGCTGGAGACTCCCCTGAGCGCTGTTGCCCTAATCCCCATCCTCGCCTTCGCGACGGCTCCCGCGACGGACGCCCCCGAATTCAAGGGACCGTCGATTCTCGACTTCTTCCCGCCGGCGATCTTCTTCGAAGGCAACGAGTTCTTCGAAATGAACCGCATCATGCTGTTGCGTCTCGTGATCGTGGCGCTCATTTTCTTGCTTTTCTGGCTCGGTACTCGAAAGATGTCGATCGTCCCCGGTCGATTCCAGGGCACGATCGAGTTGGGCCTCGAATTCGTGCGCAAGAGCATCGTCGAAGACCTGCTCGGCCAGAAAGACGGCAAGCGCTTCTTGCCGCTGATCACCACCATGTTCTTCCTCGTGTTGTTCATGAACCTCACCGGCATCGTGCCCGGAATCAACATTGCGGGCACGTCAGTGATCGGCCTGCCGCTCGTACTCGCGATTGCCGCCTACATCGCGTTCGTCTGGGCGGGCCTGCGCAAGCATCCTTGGACGTTTTTGCGCAACGCGCTCTTCCCGCCCGGCGTTCCGTGGCCGCTGTACATCATCGTCACGCCGATCGAGTTCATCTCGATGTTCATCTTGCGCCCCGTGACTCTGACGTTGCGGTTGCTCATGAACATGATCGTCGGGCACTTGTTGCTCGTGCTGTTTTTCTCGGCTACGGCCTTCTTCATGGTCGAGCTGGGCGGCTGGTGGATCGCCGCTAGCGCGGTGACTCTCGCCTTCGGCACAGCCTTCACCTTCTTCGAGATTCTCGTCTCGGTTCTGCAGGCCTACGTCTTCGCCCTTTTGACCACTGTCTATATCCAGCTCGCGCTGGCAGACGAGCACTAACGACCCGGAGTCGGGCAGCCGCCCGACTCACTTCGAAACGGAAGGAAACACCCCTCGTGGACGCAAACACGGTTCTCGCCGAGATCAACGGCAACATCGCGACGGTCGGTTACGGCCTCTCGGCGATCGGTGCCGGCGTCGGCGTCGGCATCGTCGTCGGCAAGACGATCGAGTCGGTCGCCCGTCAGCCTGAGCTGCAGGGCCGCCTCACGGTTCTCATGTACATCGGTATCGCCTTCACCGAGGCCCTCGCGTTCATCGGTATCGCGACGTACTTCATCTTCACCAACTAGGGAAGCCCCTCATGCTCGCAGAGCTCATCATCGCGGCGGAGGAGACTCCGAACCCGCTGCTTCCGGCGTGGTACGACATCACCTACTCGCTGATTCCGTTCGCCCTCGTGCTGCTGTTGTTCTGGCGCGTCGTGTTGCCCCGCATGCAAAAGACGCTCGATGATCGCGCCGCGAAGATCGAGGGCGGTATCGCCCAGGCCGAGTCAGCGCAGGCCGAGGCCAAGGCAGCGCTCGAGCAGTACAACGCGCTGCTCGCCGAGGGCCGGGCCGAGGCCGCGAAGATCCGCGAGCAGGCGCGCGCCGAGGGCGGCGCCATCCTCGCCGAGTTCAAAGAGTCGGCGCAAACCGAGGCGGCCCGCATCACGGCAACCGCACAGCAGCAAATTGAGGCCGAGCGCCAGGCGGCACTCGTCTCGCTGCGGGCCGAAGTGGGCTCGCTTGCCCTCGACCTCGCCAGTGGGGTCATCGGCGAGAGCCTGACTGATGACAAGCGCGCGACTTCGCTCGTTGACCGCTTCTTGGCCGACCTCGAGAACGACGCGTCGAGCTCGAAGAAGGCGGGCAAGTAGCGATGGGTTCTGCGACACGAAGCGCACTCGAGACGGCCCGCACCGCGCTGGCCGCCGCGAAAGGCGTCGATCTGACGACGGGAGAACAGCTGCTCGCTGCCGCTCGCGTGATCGGTGGCTCGACGCAGCTTCTTGGTGCTCTCTCGAACCCCTCCGGCGACGTTTCGGGAACCCGTGCGCTCGTCGCAACAGTTTTCGCCGAGATCGGCCCGACCGCTCGGGGGCTGCTTGACGTCGTGGTGGCCAGCCGCTGGTCGAGCGGCGACGACCTGCTCGCAGGAATCGAAGAGCTGGGCATCCGGGCTATTGCGGCGACAGCGACCGAATCGGGCGTGATCGAAGCCGAGCTGTTCGAGTTTGGTCGTGCGGTGACGTCGGATGCTGAGCTCGAGCTCATCATCGGCAGCAAGCGCGACTCCGCGGCCAGCAAGGTCGCTCTGGTGCAGGCATTACTCGGCGGCGCCACTGCTCCGACGCTGGCGATTGTCGTTCATCTCGTGCAGCAGCCGCGAGGCCGGCGCATCGGTGAATTGGTGCGCAGCGCGGCAGCCACCGTCGCCGACACCGCCGGTAAAGGCGTTGCGACCGTTACGGTTGCCCGCCCGCTCTCTTCAGCTCAGCTCTTAGACGTAACGGCGAGCATCACCCGCCGCTACGGACGCGAGCACGTGGTCAACCAGGTCGTCGACCCCGCCCTGGTGGGCGGAGTGCGCGTGCAGGTCGGCGACGAGATCATCGACGGCAGCATCGCCTCTCGACTGGCCGATGTGAAGCTTCAGCTGGCCGGCTAGGCGCAGCGCACCAAAAACCAGACGAGTAGCCGCAGGGGTGCTCGAACGAAAAGGGAAGAACATGGCAGAACTGACGATCAGCCCGGATGAGATCCGCGACGCGCTGAAGAACTTCGCAAAGTCCTACGCCCCCGGCAAGGCCGTCGCGACCGAGGTCGGTCACGTCATCGACGCTGCCGACGGCATCGCCCACGTTGAGGGCCTGCCCGGCGTCATGGCCAACGAGCTCATCCGCTTCTCTGACGGCACGTTGGGCCTGGCTCAGAACCTCGACGAGAACGAAATCGGCGTTGTCGTGATGGGCGAGTTCACCGGCATCGTTGAGGGCATGGAGGTCACCCGCACGGGTGAGGTGCTCTCGGTTCCCGTGGGTGACGCATACCTCGGTCGCGTCGTCGACCCGCTCGGCGCCCCGATCGATGGCCTCGGCGAGATCGCCAATGAGGGTCGCCGCGCCCTCGAACTGCAAGCCCCTGGTGTCATGCAGCGCAAGAGCGTGCACGAGCCTCTGCAGACCGGCATCAAGGCCATCGACGCGATGATCCCCGTGGGCCGCGGCCAGCGCCAGCTGATCATCGGCGACCGCCAGACCGGCAAGACCGCTATCGCGATCGACACGATCATCAATCAGAAGGCTAATTGGGAGTCGGGCGACACCAACAAGCAGGTGCGCTGCATCTACGTCGCTATCGGCCAGAAGGGCTCGACGATCGCTGCTGTGAAGGGCGCACTCGAAGAGGCCGGTGCCATGGAATACACGACCATCGTCGCGGCTCCTGCTTCTGACCCGGCCGGCTTCAAGTACCTCGCCCCTTACACCGGCTCGGCCATCGGCCAGCACTGGATGTACGGCGGCAAGCACGTTCTCATCATTTTTGATGACCTCTCGAAGCAGGCCGAGGCCTACCGCGCCGTGTCGCTGCTGCTGCGCCGCCCGCCGGGGCGCGAGGCCTACCCGGGTGACGTGTTCTATTTGCACTCCCGTCTGCTGGAGCGTTGCGCCAAGCTCTCTGACGAGCTGGGTGCGGGCTCGATGACCGGTCTGCCGATTATCGAGACGAAGGCCAACGACGTCTCGGCGTACATTCCGACCAACGTCATTTCCATTACCGACGGTCAGATCTTCTTGCAGTCCGACCTGTTCAACGCCAACCAGCGCCCCGCGGTCGACGTCGGTATCTCGGTTTCGCGCGTGGGTGGTGACGCCCAGGTGAAGAGCATCAAGAAGGTCTCGGGAACCTTGAAGCTCGAGCTCGCGCAGTACCGCTCACTGCAGGCCTTCGCGATGTTCGCGAGCGACCTGGATGCGACGAGCCGTCGCCAGCTCTCACGTGGAGCCCGCCTGACCGAACTGCTGAAGCAGCCCCAGTATTCGCCGTACCCCGTCGAAGAGCAGGTCGTCTCGATCTGGGCCGGCACCAAGGGCAAGCTCGACACGGTTGACGTTGATGACGTGCTGCGTTTCGAAGGCGAGTTGCTCGATCACTTGCGTCGCAACACCACCATCCTCACCACGCTGCGCGACACCAACGTGCTCGACGACGCCACCGAGGCCGAGCTCGAGAAGGCTGTCGACGCGTTCGTCATCGCCTTCCAGGGCGGCGAAGAGGGCGGCGTGCACGCCGGTAGCGAGGCGTTCGACGCCACCGAGACCGAAGACATCAACCAAGAGAAGATCGTTCGCCGCAAAAAGTAGCGCGCGGCAGCACACCTCACACCAGCACCGATCAAGAAACGGAATCAGCACATGGGAGCGCAACTTCGGGTCTACCGGCAGAAGATTCGTTCTGCCCAGACGACCAAGAAGATCACGCGCGCGATGGAGCTCATCTCTGCGTCGCGAATTCAGAAGGCGCAGGCGCGGATGGCAGCATCCGGGCCCTACGCGCGTGCGGTGACGCGCGCAGTGTCGGCCGTCGCCACCTACTCGAACGTCGACCACGTGCTGACGACCGAGCGCGAGAACCCCACGCGGGCTGCCGTAGTGGTGTTCACCTCTGACCGCGGCCTTGCCGGTGCGTTCAGCTCGCAGGCGATTCGTGAGGCCAACGAGTTGCGCACGCGCCTAGAAGATGAGGGCCGCGAGGTCGTCAACTATGTGATCGGCCGCAAGGCCGTGTCGTACTACGCGTTCCGTCGCCGAGCCGTCGAGAAGCAGTGGACGGGCAACACCGATCAGCCCGAGTTCGCCACGGCGAAAGAGATCGCCGACACGCTTGTTGAGGCGTTTGTACTCGGCGGCGCACAGGGTGGCGTCGACGAGATCCACATCGTGTACAACCGCTTCGTGAGCCTGGTGACACAGACTCCCGAGATTGTGCGCGTGCTGCCCCTCGAAATCGTCGACGGCGTCGACGAGCCGGGGTCAAGCGACGTACTTCCGCTCTATGAGTTCGAGCCCGAGGTTGACAAGGTGCTCGACGCGCTGCTGCCCGTCTACATCGAAAGCCGCATCTTCAACGCGATGCTGCAGTCGGCGTCATCAGAGCATGCAGCACGTCAGAAGGCCATGAAGTCGGCGAGCGACAACGCCGACAAGCTGATCCTGGATTACACCCGACTGGCCAACAACGCCCGTCAGGCCGAGATCACGCAGCAGATTTCCGAGATTGTGGGCGGCGCAGACGCTCTCAGCTCTCAATGACCGCGGCACGCACCCGGTCACACACACGCACAGCGTAAGACGATAGGAAGAGAAACCATGGCTACCGAAACCAAGACGAAGCCCGCCGCTGGTTCGGCGACCGCAGGAATTGGCCGCATCGCCCGCGTCACCGGCCCGGTCGTCGACATCGAGTTTCCGCATGATGCCATTCCGGGCATCTACAACGCGCTCTCGACAACGATCACGATCGGCGAGCAGACGACCGAGCTCATCCTTGAGGTTGCCCAGCACCTTGGTGACGACCTCGTGCGTGCGATCGCGCTGAAGCCGACCGACGGACTGGTCCGTGGCCAGGAGGTTCGTGACAGCGGATCGCCGATCACGGTTCCCGTTGGTGACATCACTAAGGGCAAGGTCTTCAACGTCACCGGCGACATCCTCAACGGCGAGCCTGGCGAAAAGTTTGAGATCACCGAGCGGTGGCCGATCCACCGCAAGCCTCCGCCCTTCGACCAGCTCGAATCGAAGACCCAGCTCTTCGAGACCGGCATCAAGGTCATCGACCTGCTGACTCCCTACGTGCAGGGTGGCAAGATTGGCCTCTTCGGCGGTGCTGGTGTCGGCAAGACCGTGCTCATCCAAGAGATGATCCAGCGCGTCGCGCAAGACCACGGTGGCGTGTCGGTGTTCGCCGGGGTCGGTGAGCGCACCCGTGAGGGCAACGACCTCATCAAAGAGATGGAAGAGGCGGGCGTCTTCGACAAGACTGCCCTGGTCTTCGGCCAGATGGATGAGCCGCCCGGAACACGACTGCGTGTTGCCCTATCGGCACTGACGATGGCGGAGTACTTCCGCGACGTGCAGAACCAAGACGTTTTGCTCTTCATCGACAACATCTTTCGCTTCACGCAGGCTGGCTCCGAGGTCTCGACCTTGCTCGGCCGTATTCCCTCTGCGGTGGGCTACCAGCCGAACCTCGCCGACGAGATGGGCGTGCTGCAAGAGCGCATCACCTCGACGCGCGGTCACTCGATCACCTCGCTGCAGGCGATCTACGTTCCCGCCGACGACTACACCGACCCCGCCCCGGCGACCACCTTCGCGCACCTTGATGCGACGACCGAGTTGTCGCGTGAAATCGCGTCGAAGGGCCTTTACCCGGCCGTCGACCCGCTGACCTCGACCAGCCGCATTCTCGACCCTCTCTACATCGGTGTCGACCACTACCGCGTGGCCACAACCGTGAAGCAGATCCTGCAGAAGAACAAAGAACTGCAAGAGATCATCGCGATTCTCGGTGTTGACGAGCTCTCGGAAGAAGACAAGATCACGGTGTCGCGTGCGCGCCGTATTCAGCAGTTCCTCTCGCAGAACACCTACATGGCCAAGAAGTTCACCGGTGTGGAGGGCTCGACTGTTCCGCTCAAGGAGACGATCGAGTCGTTTGACGCGATCGCCAAAGGTGAATTCGACCACGTTGCCGAGCAGGCCTTCTTCAATGTCGGCGGCATTAGCGACGTCGAAGAGCGTTGGGTGCAGATCCAGAAGGAGAACGGCTAGTCATGGCCGAACTCAAAGTCAGTGTGGTCTCGGCCGACCGGGAGGTGTGGTCGGGTGTGGCGAAGCAGATTGTCGCCCGCACGACCGAGGGCGAGATCGGTATCTTGCCCGGTCACGAGCCCTTGCTCGGCATCTTGAGCGCCGGTGAGGTGCGCATCACCCCGACTGAGGGCGATGTGATCGTGGCGCAGGCCGAAGACGGCTTCTTGTCGGTCGAGAACAACACCGTGACGATCGTCGCGGGCGCTGCCGCGCTCGTCTAGCTCTGCGCTTGTCACGATCTGCGCTCGTCACGATCTGCGCTCGTCACGATGTCTGATACTGGCGGGTTCATCGCCCAGACGGTCGCCTTTCTCTGCGCGTGATGCATTTTCTGCTCCCACCCTCTGAGACCAAGCGCGACGGAGGTCTCGGGCCTTCACTCGCGCTCGACACGCTGTCGTTTGCGTCGTTGACGGATGCCCGCCGCGCGGTGATCAACGCACTCAGGGTTCTCTCAACCGATGACGCGGCCGCCGCCCGTGCCCTGAAGCTCAGCGCCAAGGCGGCCCCCGCCGAGTTGGAACGCAACCGCGCACTCGAACACAGCCCGACCACGCCGGCAATCGAGCGCTACACCGGCGTACTGTACGACGCCTTGGATGTTGAGCAGTGGGCTGCGGACGCGCGCGCGCGCGCATCTCGACAGCTCACCGTGCATTCGGCACTGTTCGGACTCGTTGCCGCCGATGACCTGATACCCGCTTACCGGCTCTCTCATGACAGCAGGCTTCCTGGGTTGCGGCTGCGCGCGCACTGGGCCGCGGTGAACTCTGAGGTGTTGCAGGCAAGTGAAGGGCCGATTGTCGATTTGCGATCGGAAGCGTACGCGGCGCTCGGCCCGCTTCCACTGCGGCCAGACGCGGTCTTCGTGCGGGTGGTCGCGGTGGGAGATGACGGGGTGGCGCGTGCTCTCAATCACTTCAACAAAAAGGGCAACGGCGAGTTTCTCCGCGACATGTTCTCGGCGGGCCCGCTGCCGACCACAATCGACGCTTTGTGTGCCGCGTCAACGGCGCTCGGCTGGCCGCTGCGCCGTACCAGTGACGGCGAGCTCGAGCTCGTCGTGCCGGGCGCCCTGCCGCCGCGCTGACTTGACCGCGCTGACCCGACCGCGCTGACCCGACCGCGCTGACCTGGCCGCGCTGACCCGACCGCGCTGACCCGACCGCGCTGACCCGACCGCGAGCAGCGCGGCTTCAGTTCGCGCGCCAACAGCCAACGACGTGATCGTCGACGAGGCCTGCTGACTGCATGAGGGCGTAGGCCGTGGTCGGCCCCACAAAGCGAAGTCCGCGTTGCTTGAGCGCCCGGGCGAGTGAATGGGATTCGTGGGTGTGAGCGGGAACATCGGCGAGGTTTGTGGCCCGCTGCGGTCGCGGTGCCGGGCGATGAGACCAGATCATCGCGTCGAGCCCCCCGGGCTCAGCATCGAGCCAGTTAACGAGTACGCGGGCGTTCGAGATGGTGGCGTCAATTTTGGCCCGGTTGCGGATAATGCCGTCGTCGCCCATGAGCCGCTCAACATCATTCTCGCCATAGCCCGCAATGCGGTGCCAGTCAAAACCGTCGAACGCGCGCCGAAAGCCCTCACGCCGACGCAAAATGGTGATCCACGAGAGCCCACTCTGAAATGCTTCAAGCGTGAGCTTCTCAAACAAAGCCTGGTCGCCGCGGAGCTCAACGCCCCACTCGTCGTCGTGGTAGCGCAGGTATTGTTCGTCATTGCCCACCCAGGCGCAACGCGCGAGACCGTCGTCAGCGAGACGGACTGAATTGAGTGTCATCGGTGTGGCGGCAAAGGTTCATCATCGGTGGGCAATGCCTTCGTGGTCGAGCAGCCAGACCTTGGTCGAAACTCCGTCGCCCGCGCTGTAGCCCGTGATGCGGGCGTCGCTCGCGAGTACACGGTGACAAGGGATCAGCAGCGGCACGGGATTCGCGCCGACCGCTCCGCCCACAGCGCGACCCGCAGTGGCGCGGCCGGTGGCGAGCCCGAGCTGGCCGTAACCACGCACAGCGCCGAAAGGAATCTCTCGTAGCTGGTGCCAGATCGCCTGCTGAAACGGTGTTCCTGCAAGGCGCACGGGCACACTAAAGTCGGTGCGCTTGCCAGCGAAGTATTGCGCGAGCTCGGTGGCGGCTCGCTTCAACACCGGCGTGGGCGAGTCGGGAATGCCGTCAGAACTGAGAACCCCGTCGGTGGCGATCTCAAGTCGGGTCACGGCTTCGGCATCGCCGTGGAGGGCGATACGACCGATCGGTGAGGTGATGGTGAGCAGCCCAGTGGGGGGTGCGCCAGTCGAGTGAACTGCGTCAGTCGAGCGGGCTGCGCCGATCGAGTGAACAGAGCCGGAGGCGGTAGGCGTGCGGGGGGTCATGTTCCGAGGCTAACGGGCGCGAGCATCCCATCACTGGCGGTTTTGCGACATGGGGATCCCGCGTCGGTGGGGGCGGCGGGGGAGGACGCGACAGGGGAAGATGGAGTCATGACCTCAATGCCGCTCCGTTTACTGGGACGATCCGACCTGCAGGTCTCAGCAGTCGGCCTCGGGTGCAACAATTTCGGTCGTCCCGGCGCAGCAACCGAAGAACAGACAGGTACCGACCGCGTGCTGCACGCCGCCGTTGACCTCGGCATCACGCTGTTCGACACGGCCGAGATGTATGGCTACGAGCACGGGCGCAGCGAGTTGATGATGGGTGCAGCGCTCGGGGGCCGTCGAGATCGGGTCGTGCTCGCGACTAAGTTCGGAAACTCCGAGGCGAAGAACCCCGAGTTGCGTGAGGTGCCGCACGGGTCACGCGCTTACATCCGCGCCGCAGTTGAGGGTTCGCTACGACGGTTGCGCACCGATCGCATCGATCTGTACCAACTCCACACGCCCGATCCTGAGACCCCGATTGACGAGACGCTCGCCGCACTGCACGAGCTCGTCGATGAGGGCAAGGTGCTGCACCTCGGCCACTCGAATCTCTCGGCGGTGCAGGTCGACGAGGCCGAGCGAGCGGCGGTCGCAGCGGGGCATCCTCGTTTCATTTCGGCGCAGAATGAGTACAACTTTCTCGTGCGCGCGGCAGACACCGCGTTGCTGCCTGCCCTCGCGCGGAACGGGCTAGGGCTTCTGCCATATTGTCCGCTCGCGAACGGACTGTTCACGGGCAAGTTCACTCGTGAGGGCGGCCCGGCTGACAGCCGCATCATGCGGCAGCGGCCGCACGTCGTCGAGAACGCGCCGTGGGACACGATCGAGGCATTCCGCACGCTGTGCGCCGAACGCGGCGTCGGGATGCTCGAGGGCACCTTCGGCTGGCTACTCAGCCGCCCGACCATGGCCTCGGTGATTGCAGGCGCCACGAGTGTCGAGCAGGTGGCACAGAACGCCGCCGCCGCGACTGCCTGGAAGCCGCAACCGGACGACCTTGCCCGCATCGATGCGCTCTTCCCGGCCCAGCGGTAGAAGCCAGCAGCCTACTCGGTCGTCTCGGTCGTCTCGATCGGCTGCGGGTCGATGTTGAGGTCTTTGTTGAGTGCGGCGGCCTGTTCGTTGAGCGCCGTAAATTCTTCGACCAGAGCGTTATATGCGTTGACCGTCGCGTTGGTCGCGTCGATGGCGGCTGTGAGCGCCGACTGCCGATCAATGAGCGCCTGCCGGTCGCGCTCGAATGCAGACTGGCTGGTGTAGCCGCCCGGCCGGTCGGCGCGAGTGTTGAAGGCGGCGATGTCGGCTTCGAGTACCGCAGCCGTCTGTTCAGCAGTAGCTTGCTCGGCACTGATCTCAGCGGCGAGTCGGTCGAGTTCGGAACTCAGGCGGTCGAGTTCTTGCTCGAGCGCGGCGAAGATTGCCTCGATTTGCTTCCACAGCGCGATGACAGTACCGCGGTCGTCGAAGTACTCGGCGTAGTGCTGTTCGAGCACCGCCGGCACGTTTGAGAGTTCGGTGCCGACGATCGCGTACAGCTCGGGAATGCGCGATGTGGGGTCGAAGTCTTCGTACGAGGCGATGCGTTGCGCAAGTTCGCTGTCGGCGCCGACGGTGGCAAACGCCTCTTCGAGCGGGTCAACGAGGGCTGCCTGCTCGTCAGCTGAGAGGCGATCCCAGGCCGCGTGCAGCATTTCGTGGGCGGCGACGACCACTTCGAAGGCTGCAAGATCGACGTTCGTGATGTCGTAGAGGTAGATGCGACCGTCGGCAAGCGTGTAGCAACCGAGCACGCCGATGTCGGGTTCATCACGCGAGCAGAGGAGGTCGAACGCATCGCCAGGCACGACCTCGGGGGTGCTTGCGTAGAACAAGAACCGGCCCCGCTCGCTCATGGCGGCGCGAGTCGCGTATCCCGAAATCGCCGGTGTCGGCTCGTATTGCCAAACAGTGACAGTGTCACCGACACTGCGCGGGTTCGCGACGGCCCATCCGGCAGTTGCAATAACCGCTGACTGTGCCACGATTCCGGCGACGGCCAGGCCGACCAGCAGCCCACGGCCCAGCCGTGCCGCCCGCGTGCGTCCTCTCAGTGGCGCGCTAGAGGGCTCGAGCTCGGTCATGACTTAAGGGTACCGGCGGCAGTCACGTCACACGGCGAGCACTGCGATCGCGGCGTTGAGTGTCGTCGCGAACAGTGCCCAAAACCAGTAGGGCACTAGCAGGCCCGCAGCGAGGCGACTGATGTCACCGAAGCGGATGATCGTGGCAAGGATGGCGAAGTCGAGTACGACGATGACGCCGAGAGCGATCCACACGCCGGGTGCGCCGAGGAGTGCGCCCAGGCCGAAGAACGCGGGGCTCCAGACGGCATTGAGTGCGAGCTGCACGACGTAGATCCGCAGCGCACGGGTGCGCGCGCCGGAGTCGGGGCGACGCCAGACCAGCCAGGCGGCGACCGCCATCAACGCGTAGAGAGTGGTCCAGACGGGGCCGAACACCGCGTTCGGCGGGTTCCACATCGGTTTGGGAGTCTCGGCATACCAGCCCGCAATGGCGGGAGCCGAAATGATCGAGCCGAAGGCTGCCACCGCCGCTGCGATTCCGAACAGGGCGATGAGAACGAGGGCCGATCTGATGCCGGTACGAGCGCCAGGGCGAACGGGGGCCGGAGGCGTCATGAGCACAGACGGAGGGCCAGCCATCGGGGTTGCTGTCGGTGGGGCTGTGTGTGCGTCGTCCGGCGAGGCCGACAGGTACGACGAAACCGCTCGGTTCACGGAGTTCGTGCTCCGCATCGAGCCGTCGAACGACTGCGTCGCCGTCATCACACCTCCTCTATGCCTAGGCGAGAGTAAACGGCGATGCTCCAAAGCTCCTGCGCGTGAACTGCACGACGCATTGGTGCAGGGAATGAATGTCGGCTCGCGAGACGGTCAACCCTTCCTCAGCGGTCAGTGCCCGATGAGGGGACTCATCGCTCGCGCGATGATGGAGCTACGGCCTGTCGCTCGCTCTTCGGCGTCGGCGGCCGTCATCGCGACGAGGCCGGCGTTGGCCCCCAAGAAGCGCAGCGGCTCAGGCTCCCACGAAGGCGAGCGGTGGCCGACCCAGGGCAACCGAGTGAGCTCGGTGTCGCGCGCCGTGACGAGGTCAGCCAAGGTGCGGCCAGCCAGGTTGGTGGTCGAAAGCCCGTCGCCGACGTAGCCGCCGGCCGAGCCGATGCCGGTGGCGGGGTCGTAAACGACGCTCGCGTGCCAGTCACGGGGCACCCCGAGCGGCCCGCCCCAGGAGTGCTCGATCGTGAGCGGCGGCAACTGCGGAAACAGATCGTGAAGCGTGGCGACGAGGTGGTCGAAGACGCTCTCAACGCGGTCATACTCGTCCCGAATCGCGCTTCCCCAGTGGTACCGCGCTCCGCGCCCGCCGAACGCGATGCGATTGTCTGCCGTGCGCTGCCCGTAGATCACGAGGTGGCGGCCGTCAGAGAAGGTCTGGCCGTGGGCAATACCCATGGCTTCCCAGACGGCATCGTCGAGCGGCTGGGTCGCCACCATGAGTGAGTAGAGAGGCAACACGCGACGTTTCGACTGCGCGACCGTTGCGCCGTATCCCTCAAGGGCGGTGACGATGTGACGTGCTCGCACAATTCCGCGGTCAGTGTGCACGAGTCCGGGCGCCCAGCTCTCGACGGTCGTCTGTTCGTGGATGACCGCGCCGCGCTGCTCGACCACCCGCGCGAGCCCGCGCACGAGCTTCGCCGGGTGCAGTCGGGCGCAGGCCGGGTCGTAGACCGCGCCCCGAGCATCCCGGGCAAAGACGCGATCGGCGCCCCACAGTTCAAGGGCGTCGACGCCGTACCCGTGCGCCTGCTCCACCTGGTGGCGCGCAGCCTGCCACTGGGTGTTGTTACGGGCAAAGACGATCGTGCCACCCCGGGTGTAGTCGCAGTCGATTCCTGCCTCCGCCGCCGCGGCCCCCACTTCGCCGACCGTGTCGACCATGGCGCGGCGCATAGCGATCGCGGCATCTCGACCGTGGCGCTTCTCGAGCGACGTCGCCGACGCGGGAAAGAGCGCGCTGCACCACCCGCCGTTGCGGCCCGATGCGCCGAAGCCCGCGATGTCTTTCTCGAGCAGGGTTACGCGCAGTGCGGGGTCACGCTTCTGCAGCTCGTAGGCAGTCCACAGGCCCGTGAGCCCGGCGCCCACGATCGCGATATCAGTGTCGAGGTCGCCATCAAGGGCGTGGCGGGGTGTCAGATCGTCATCGACCGTGGCGTGCCAGTAGCTCAGTCCGCGATAGCCGCGCTCGGCAACCGAGGCATCCATCTGGTTCAGAGCCGTGTCCACGCCTCGGTGAGAACGCGGCGCAAAATGCCCTCGATCTCGTCGAACTCGGCCGGGCCGATTGTCAACGGGGGAGCGAGTTGAATCACGGGGTCGCCGCGGTCATCGGCGCGGCAGTACAGCCCGGCATCGAAGAGCGCCTTCGAGAGGAACCCGCGCAAGAGCCGCTCCGACTCGTCTTCGTTGAACGTTTCTTTGGTCTCTTTGTTCTTGACGAGCTCGATACCGAAGAAGTAGCCTTCGCCGCGCACGTCACCCACGATCGGCAGGTCGAGCAGGCGCTCGAGTGCTGCCCTGAACTTGGGCGAGTTCTCGCGCACGTGCTCAAGAATCCCTTCTTCTTCGAAGATGTTGAGGTTCTCGAGCGCGACGGCGGCCGATACCGGATGTCCGGCAAAGGTGTAGCCGTGGTAAAACGCCGTCTGGCCGTGCTTGAAGGGCTCGTACACCTTCTCGTTCACGATCATCGCGCCGAGCGGCGAATAGCCCGAGGTGAGGCCCTTCGCCGAGGTGATGATGTCGGGAATGTAGTCGAAGGCCTCACACGCAAACATGTAGCCGAGGCGCCCGTACGAGCAGATGACCTCGTCACTGACGAGCAACACGTCGTACTGGTCGCAGATCTCGCGCACGCGCTGAAAGTAGCCGGGGGGAGGCGGGAAGCAGCCACCCGAGTTTTGCACCGGTTCGAGGAAGACGGCAGCGACGGTGTCGGGGCCTTCGAAGAGAATCATTTCTTCGATGCGGTTCGCAGCCCACTGGCCGAACTCTTCGAGCGAGCCGTGAAAGCCCATCTCTTCGGCGCGGTAGTAGTTCGTGTTGGGAACGCGGAACCCACCGGGCGTGAGCGGCTCAAACATCTCTTTCATGCCGGGAATTCCGGTAATGGCGAGCGCGCCCTGCGGCGTGCCGTGGTACGCGATCGCACGCGAGATGACCTTGTGCTTCATGGGCTTGCCCATGAGCTTGAAGTACTGCTTCGCGAGCTTCCACGCCGACTCGACTGCTTCGCCACCGCCGGTGGTGAAGAAGACGCGGTTGAGGTCACCGGGGGCGAGCTCGGTGATCAGGCGCGCGGCCTCGGAGCGGGCGTCGTTGGCGAAGGCCGGGCTGATCGTCGTGAGGCGACCGGCCTGCTCCTGGATCGCGGCGACCAGCTTGGGGTGCTGGTAGCCGAGGTTGACGTTGACCAGCTGGCTGGAGAAGTCGAGGTAGCGCTTGCCCTCGAAGTCCCAGAAGTGGCTGCCCGACGCGGCGGCGATCGGCATCGGGTTGATCAGCGCCTGCGCCGACCAGGAGTGGAAGACGTGGGCGCGGTCGTCGCGCGAGACCTGCGCACCGCGCGCGGGGTCGGCCGCGAAGTCGTGGGTGTCAAAGGTGGTCATCGGACC
>JBBRWT010000035.1:0-16661 GCA_038249035.1 Actinomycetales bacterium
CTCTCATCATCATCGCCGCGGCGCTCTCACCCGACCGCTGAGGAGCAGCTCACAGCCCCAGTTCGCGCAGAGCCTCATCCATGCGCCGGGTCATGAGCGCGTAGCCCTCGTCGTTGGGGTGCAGGCCGTCGGCCGCCATCTCGCCATCGCGGCCTGCGATCCAGGTCGAGGCACCCTCGATGTAGTCGGCGCCGATCTCAGCAGCCGCGAGGCGCACCCAGTCGATGATGATGCCGACCGACTCAGGCCGCTGCGCCGTGTACCAGAAGGGTTCGACGACAATGATGCGGGCATCCGGCACCCCGTCTCGCAAGCGCCGCAGGTCAGTCGAGATCTGCGCCTCGATCGCGTCGGCCGCGAACGCGAACGCGAAATTGTCATTGAGGCCCATGGTGACCATGACGAGGTCGGGCTGCTGCGCAATGATCATCGAGAGCAGGTCTCCATCACCAAAGAGCGTGCGGTTGTTGATGAAGCCCAGACCGTCGACGCTCGGATTGAACTCACGCCAGCCACGATTCTCGGCGATGCGGGTCGACCAGCGCACGCTCGGGCTCGTCGCGCCCGTGCCGAGCGTGCACGAGTCGCCGTAGAAGGCGATAAGCGGCGCGTCGGCCGGCAGCGTCGAGGTCGCGTCGGTCGACGGCGCGCTGGATGCGCAGGCTGCCAGCACCGCACCGACGGTGAGAGCGGCTGCCGCAAGCACGGTGCGGCGAGAGATCATGTCGGCTATTCGACGCCGCCCTGCTGAGGGTTCGCCCGGCGCACCCCTCACAGCTCTGCCACGCCGACCTGGTCGAGCCTCGGGCGCTTGGGCTCGCGGTTGTCTCCCGACGAGCGACCGGTGAGCCGGCGCCCGATCCACGGCAGCACGTAGCGCCGCCAGTACTCGGCCGTGCGGGGGCGCTCGAGTTCGTCGGCTGCGTCAGGGGCCGACTCAGCGCCGGGGATCGCCACCTCGAGTGACGCGAGCACATTGCTCGCAGCGATCGCATGGCCCCGGGCGTTAAGGTGCAGTCGATCAATCGACCAGTACTGCTGATGAGGTAGCCGCTCATCGAACCAGTTGTCGACGAAGAGCACGTCTGTGCCGTCGAGTCGCGAGCGCACGGCATCGGCCAGGGCATCCCCCCGCCGCTCGAATCGCGCGCCCAAGGGGATGTGCCGTGTCGGGTTGCCCCCGCTCACGACCATCGTGCGAATGCCCGCGTCGCTCGCGCTGCGCGCGGCCGCGACCAGTCGGTCGGCGACGGCATCGATCGAGACGCGCGGGCGCAGAATGTCGTTACCGCCGCCGTTGATGCTGAGCAGCTGCGGCCCGAGGGCGATCGCGGTCGGCACTTGAACGTCGACGATGGGCGCGAGCAGTCGACCGCGGATGGCGAGGTTCGCATACCCGATCGTGCCCCCGGCCGCGTGGGCCAAAGCGGCGGCGACGAGGTCGGCCCAGCCCCGCGGCGTGCCGTCGAGGCGCTCGTCGCCCATGCCCTCGCTGAAGCTGTCGCCGATCGCGGCGTACGACGCAATGGTCTCGAAGGCGGCCGACTTCGGCGTGCTGACGCTCTCGCCGCCGGTCATCGACAGGCTCAGGCCGTGAGCTTCGCAGCGATGAGTTCGGCGATCTGCACCGCGTTGAGCGCGGCACCCTTGCGTAGGTTGTCGTTGCTGATGAACATCGCGAGTCCGCGCCCGCCGGGCACACCCTCATCGGCGCGGATGCGCCCGACCAGGCTGGGGTCGACTCCGGCGGCGGCGAGCGGGGTGGGAACATCCACGAGCTGAACTCCCGGCGCGTCGGCCAACAGTTCTCGCGCGCGCTCGGGGCTGATGGGCCGTGCGAACTCGGCGTTAATCGCGAGCGAGTGGCCGGTGAACACCGGCACGCGCACACAGAGACCGCTCACGAGCAGCTCGGGAAGTTCGAGAATCTTGCGGCTCTCGTTGCGCAGCTTCTTCTCTTCGTCGGTCTCGCCGAGCCCGTCGTCGACAAAACTGCCCGCCTGCGGAATCACGTTGAAGGCAATGTTCGCCGGAAACTTTGCCGGTGCCGGAAACTCGACGGCGCGACCATCGTGCACGAGCGCGATGGCATCCTGACCCACGACCGCGGTCACCTGTTCAAGAAGCTCTTCGCCGCCCGCGAGCCCCGCGCCCGACACTGCTTGGTACGTGTTGACGATGAGGCGTTGCAGCCCAGCTTCGGCGTCGAGCACTTTGAGCACGGGCATGGCCGCCATCGTCGTGCAGTTCGGGTTCGCGATGATGCCCTTGACGGCCTCGTCGATCGCGTGCGGGTTGACCTCGCTGACGACGAGCGGAACCTCAGGGTCCATACGCCAGCCCGACGAGTTGTCGACCACGGTGACGCCCGCCGCTGCGAAGCGGGGTGCCTGCGCCTTGCTCAGGGTGGCGCCGGCGCTGAAGATCGCGATGTCGAGCCCGCTCGGGTCAGCCGTCTCGGCGTCTTCGACGGTGATGGGGGTGCCGTCGAAGTCGATGGTCGTTCCGGCGCTGCGGGCACTCGCGAAGAAACGGATGCTCGCGAGCGGAAAGCCGCGCTCGACCAGCAGCTGCCGAACCACAGCGCCGACCTGCCCAGTGGCGCCGACGACGCCGAGGTGCACGGTGCCGGAAGAAAAGGTGTTCGCTTTCACTGTTTGATCGTACTGGCGCTGAGAACAGCGACTTGTCCACCGAATGTGAGAAACCGCATCGAACGGCCGGCCGCGATCCTTCCACGAAGCGTCAGATCCGAGAAATCTCGAAGGCGCGATTGGTGCTGGCCGGATGGATTCGCAGAGCGCGGACGTCATGATGTGATATAAACCATCAGAAACCACAAGGGGAGGCCTCCGTGGCAGTACCGTTCGACGAACTCAAAACAGACATCATGTCGTCGTGGAATGACGACGCTCGCAAGGTCTACACCGCGGCATCTGCGATATTCACCGATGAAGTAGCCGCTCGCGCCGCGTTAGGCACGCAGCTCGCTGACGCACGCGTCAAGAAAGGGCTGAGCCAGCGTTCTCTTGCCGAGCGGTGTGGCGTGAATCAGGCCGAGATCAGCCGCATCGAGCGGGGCGTCTCAAACCCGACGGCGGATACGCTCAATCGAATCGCAGCCACGTTGGACAGCACGTTAACCTTGTCCTCGCGCAGCTAACACACCGGTCTGCAGCCCGCCTGTAGTCAGCGCCCCGTTCCCGCGTAGACGATCGCCTCGGCCTCGCCGTCGAGCCCGAAGGCGTTGTGCACAACCTGCACGGCGTGATTGAGAATGTCAGCGCGAATGATCACCGAAATGCGAATCTCAGAGGTGCTGATCATTTCCATGTTGATGCCCGCATTTTTGAGCGTCGTGAACAGCTGGGCGGCTACGCCCGCGCTCGTGCGCATTCCACCGCCGATTACCGAGAGCTTGCCGATCTGGTCATCGTATGCGAGCGATTCGAAGCCGAGGGTCGGCTGCGCGGCGCGCAACGCGGTGAGCACCTTCTCGCCGTCGCTTTTGGGCAGCGTGAAGCTAATGTCGGTGCGGCTCGTCGCCGCGGTCGATACGTTCTGCACGATCATGTCGATATTGGCGCCCGTCTCAGCCACGATCGTGAAGATGTCGGCAGCCATACCGGGAGTGTCGGGCACGCCAACCACGGTGATCTTCGCCTCGCTCAGATCGCCGGCGACTCCGGTGATGATCGGCTCTTCCATGACTTCTCCTTCTTTCGGAGTAACGACCCAGGTGCCCTCGTTGGGCGAAAACGACGAGCGCACGTGCAGCGTGACGCCGTGGCGTCGCGCGAACTCGACGGCGCGAATGTGCAATACCTTTGCTCCCGCGGCAGCCAACTCAAGCATCTCTTCCGTGGTGACACGGTCGATCTTGTGTGCCCACTTCACCACGCGCGGGTCGGCCGTATACACGCCGTCGACGTCGGTGTAGATCTCGCACACGTCGGCGCCCAGCGCGGCAGCGAGCGCCACCGCGGTCGTGTCGCTGCCGCCGCGGCCGAGAGTGGTGATGTCGCGGCTGTCGCGGTTGAAGCCTTGAAAGCCGGCGACGATCGCGATTGCACCCTCATCGAGCGCCTCACGCACGCGCACCGGGGTGACGTCAACGATGCGCGCAGCACCGTGACGGGCATCCGTGATCATGCCTGCCTGGCTGCCTGTGAACGACCGAGCGTCGTGTCCCATGCTCTTGATCGCCATGGCGAGCAACGCCATCGAGATGCGCTCGCCGGTCGTGAGTAGCATGTCCATTTCGCGCGGGTCGGGCAGGGGAGCTACCTGGTGGGCGAGCTCGATGAGATCGTCGGTCGAATCGCCCATCGCGCTCACGGTCACGACCACCTCGTTGCCCGCCTTGCGGGTCTCGACGATGCGCTTCGCGACGCGCTTGATGCTCTCGGCATCGGCCACCGACGACCCGCCGAACTTTTGCACGATGAGGCTCACGGCGGTACTCCTGGCGGGGCTGGGGACGAAGGTCGATAGCGGCGCAGGGCCCGCAGGCACCCGTACCGATGGCGCGACGGCGGTGACGAGCCTTGAACGACGATTCTACTGCCGCCGGATGCCCGGCGCGGCATGTGCCTTCACGTGGGGCCGCTCCGGCCGCGGTCGCGAGTCAGTGCTCGACGGTGCGACGCCCCTCGAAGGCGCGGCCGAGCGTAACCTCGTCGGCATACTCGAGGTCACCGCCCACGGGCAAGCCGCTCGCCAGCCGCGAGACAGTGAGCCCCGGTTGCACGAGCAGTCGTGAGAGGTAGGTGGCCGTCGCTTCGCCCTCGAGGTTGGGGTCGGTCGCGATGATGACCTCGGTGACGGTGCCGTCACGCAATCGGGTGAGTAGTGAGCTGATGCGCAGATCGTCGGGGCCAATGCCGTCGATCGGGCTGATTGCGCCGCCGAGCACGTGGTACAGCCCACGAAACTCGCGCGTGCGCTCGATCGCCACGACGTCTTTCGCCTCTTCGACGACACAGATTGTCGTGGGGCTGCGGCGCACATCGCGGCAGATCGAGCAGGTGGCCTCTTCAGCCACGTTGCCGCAGATGTCGCAGAAACGAACCTTCTCGCGCACATCGATGAGCAACTGTGCCAGGCGCGCCACGTCGAACGACTCGGTCTGCAGAATGTGGAACGCGATGCGCTGCGCCGACTTGGGGCCGATACCCGGTAGGCGCCCGAACTCGTCGATGAGGTCTTGAATGATGCCGTCGTACACGTCAGTACTCGTTTCTCACGTCAGTACTCGTCTCTCAGCGGGTCGGGGGCTTCGGCGCTCGACGGCAGATCGGTGGGCCGGGGAGCCGCTGGTGACGCCGCGGAGTCGGGCGAGGTCGACGGGTCGGTGAATCCTGTATCGTCGACGCTCCCCGCACTCACGAGGGGCTCGAGCGCCTCCTCGATGAGAAACGTCGCGCCCAGTACCTCGCGCACCACGGACTCACCGTAACGCTGGCGGCCAGCCGCTTCGGCAGGGTGCTGCAGGGCGGCAACGGGCACGGTTGCAGTTGCAGTTGCAGTTGCAGTTGCAGTTGCAGGCACGCTCGCAGGCACGGCCGGAGTCTTTTCGGGCACATCGACCGACGGCGTCAACGACGATGGTGTGTCTGGTGAGGTCGGCGGGGGGATGCTCTCGTCTGCCGGGAGCGCGCCCGGGATTGCCGTGACCGCCCAGTCGGTCACGGAGGTCGGGGGTTTAGTCGAGGGTGCAGTCGGAGATGCACTCGACGGTGAAGTCGGGGATGCGTTCGGGGATGCCGCGGCCGGGTCGGGGTCGGCGGGAGGCTCCGCCGCAGCATCCGCCGCCGTATCGGCCGCCGCGGCGGGAGCGGGAGCGGCGGCGGCACGCGCATCCGGCACCGACTCGACACGAATGCGGAACTTGACGCGAGTGCCTGCAACCGACTGGATAGCGCCGCGCACGTGCTCGCTTACGCTCTCGGCCGGTGCGCCCCGCTGCTTAAAGGCGTTCGCGTCGGCTTCAGTCGGAAACGCGATCGTCAGCACGTCGTCGTCGAGCGCGATGGGCGTCGTGCCGAACATGACAGTCCACGAACTGCGCTTGATCTTCTGTACCGCAGTGAGAACGTCAGGCCACGCAGCACGAATGGTGTCGATCGTGGCGGGCTCGTCCGCGACAGCGGGCTCGGGGGCAGCGGCATCGGGGGCAGCGGCATCGCCGGTCGCCGCTGCGGCACCCGGCCCCGCGAGTTGCGCAGCACTCTGGGTCGTCGCACCCTGGGCCGCAGCACTCGGCATCACCACCGCACGGGTTACCGGGGCGACGGCGGCAGCGTCGGCACCGAGCGCGACGAGCACGCGAGCCGTCATGAGTTCGAGGTGCAACCGCGGCGACGTTGCCCCGGTCATCTCGGTGAGCGCGCGGTTCACGACGTCTGCGCAACGCTAGAGCTCAGCGGGCGCGAACATCGCCGCTTGGTCGCGCATGCTCTGCAGATCGTCGGCAGGTATGCCGTGCAGCACCGAGGCGGCACTGTCTGCGGTCGCTTGCACCACGATGAGGTCGCGCAATCGTTCCAACAGATCGTCGACGAACCGGCGTGGGTCTTGACCCGTCTGGATCACGCGGTCGACTGCGTGGAAGGCAGCCCCAGCATCCCGCGCGGCGATCGCCACGACGACTTCGTCGAGAAGGGCGCCGTGCGTGTAGCCGAGCAACGCCACGGCCCGCTCATACGTGACGGTCGCGTCGTCGCTGCCCGCCATGAGTTGGTCAAGCAGTGAGAGCGTGTCGCGCACAGAGCCGCCGCCGGCGCGCACGACGAGCGGCAGCACCCCGGGCTCGATCGTGACCTTCTCGCTCTCGCTGAGGTGCTGTACGTACTCGAGCAACTGCGCGGGCGGCACGAGCCGAAACGGGTAGTGGTGGGTGCGCGAGCGAATCGTGCCGATGACCTTCTCGGGCTCGGTTGTGGCGAAGATGAACTTCACGTGCTCGGGCGGCTCTTCGACGAGCTTGAGCAGCGCATTGAAACCCTGAGGCGTCACCATGTGCGCCTCATCGAGGATGAAGATTTTGTAGCGGTCACGGGCCGGAGCAAACACGGCGCGCTCGCGCAAGTCGCGTGCGTCGTCGACGCCGTTGTGGCTGGCTGCATCGATCTCAACAACATCGAGCGAACCGCTGCCGTCGCGAGCGAGTTCGATGCAGCTCGGGCACACCCCGCACGGAGTATCCGTCGGGCCCTCGGCGCAGTTCAGGCAGCGGGCGAGGATGCGGGCCGACGTCGTCTTGCCACAGCCGCGTGGTCCGCTGAAAAGGTAGGCGTGATTGACCCGATCGCCGCGCAGCGCCGCGCGCAACGGGTCGGTCACGTGAGCCTGGCCGATGAGCTCGGCAAACGTCTCGGGCCGGTAGCGGCGGTAAAGGGCGGTGACCACGTGCCCAGCGTAGTCGTGACCTCTGTCGCGGATGCTCGCACTCAGTGTGCGCAAAGCCTCACCTGATTCGCTGAGATCATGCGTATCGCTATTGCCGGAGGACACGGACAGATTGGCCGCCTACTTTCGCGTCGCCTCGCGGCGGCCGGGCACGAACCGATCGCGCTGATTAGAGCAGCCGATCAGAGCGCCGACGTGCAGGCCGACGGGGCCACACCCGTCGTGATTGACCTTGAGCACACCGATGATGCGGCTCTTGCCGAAGCCTTGACGGGCTGCGATGCCGCCGTATTCGCGGCCGGGGCCGGGGCCAACAGTGGGCCCGAGCGCAAGCTGACACTCGATCGAGACGGTGCGATTCTGCTTGCCGACGCGAGCGTGCAAGCCGGCCTGCGCCGACTCGTGGTTATCTCGTCGCGCGGTGCTGACACGTTCGACCCGGCTTCTGACGACGGCTTTCAAATTTACTTGCGCGCCAAGTCTGAGGCCGATACCGCCATCCGTGCGCACGATGATCTCGACTGGACGATCGTGCGACCGGGATCACTCACCGATGAACCGGGTACAGGCGAACTGGAAGTGGCCGACAGCATCGACGGCAGCATCTCGCGTGTTGACGTCGCCCACCTCGTTGCCGAGCTGGTGACCAGTGATCGTGCTGCGCACGCGCAGTTTGAGGTGGTGTCGGGTACGACCCCGATACAGAAGCTCGTCTTCACGCCGCTCAGCTGACGAGGATCGCCGCGGCCTGCGCAATCGCGAGTTCTTCGTTAGTGGGCACAACAAGCACGGAGACCGGGGCACCCTCGGGCGAGATCACCCGAGCGGCGCGCGACGGCGCCTCGTTGCGCTCAGTGTCGAGCGCGAGCCCGAAGTGCCCGAGCCCGTCGAGCGCACGGGCACGCAAACCAGGCGCGTTCTCGCCGATGCCGGCGGTAAAGACGAGAGCATCGAGGCCACCGAGCTGCGCGAGATACGCGCCGACGTAATGCCGGATGCGGTGGGTCCAGACGTCGAGAGCGAGCACGGCATCCGGATCGCCGGCATCGAACGCCGTCTCGATGTCGCGCATGTCTGCCGAACCGGCGAGCCCGAGCAGCCCGCTGTGCGAGTTCAGCAGGTCATCGACCTCGGCCACCGACATACCCATTCGCACCAGGTGCAGCAGCGCTCCGGGGTCAATGTCGCCTGAGCGCGTTCCCATGACGAGGCCCTCTAGCGGGGTCAGGCCCATCGATGTGTCGATCGAGCGGCCGCCGTCAATCGCTGCGGCTGACGAACCGTTGCCGAGGTGCAGCACGATGAGTTTGAGCGACGCGAGCGGCCGCCCGAGCAGCGCGGCTGCGCGGCCCGCCACGAACTCATGACTCGTGCCGTGAAAGCCGTAGCGGCGCACGCCGTACTCCGCGGCGACTTCGCGGTCAATCGCATAGGTCGACGCCGAGGCGGGCATCGACTGGTGAAAAGCGGTGTCGAATACGGCGACGTGGGGCACCCTGGGCAGGGCAAGACGAGCGGCACGGATGCCCGCGAGGTTCGCGAGATTGTGCAGCGGCGCGAGCGCGCTGATCGCCGCAATCGCGGTCTCGACGTGATCGTCGATGAGAGTCGGAGCCGTGAACTCGCTACCCCCGTGCACCACACGGTGACCGACGGCGGCAATCGACGCTGCGTCGTCGCCGAGGCGGTCGAGAACGACGCGCATCCCGGCCACATGATCGGCGGCGTCGCCGCCCGGTTGCCCGAGGCGCTCGAGAAGACCCGACAGCACTGCTGACTCGGTGGCCACGTCAACGAGCTGATACTTGATCGAGCTCGAGCCTGAGTTGACGACGAAGACGCGCATCAGGCCTTGGCCTCGGCGGCTGGGTCGGCGCCTGGGTTGGCGGCGGGGTCGGCGGCGGCCGTTCCCCCGATGGTCGAGATCGGCACCGTCGCGGGCGGCGCCGTGCGCTGCGCCTGAATGGCCGTGATCGCCACGGTGTTCACGATGTCGCTCACGAGCGCGCCGCGGCTGAGGTCGTTGACCGGTTTACGCAGACCCTGCAACACGGGCCCGATGGCGACAGCGCCCGCTGAGCGCTGTACTGCTTTATAGGTGTTGTTGCCGGTGTTGAGGTCGGGAAAGACAAAGACCGTCGCGCGCCCGGCCACGGGAGAGCCCGGCATCTTCGACGCCGCGACGCTCGGCTCGGCGGCCGCGTCGTACTGCATGGGGCCATCGACGAGCAGGTCCGGTGCGCGCTCACGCACGAGCTGGGTGGCCGCGCGCACCTTCTCGACGTCGTCGCCCGAGCCCGACTCGCCCGTGGAGTACGACAGCATGGCGACGCGCGGCTCGATCGCGAACTGCGCCGCGGTCGCGGCCGACGAGATGGCGATGTCGGCCAACTGCTCGGCCGTCGGGTCAGGAATCACCGCGCAGTCGCCGTAGACGAGCACCCGATCGGCGAGGCACATCAGAAAGACGCTCGAGACAACACTCACGCCCGGGTCGGTCTTGATGATCTCGAAGCTCGGGCGAATCGTGTGGGCGGTCGTGTGCGCCGCACCACTCACCATGCCGTCGGCCAGCCCGAGGTGCACCATCATGGTGCCGAAGTAGCTGACGTCGGTAACCACGTCGCGCGCGATGTCGACCGTGACGCCCTTGTGCGCGCGCAGGCGCGTGTATTCGATCGCAAACCGCTCGCGCAACGTCTCATCATGCGTCGACAGTATGCTCGCCTCCGATAGGTCGAGACCCAGCTCGGCGGCGCGGGCCCGCACTGCCTGCTCGTCACCGAGAATCGTCAGCGCGCAGACGCCGCGCTGTAGCAGTGTGCCGGCTGCGCGCAGAATGCGGTCGTCGTCACCCTCGGGCAGCACGATGTGCTTGCGGTCGCCGCGCGCTCGCTCGAGCAGGTCGAACTCGAACATGAGCGGCGTCACGACGTCAGAGCGCGACACATCGAGCCGGTTCATGAGTGCGTCAGCATCGATGTGGCGTTCCCACAGCGCGAGGGCCGTGTCGTATTTGCGCTGGCTGTCGGCGGCGAGTCGACCGCGCGCGCCCATGATCGCGAGCACGGTGTCGTAGGTGCCCGACTCGGCTCGAATGATGGGCAGGCTCGGGTCGAGGCCGTCGACGAGGCTCTGCACGGCATCAGGCGTCTCGAATCCGCCGTACAGCACGATGGCCGCGAGGCTCGGAAAGGTCTCGCTCGCGTGCGCCATCAGAACGGCCAGCAGCACCTCGCTGCGATCGCCCGGAATGAGCACGACGGCGCCCTCGGTGAGGCGCGGCAGCACGTTCTCCATCGACATACCGGCGACGACAGCACCGAGCACTTCGCGTTGTAACAGCGCTTCATCTCCGCGCTCGAAAGTGCCGCCGCACGCTTGCAGGACGGCGGCGACGGTGGGCGCGATGAGGTACGGGTCTTCAGGGATGGCCGCCACGAGCGCGGCGGGCGCCACGGTCTGCACGGCCGCGACCACAGCGTCGAGCTGCTCGGTGTCGACTCTGTTGGCGATGATTCCCAGCAACTGAGCGTGCTCGTGATCGAGCTCGGCCACGGCTACCTCGGCTACGCGGCGCATGTCGTCGGGGCTGCGCCCGGCCGACTCGGCGAGCCCGCGCCCGGCAGCCTCAGCACTCTCGCGCCCGCCGATGACGAGCAGCACGGGCGCGCCAAGGTTGGCGGCGATGCGCGCGTTGAACGACAGCTCTGTGGGGCTCGACACGTCGGTATAGTCGCTGCCCACAATCACAACGGCGTCGCTGTGCTGCGCGACGGCGTGGTAGCGGGCGACGATCACGGCGAGCGCCGCCTCGGGGTCGGCGTGCACCTCGTCGTAGCCGACGCCGATGGCCTCGTCATAGGTGAGGTCGACGCCGTCATGGGCGAGCAGCACGTCAAGCACGTAATCGCGCTCGTCGCGCGAGCGAGCGACGGGGCGAAAGATGCCCACGCGCTGCACGCGGTGGCTCAGCGTGTCGACCAGCCCCAGGGCCACGGTCGACTTGCCCGAGTTGCCCTCGGCCGACGTGATGTAGATGCTGCGCGACATTAACCCCAGCCTAGAGCGCGACATGAAAAGGACCCCTCGCGCACCCGCCAGAGCCCGGTTACCCTTGCAGCATTTCTGCCCTGGGGGAGTTGGCCTGGATGGCGCCACGCGAGGAGCCGACACCAGTTTACGGGTAGGATTTGCTCTCGTCGCCCCGCTCGCGCGGTCGGCGTCACCGAAGGAGAATTCGCCTAGTGGCCTATGGCGCACGCTTGGAAAGCGTGTTGGGTGCAAGCCCTCGGGGGTTCGAATCCCCCATTCTCCGCCATCGGATGTTCGCTCTCCTCCCTGAGGGGAGGGCCGTCGTCACTCTGCACCGTCGCGGTGTTGCGTGCGCGCATCCATCATGTATCGTTTGTCGATAGATATCACCCGACAATCGATAGGAAGCCCATGCACCGGATGACCATCGTCTCGCTCAAGTCGCTCATCGCGGTGCTGCTCGCCCTGTTGGTGTTGTGCCAATTCGTCGTGGTGCCCGTGATCGCGGCGAGCATGGCCGACCGCCTGCCACCTCTCGCCTTTCTGCAGTGGCCCGGTGTAGTCGTCGCGGCGATCTTCGTACTCTGCCTGCAGGCGGCCCTGGTGTGCGTGTGGCGTCTGCTGTCTCTCGCGCGCGAGGGCATCATCTTCAACCCCCGCGCCTTCGCCTACGTTGATGTGATTCTGGGCGCGATCATTGTCGCCACCGTGATCGTGCTGGCAACCCTCGTGGTGCTCACCGCCGTCGGTGCAGCGTCGCCGTCAATTGCGTTGCTCAGCGTGCTCGGCATCGTCATCGGCGCCGTGCTCGCCCTGCTCGTCGTGGTTGTGCGGAGCCTGCTGCGCCAGGCCTCGCAACTCGAGAGCGATCTGGCCGAGGTGGTCTGATGCCCATCATCATCAACATCGACGTGCAACTCGCGAAGAAGAAGATGTCGGTCGGCGACTTCGCTGCCGCGATCGACATCACGCCCGCCAACGTGGCTGTGCTCAAGAACGGGCGGGCGAAAGCCGTGCGGTTCTCGACGCTCGACGCGATGTGCCGCGTGCTTGAGTGCCAGCCCGGCGACATTCTGCAGTGGGCCGCCGACGACGAGGCGACCCGCTCGTGAACGGGTCGACGATTGCCCACTGGAGCACCGCGGCGATTGACCAGTTGCGCGACACGCAGCGTTGCCCGGTCTGCCGCACTGCAGACCTGGTCGATGCCCGCTGCCCCTCGTGCGGGGCCACACTCTCTGGCGAGAGCGGTGTCACCGTGTGGCAGGCCTCCTTGCGCGCCGCAGAGGCGCTCGGCAACCTGAGTCAGGTTCTCGATCGCGTGCCCCGGTACCCTCGCGAGGCACCGCGCGCATCCGAGGCACCGCGCGCATCCGAGGCCGCCCAGGTGTCGGCGCCGTCGTCGCTCGCCATCGCGGGGGCCATGCGAGGGCCCAGCACGACGCTGCAGTCGGTACTCGCCGTGGCGGGCGCTGGCCTCGTGGGGACGGCTGCCTTCGTTTTCACTTTTCTCAACTCCGATCTCACCGACCCCGCCGCTCGCGGCATTGTCGTGGCGCTCGCCACCCTGCTCTTCGTCACGGCCGCACCGCTGCTGCATCGCGCCGGCCTGCGGTTTTCGGCAGAGAGCGTGGCCGCACTCGCCCTGGTCTTCGGCGCGCTGAGCGCGGCGGTACTCGCCGAGCTGCTGCCCGCCGCGATCGAACCGTGGGCGTTCGCAACAGTGGTCGCACTGCTGGGCGGCCTCGTCATGCTCGGGCTCGGGCTGCTGACCCGCCTGCGGGTCTGGATGCTCGCCGCAACCATCACCCTCACCCTCGTACCCGCCCTGTGGTCGGCAGCCGTCGGGGGCGAGGCCGCGACCGTGCTCGGGCCGCTCGGCACCGCGGCCGTTGCTCTGCTTTTGCTCACCGGCCAGCCCTGGGCCGCGCGCAGGGTCGGCACGGTCTTGAATGCCGAATGCCGCGCCGCGTTCGCCGCGCTGCTCATCGCCCTCACGGTCATGACGGCGGCGCTGACCGTACTCACGGGCGACGCGCCCACCCGCTGGCTCGCCACGAGTGCGGCACTGCTCGCAGCATCGCTGCTAACGGCCGGCGCGGCACGACACGGTGCGCGACGAACCATGAGCGTGCTCGCGGGCGCGAGCGCCACCGCTGCCGGCGCTTTCGTCGCGCTTGCCCTGATCGCCGCGCTTGCCGCGACTGCCAGCCCACCCGGCAGTTCAGCGGCGTGGATCGTGATGCTTCCGCTCGGTGCCTCGATAGCGCTCATCACTCTCGGGGTGACCTCAAGCGCCCGGAGTAGAACGCAACGACGCGCGGTGCTCGGCGGATCTCTCACGACCCTGCTCGTCATCGTCACCCCTCACACAGCGCTTGCTGGCTTCGGTGCGTTCGGGGCCCTCATCGGCATTACCGAGGTGAGCGAGTTCGCGCTCGGCGCCCAATGGGGCGTTGCCATCGTGGGCGGTCTCGTGGTGGCAAGTGCCGCGCTCGCATTGCACGCGTCGCTTCTCACGCGCCGGTCGGTGCGCCCGACTCGCGCCCCGCGGGCCCTGTTCGGCATCTCTCTTGTGCTCCTCAGCATCGCCGCACTGGGCGCTCTCGGCCTGACTGCGGTGCCGATCGAGGCGCGCATCATCGCGGGCCTCGTGCTCATCACCGCTGCCGCCATGGTCATCGGAGCAACGCCGCTTGGTCGTCGCAGCAACCTGCTGCTGCGACTGCCGGTGGTGTTCGCCGGGCACGCGGCCCTGACCATCGTCGTGGCGCTGTCGTGGACCGACGTCGGCATGGCCGTGGCCGCCGCTCCGGCCGTTCTTGTCGCCCTGGCAGCACTTGCCCGCTGTGTGCCGTCGGTACTGCGGGCGGGGCACGTCGCCATCGGCACGGCCTACGCCCTCATTGTTGTTGCCGCCGCGCTCGGGATGCTCGGTCTCGACGCGCCCGCTCAGGTCAGCATCACGGCGACGATCGGTCTGCTCGCAGCCATCGTCGCGACGCTACTGCCCCGACTCGCGGCGTCGTGGTGGATCGCCGTGCTCATCGTCACCGCCGTGCCGTTCGCGCTCGCGGTTGGCCTCGTCGCGGTGGAGCGCAGCGGGTGGAGTGCTCTGTCAACGACGACGATGCTGGTGCTCGCCGTCTGCCTGCTCGGCACACGACGGCCCGGGATCGGAGTCGTCGTGCGCACTCTTGCGGCCGCGCTGGTTGTTCCCGCCATTGCGGTCGTACTGGTTGATCTGGGAGCAGTGCTGTTGCTCTCAAGCGGGTCGCCTGTCGTTCTGCCGATTATTGCCGCTGTCGTGGCGGTGGCGCTCGTGGCGCTCGACGTGATCAACCGCGGTCTGCAGCGCCGCGGCGTGCCCGCGCCCCACGCTCGCGCCGCGACGGCCGCGATCGAGGCATCATCGGTGCTGACCGCGATCATCGCGATCGCACTGTCGATCGACCGCCCTGCGGCGGGCCTGCCGACCACTCTGCTCGTGCTGATAGTGCTCGCCGCCGGATCGTTCATCGCCGGTGCGGTCGTCGGCGTGGCGCGCATGTGGTGGATCGGTGGCGCCGCCTCAACCGGGGCGATCTGGACCCTGTGGGCGTTGCTCGGGGTCGACTCAATCGAGGCCCACGTGCTGCCCCCCGCTCTTGGTGTCGCACTGGTGGGCGTCGTGCTCACCGCGCGCGGTCGGCCCGAACCCGAGCTCGTCGGCGCGGGCCTGCTCGCGGCGATCGCACCCCTCGTGGGGGTGCTCGCGCTCGGTGATCAGCCCGCGCCGCTGCGGGCCGCGGGCCTGGTGCTGAGCGCGCTGGCACTCGTGGCGCTCGCGGCGGGCATCCACGCGGGCCGCCCAGCGCCCCTGCGGCGACTTGATCCTGTGCGCGGTGCCCTGCTGATCGCGGCGATCGGTGCCGCGAGCGCCGCCGCTGTGCAAGCTGTGCGCCTCGGTCTCGCCGTCGATGCGAGCCCGGTGGATCGTAGCGAACTGATGCTGCTCGTGCTTGCCATCTCGCTGGCGGGAGCGGTACCCGCGGCGATCGGCGGGCTGCTGCTGGCCGCGCGCACGTCGCGCCCGCTGCTCGCGCGCTTCGGTCTCGTGCCGGCGCTGACTCTTCTGCTCGTGCCCGCATGGGCGTCGATCTCGCGCGACTGGGTATCCATCTGGACGCTCTGGATGCTCATGCTCGCGCTACTCACCCTCATGGTCGTCGCGGCCTATCGCCAGCGGCACCAAGTCACGGTGTTGCCGCCGGTGTGGCTGCTCTTCGGGCTCGCACTGGTGACTGCGATCGCCGCGTGGAGCCCGCGCGAGTTGCGTGTCGAGTGGTTCTCGGTGCCGCTCGGGTTGATGCTGCTCGCCGCCGGGGTGACGGCGTTGCGCGGCGCAGCGCCGGCGATGGCTGGCGGTATCGCGTCGTGGCCCCGTGCGGGCTCCGGATCATGGCACTTGCTCGCCCCGGGCTTCATCGTGCTCGTGCTGGCGTCGATGCTTGCGACGGCTACCGATCCGCAGACCTGGCGCGCGGTACTCGTCATGACCTTCGCTTTGGCGGCGATCCTCGCCGGGGCGCGGTGGCGTCTGGCGGCGCCGTTCGTGCTCGGCATCGTCGTACTACCGGTTGAGAACGTGCTCGCGTTCTCAGTGCAGATCGGCCGGGGCATCGACGCCATGCCCTGGTGGATCACCCTGGCCGTCGCGGGCCTCGTGCTACTGGTGATAGCGGTCGGCTTCGAACGCCGGGCAGGCGACGACGCCTCGCTCGCCGCACGGGTGCGCGACCTGCGCTGACGCTCAGCCGCCCTGGGCGATCGCCGCGGCTGCCGCCGCACGACCGGTGCGCACCGCGCCCTCCATGTAACCGCACACCCACTGGTCGCTGCCAGCCACGTAGAACGGCGGCTCGTGCGTGGCGTGTAGCGGGCCGACGCCCATAACGTCTCCGGGTCGCCAGCTCGTGATGTAGCCGAGCGTGAAGGGGTCGGTCGCCCAGCGCCGCACGGCCAGTTGCTGTGCATCGCGGGCGTGCGGCCCGAAGGCCACCACCAGTTCGTTGAGCAGTTCGTCGTGTAGCCGTTCGGGCGATGTGGCCACGAAGGCGCTCTGCCGCTCGGGCGGCACGAGCGCCGAAAGAATGCCGTCGCGCTGCACCCAGGTGCCGCCGAGCATGCCCACTTCGGCATACGCCGAGCCGTTGAGGCCGTCGCGCGACCAGAAC
>JBBRWT010000036.1:0-16654 GCA_038249035.1 Actinomycetales bacterium
AAGAGGCGAAGGCTGAGCGTTACCCCAACCGCATCTTTGCCGACGACTCGTCGTTGACCGAGGCGGACCTGTCGTTCGTTGACTTTGACACTTTCTCGAGCGACGACTACACGCCGGGTACCTACAACTAGCAGCGACCCGCACCAACCCTCGACGGGGCTCGCACCGAATACGGTGCGGGCCCCGTCGTCGCGGTGGGGCTTATGTGAATAATGTGACTGGTGTGGACTACCCCCGAACGCGGGGCTATCGTCAGCACTACGGCGTGTCGTACCGTTACAAACTGGCGGTCCGTGTATTCCTCCCAACGTTCGGGGGGAGTGCGTCCAGGGGGGAGGATTCTGCTGTGGTTTCTGTAAGCGAAGTGCTCATCATCCGCGGGCTTGCGCCCATCGAGACCCTTGACAAGATTCGCGATGAAGGCGACGAGTCGGTGGTCGACGATCTTCTCGACCGCGGGCTCGTCAGCTCGGCGCAGGTCGCTTCGGCCACGGCCGAGGTCGCCGGGCTGTCATTCGTTGAGCTTGCTGAATACCCTGTCGACCGCGCAGCTGTCGCACTTGTTCCGGCCCAACTCTGTCGTCGCCACAGTATTTTGCCCATCCATGCCACCTCCAACACGATCACATTGGCGATGGTCGAGCCCGGTGACGTGCTTGCGATGGATGACGTGCGTGCGCTAACCCGCATGCATGTAGTGGCCGTTGTCGCAGAGAAAAGCGACCTGGTCGCCGCAATCAACCGATTTCACCGTGCTGACACCGAGCTCTCTGACTTGTCGACGGTCATCGACGAAGAGGTCAAGCCGACTCAGGCTGATGAGATTGCGCTGCGTGAGGCAGACGCTGACGATGCGCCGATCGTTCGCTTCGTCAACTTGATCATTGGTCAGGCTATTCAAGACCTCGCCTCTGACATTCACATCGAACCGGGTGAGTTAGAGATGCGCGTTCGGTACCGAATCGACGGAGTGCTGCACGATGTGCAGCAGGCGCCCAAAAACATTCAGAACGGCGTTATCTCGCGCCTCAAGATCATGAGCGACATCAACATCGCCGAGCGCCGCCGCCCGCAAGACGGCCGCATGTCGGTGCAGCACGGCGGCCAAGTGATCGACTTGCGAGTGGCAACCTTACCGACGGTGTGGGGCGAGAAGGTCGTCATGCGTATTCTCGACAACAAGGCCACGAGTCGCGATATCGCCGACCTCGGGATGCTGGAGCGCAACCTTTCCGTATACCGCACCTCGTACACCAAGCCTTACGGGATGATCCTCGTCACCGGACCGACCGGGTCTGGAAAGTCAACGACTCTCTACACGACATTGCACGCCGTCTCGCGTCCTGAGATCAACGTGATCACGGTTGAAGACCCGGTCGAGTACCGCATGGTGGGTATCAATCAGGTGCAGGTCAACCCCAAGGCTGGCCTGACATTCGCTAGCGCGCTGCGCAGCATCTTGCGCTCTGACCCCGACGTCGTGCTGATTGGTGAGATTCGCGACCAAGAGACGGCTCAAATCGCTATCGAAGCCTCGCTCACGGGTCACCTCGTGCTCTCAACGCTTCACACCAACGACGCCCCCAGCTCGATCACTCGCCTGATAGAAATGGACATCGAGCCGTTCTTGGTCGGTTCGGCTCTCGACTGCGTCGTTGCCCAGCGCCTCGCTCGGCGACTCTGCGATCGGTGTAAGCAACTGCAGGAGTACCCCATCGACCATCTCGACGCGATGGGCTTTGGCCGGCGTCCTGACGAAGCGACACTTCGTCTGTACCACGCTGTCGGGTGCTCAGCCTGTTCGGGCACCGGTTACCGTGGTCGGCTCGCGCTTCACGAGGTCATGATGGTCACGGAAGAGATTGAGCGCCTCGCCGTCGCGCGGGCATCGAGTGCCGAGATTATGCACACGGCCACCGCTCAGGGAATGCTCACTTTGCGGCAGGATGGCTGGGCGAAGGTGCGCGCTGGGATGACGTCGATCGAAGAAGTACTGCGCGTCGTCGCGTGAGCGCGCACACCCAGGGTGCCGTCAACGACGGCGTCGCCAAACACAGCGTCATGAACCACGGGGGATAGAAACGATGACAGATCCGAGCATGCATGCCGGCGGTGGGGGATCACGTCGCGTGTGGGCGGTCACGACCGACGCCGGAGCACCTGCATCGGTTGGCTCGGTGCCGTTGAGTACCGCGCCGACCACGAGCATGATGTCGATTCCGCCTCCCGTGATGGCGCCGCCGGTCGCTCCGACTCCCGACCTCGCCCTTACCGCGCCGCACCTCGCGCCGCCTCCACCGGTCGGGCAACAGCCGATCGCTATCGACGCACCGTTCCCGGCCGCCGTCGCACCGCTTTCCGCCCCTGTTGCACCGCTTGCTGCGTCGTTTCCTCCGCCCGCACAGGCCGCTCAGTTCGCTCAGTTCGCTCAGCCTGCTCCGTCGGAAGCGGCCCCTACCGGGCCCCCTGCGCCAAGCACGAACGGCCCGGTGCTGGATGCCCCGCCACCCGCCGGCGTCGCCACCATCGTCGCACCGCCCCCGCCCGTCTCCGCGGGCGCGGTCACGGCAGGTATCCACCCCGCCCTGTTGGCGGCCTTGGATGACCTCATCGCTCGCGGTGGTTCCGACCTCCACGTGTCGGGTGACGCGCCTCCCATGGTGCGCATTGACGGCGACCTTAGGCCGGTCGCCGACGCCCGCGCGTGGACCCGCGACGAGGTCGAAACGATTCTGTTCAGCATCATGAACGATCGCCAGCGGGAGGAGTTCGGCCGGGAGTGGGAGCGAGACTTTGCGATCAGCCCACGCGGCGAGGCTCGTTTTCGCGTCAACTACTACATGGATCGCGATTCAGTAGCGGGGGCTTTCCGACTGATCCCCAACGAGATCAAGTCGCTCAAGCAGCTCGGTGTACCCGGCGTGGTGGCAAAGTTTGCGCGGCTGCCGAGGGGGCTCGTGCTCGTCACCGGGCCGACAGGCTCGGGCAAGTCCACGACGCTCGCGGCTCTCATCGACCTCGTCAATAGGTCGCGCGCTGATCACATCGTGACGATTGAAGACCCGATCGAATTCGTTCACCAGAATCACCGTTCGCTCGTGAATCAGCGCGAAGTGGGCAGCGACACGCACTCGTTCGCTGAAGCGCTGAAGCGCGTTCTGCGTCAAGACCCTGATGTGATCCTCATCGGCGAGTTGCGTGACCTTGAGACTGTCTCCACGGCATTGACCGCCGCCGAGACGGGCCACCTCGTGTTTGCGACGCTTCATACGCAGTCGGCTGCTCAGACGATCGACCGCATCATTGATGTATTCCCACCGCATCAGCAAGGCCAAGTTCGCTCTCAACTTGCCCTCACGCTTCAGGGCGTCGTGTGCCAGACGCTGCTGCCGCGCGCCACGGGCCAGGGCCGAATTATCGCGACCGAAATCATGATGACGACCGGCGCGATCGCGAACCTGATCCGCGAGGGCAAGACCTACCAGATCACCTCGGCGCTGCAGGCTGGGCGCGAGTCGGGCATGCACACCATGGATCAGCACCTCGCCGACCTGGTCAACAGTCATATGGTGACGCACGAGGCTGCGCAGTCTAAAATGCAAGACGCCGAGAATTTCAATCGGCTCGTGCACAGCTCCACATCGATGGCCGGTTCGGCGGGTTCGGCACCCTTCGCCGACGGATTCGGAGGATCCCGCTAATGGCCGCAACTCTCACGTTTGCGTATTCGGGTCGTGACTCGAGTGGCAAGGTCGTCAAGGGCCGAGTCGATGCCGCTGGCGAGGCCTCGGTGGTGTCGCGACTGCGCACCATGGGTATCGCCCCGATCGCGATTCGGCAGGTCTCGGGCGGCTCTGGGCTCAACCGCGACATTTCGCTCGGCGGGCTCTTTGATAAAAAGGTCGGAATCAAAGACTTGTCTGTCATGAGCCGGCAGCTGGCGACGATGATCGGCGCGGGTCTTCCCCTGTTAAAATCGTTGACGATCCTCGCTGATCAGTCCGAGAATCCGAAACTCGCGTCGACTCTCGACGAGGTCCGCAATGCGGTTGAAGAAGGCGGCACGTTCTCTGACAGTTTGGCGAAGCATCCGCGAATCTTCCCGCCGATCTTCGTCAACCTTGTTCGCGCCGGCGAAGTTGGCGGCTTCCTCGAAACCTCGCTCGAGTCGGTGGCGAAGAACTACGAGAAAGAGGTCGAGCTTAAGGCCACAATCAAGTCAGCCCTGACGTATCCCGTCGTGGTCTTGATCATGGCTCTCCTTGCCGTGGTCGGCATGATCCTCTTCATCGTGCCGGTCTTCGATGACTTGTTCAAAGACCTGGGGGGTGAGTTGCCGATACCCACGCGGATTCTCGTCGTCATCTCGCAAAACATGGTGTGGCTCGGGCCGCTCGTGATTGTGTCGTCGATCATCGGTGCCATCTGGTGGCGGGCCAATCGGCACACTCCGAAGTTCCGATCGGTGTGGGAGCCGTTGTTACTGAAAATACCGGTCTTTGGTGACCTGTTTAAGAAGATCGCGATCGCGCGCTTCACGCGCAACTTCGGCACCATGATCGGGTCGGGCGTTCCGATTCTGCAGGCACTGTCGATCATCGGGTCGACGTCGGGCAACTGGCAGATTGAGCAAGCCGTGCAGTCGGTGCAAAACTCCGTGCGGCAGGGGCGCACGATAGCGGCGCCCTTGGCGCTCGAGCCGATCTTTCCCAGCATGGTGACGCAAATGATTGCCGTCGGCGAAGATTCGGGTGCGCTCGAGACGATGCTCGAGAAGATTGCCGA
This sequence comes from Actinomycetales bacterium, assembly GCA_038249035.1. Classification (GTDB taxonomy): domain Bacteria; phylum Actinomycetota; class Actinomycetes; order Actinomycetales; family Microbacteriaceae; genus Microcella. Next base: position 4,786 of record JBBRWT010000036.1, read on the forward strand.
CTTCTACGACAGCGAGGTGCAGAGCACCACTGAAGCCCTCACATCGCTCATTGAGCCCCTCATGATCGCCTTCCTCGGCGTCATTCTCGGCGGCATGATCGTCGCGCTCTACCTGCCGATCTTCACCATCTTCAACGAGATCTAGTCGCCACGCCGCGATGGCCCCCGCACTGGGGATGCCGCCATGAGCACGTTGCAATCACACTTATTTGCGGGGGGCCAGTTTCGCGTTTTGGGGGGCCCACCTATCAACCTTCACTTGATGGGAAAGGAAACGGACACATGTCCATTCGCACAGCACTTGAGAACCGTCTGAACCGCCTCGAGAACAACGACAAGGGGTTCACCTTGATCGAGCTTCTCGTGGTTGTCATCATCATCGGCATCCTTGCCGCCATCGCAGTCCCCGTGTTCCTCGGCCAGCAGGGCCAAGCACAGGATGCTGCGGCGGTCTCTGACCTGGCCACGGCCAAGGTCGCGTTCGTCAGCTCGCTGGTTGCGAATCCCGACGGCACTGCTGATGCAGCCGCTCTCGCAGACCTGGGCATGCCCGACAGCGTCACGGTTGCGACCGCAGCCCGCGACTTCTGCCTCGAGCGCACCAGCGACAACGGAGACGTAGTCTTCAGCGTGACAAGCGGAGCCGCTGGCCCCGCTGCGGGCGCCTGCCTGTAGCACGCACAGTTTAACCGAGCGGCAGGTGGGGCTGCCTCCATGCAGCCCCACCTACCGCATCACTCGTCCATCAGCAACACTGAACTACCGCACCGCCGGGCACCAACAACTTCATACGCACCGCACCGCACACAGGACACGATCGGGGGGATCATGACGATTGAGCGCAACCGCTCTCGCCCTGATGACCCGCGCCCCGCAAACAATGTCAGTGCCGACTCGGGCCTCGGCCTCATCGAGATCATCATCTCGATGTTCCTCATTTCTTTGCTGGCCATCGCGTTCATCCCCGTGATGGTTTCAGCGATCCGCTCTTCGTCTCTCAACTCGACCGTCGCCACTGCGACGCGCCTTGTCTCGCAGGCGGTAGATAACGCGCGGACTCGGGGGGCGGCCGACTGCGCCGCCGCACAGCTACTCAACACTGAGACGGACGCAACCGACGCTCAGGGCATCACTCTTCGCGTGACCACTCGTGTTCCCGCCGTGGGCGTCTGTGTGAACGGTAGTGCCATGACGGTGACGGTGGTGGCCATCGACCTCGCCGATGCCTCCGCAACGCCGATCGCTGACGCCCGCACGCAGATTTTTCTCCGGACTGCGCCGTGAACGCGCGGCCGAAGCGCGACGATGCCGGGTTCTCACTCGTCGAGCTGCTGATTTCGATGACGCTCTTCAGCGTCGTGCTGACGATCGTTGGTAGCGTGATCGTGAGCGCCCTTACCGCGGAACGCACGGTACGCGAGGTCACGGGCTCGACCACGAACGGGCAACTCGTCGTGAACGTGATCGAAGAAACAGTGCGCAACTCCACGGCCATTAGCGTCACGACAGCAGCGGACGGGCTTTCGACCTTCGCGGCGGTTCGCACGACGGCAGGCGGAGCGGCGCGCTGCCACGCGTGGTTCTATGACTCGACAGCGCAGGCGATCTTTGAGCACACGAGCGTGTCGGCGATCACGAGACCCACCCCTGGTGCCGTTGACACCGAATGGACGATACTCAGTAACGGCGTCGTACCAACGACGAACGCGGGCGGTGCAACTCTTCCCGTCTTCGCCATTCGCGGAACCCGGGGCATGACCGTGAGCTTCGCGATTGACGGCGAATCGCGCCCTATTTCACTCTTCATCACCTCAGTAACCGGCCGTGCGCCGATAGCGAATGCGAGTCCGCAATGCTTCTGACCAAACTCCTGCGCCGCGCGGCCAAAGGGTCAAACGATCGCGGTAACGCGATGATCGCTGTCATCGGTCTGCTCGCCGTGACATCGATGATCACCCTGACCGTCACTGGCGCGACCGTTCAAGCGCTCGGCTACACCTCGCTCTCCCGCGCCGGCGTGCAGTCAAATGCCGCAGCGGAGTCGGGCGTCGACGCTATGCTCGCGGCGCTGTTCGCGGACGCGTGCCCGGCAACGGGCCAGCTCACCGCCACGCAAGGGTCAGTCAATCCGGCGCTTGCCGGCACCGCAGCGACCGCGCCGTTCTATGTCGCCACGGTTTCCCAGCGCATCAGCACGAGCGCGGCGTGGACCCCGGGGTGCGCCGTCGGCGCCACGACCCAAATCCGCATTCAGTCCACCGGTTTCGCCAGCGATGAAGGAGTCGCTGACTCCGCCTCGGGGCGCGACGCCTCCGCCGTGCAGGCCGTATACACGTGGCGACCGGGCGCCAACTCCGCGGCCGTCACGGGTGCCGCGGTGTTTAGCTACGGCACACCGGGGCTGGCGAACAGCCTCGAATTGCTCTCGTTCAATGGCAACTCGGCCAACGTCATCGTGCGCACGGGCAATATCGTCTGCAGCAACAGTGTGTACGTGCAGGGCGACATCATCGCCGCAAACGGCAACATCAGTCTCGACAACACGTGCAGTGCAGGTGGCAAGGTCTGGGCGTCAGGAACGGTCTCCCTACAGGGCAACAAAACCATCGGCGGTGACGTGATCGCTGCCGGAACTGGTCTGACCCGGATCGACCCGAGCACCGATATCGGCGGCGGCGTGTTCGCGCGCGGTGAAATTGACAGCTGGGGTCAGCGGTGCTCGACCGGAGCCACCGGCTGGGATGCCGCTGGCGACGCGTGTTCGGTCGCACGCACCACCGGAGCTGACCCCGTCTTCTACAATCGCGCCGACGTGGCAGCTCCCGCCGAACCGGCCTGGGTCGACGTGAATTTTGTGCCGGCCGACTGGGTGAGTCGCGGGTGGACGGTGAGCACTTACACCGGGCCGTGCACCATCGACAACCGAACCCGCAACAACGCGCAAGTGCTGGCATTCAGCACTTATACGACTCCCACCGCCATCGATATGCGCGGGTGCTCGTCCGTCATCTTCTCGTCGAGCGCGAATCTGAATATCACGATGCGAACCGACCTGACATTCATCATGCCGCGTAACGTCAACCTCGAGAATTTCACCGTGGTTTCGCCCACCAGCGTCGACCGAGGGCTGCGTTTCATCACGCCCGATACCGTTGCCGACGGAGTGCCCACGACAACCGGATGCGGTCGTTTCGACATCAACAACCGAAACGATCTTGAGGCGCCGATCGCCGTGATCGTCTACACTCCATGCGCGGTGTTCAACAGCAACCAGCTCACCTGGCGGGGGCAGTACTACGCCGGGTCAGTCAGTTTCGCCAATAACAGCCAGCTCACCTACGTTCCGATCGGAATCCCAGGTTTCGATCTCGGCAATGGCGCGGGCGGCCCAGGCGGAGCGGGCGCTGTCGGGGGCACACCGACTCCCGGAACACCTGGCGACCTGATCTCGTACGTCGACGTACCTGCCTGATCGGTTCATCGTGCTTATTGTCGTGCCGGCACTCACCGGCGTTCTCGGGGCAGCCATCGGCTCGTTCCTGAACGTCGTGATCTTTCGAGTGCCGGCCGGCATCTCGGTCGTCGCGCCGCCGAGTGCCTGCGGGTCGTGTGCGGCACCCGTGCGCGCCTACGACAACATTCCCTTGCTCTCGTGGCTGGTGCTGCGAGGGCGGTGCCGCGACTGCGGCGCTTCATTCTCGGTGCGGTATCCGCTCGTTGAATTCGGCACGGCGCTCGCATTTGCAGGCCTTGCGGTGCTGCAGCTGCCGGGCATCCTCGAGTCTCCGTCGAGCGCGGCGGCGATCTCCGCTGTGCTCATGCTTGTCGCCCACTTGTATTTCGCGGCCATCTCAATCGCCCTCGCGGCGATCGATCTTGATACCCACCGACTGCCAGATGCCATCGTTCTTCCGGCCTACGCCGTCGGTGCTGTGTTACTGACCGCCGCCGCCACGGTCGGAGCAGATCTTGAGAGCGTCGCGCGCGCTGCCGCCGGGGCCGGAATCCTGTTCACTGTGTATTTGGGCCTTGCCCTTATCTCGCCGCGCGGCATGGGCATGGGCGATGTGAAACTCGCGGGTGTCGTCGGCCTGTTCCTCGGTTTCAGCGGGTGGGCGTCGCTCGCCGTCGGTACGCTCGCCGGCTTTGTGCTCGGGGGCATCGTCGGTGTCGCGCTCATCGCTGCTCGGCGGGCGCGTCGCAACTCCGGAATACCCTTTGGGCCGTGGATGCTGGGGGGAGCCTGGGTAGGAATCCTGCTGGGTGAGCCGATCGCGCGGGGGTATCTTGCGCTCGTCGGGCTGGAATGAGAGGGCAATCATGGCTGGCGGAGTAGTCGGGGTCGATATCGGAAGCACGCTCCTGCGCGCGGTCGAGATCGACGACGCATCGAAGGCGCGCCCTACGGTGGTGCGGGCGCACGAGGTACCGCTGCCCGATGGTTCCGTCAAGCGTGGCGAGATTCTCGAAGTGAACACGGTTGCATCGGCGTTTAAGCGGCTGTGGGCAGGCGGCGGATTTCGCTCGAAAGACGTCGCACTCGGTATCGGGGGGCAAAGCGTCATCGTACGCGACCTCGCGGTTCCGCGCATGCCGCTCGCGCAGATTAAAGAGTCGCTCCAGTTTCAGGTGCAAGACCTGTTGCCGGTACCGGTCAACGACGCGGTGCTCGATTACTACCCGATTGGCGAAGGCCAGAACGAGTCAGGTCCGATCGTCAACGGGTTGCTGGTCGCCGCCTTCAAACAGGCAGTGACCACTAACGTGACGGCTGCCACGATGGCGGGCCTGAATCCTGTGAGTATGGACCTCCTTCCCTTTGCGATGACCCGAGTTCACACGATGTCGAGCCCGACCAGTGGGTACGCCGTCCACATGAACATCGGCGCCAACGCAACCTCGATTGTGATCGTCCAAGGCGGCGTTCCCCTTTTTGTGCGAATTGTGCCCGCAGGAGGTGACGACACGACGCGCGCACTTATGACCCGATTGCCGGCGCCTCGCGACAAAGCCGAAGCCCTCAAACGCGACCTCGGGCTGACTTCCGCGGGCTCGACCGACGAACACCGCGTTGCAGCCGAGGTCATCCACGAGTCCACGAGCGAGTTGCTGACCGCGGTGCGCAATACGCTCGCCTACTTCGCGGGAGTGCGTGCCGGCGTCGTTTTCGATCACCTTTCGGTCGCCGGTGGCGCGACGAAAATGCGCGGGTTTGCGAGCGCCCTCGCCGAATCCACTCGCATCTCGGTCGTGCCGGTGAACCCCACATCGGGCGTGATAGTCGCGCGAGGCTTGCGCGGAAACAACGGCGACGAACAACTTCAGTCGTACATCACTGCCATCGGACTCGCGGTCGGGAGTGCAGCATGAGTCGCCGAGAGCAACGTGAACCCGGCACTCTGACATATGGGGCTATTCCACGTGCCGCCTTGATGCCTCCCGAGGTCGAGCTTCGACGCAAAGAGAGCTCGCGGCGACGAGGACTTCTCGTCGCCGCTGTGGCCGTTGTCGTCATCACGATTGCCGGAGTGGTCGGCTCGTTCTGGGTGGCTGCAGTCGCCGAGGCCCAGCTCGCCGAAGAGCGTCGCCTGACCGAGCAATTACTCGCTACGCAGGCAGAGTTCGCAGAAGTCTTGCAAGTGCAGCGCCAGTTGCAGTCGATCAGCGGCGTGCGCACCCAACTCGCAGGCGTTGAGGTGTTCTGGCGCGACTCGCTCACCCCCTACCTCTCGGTGTTCGCCGCTGGTGAGGTAGTCGATTCACTCACCCTCGAGGGTGAAGCGCCCGCCGAGCCTGTGCTCGGTCTCACCGGTCCACTGCGCGCGCCGCGCGTGGCGACCGTCACGATGGTGATCGTCACCGCTGAATCACCACAGCCTCAACTCTGGTATCGCGCTTGGGAGCAGATCGAAACCTACGCCGATGCGAGCATTGACTCGATCACCCTGTTGCAAGACGTATTCGAAACGAGAGTCACGATTAATCTTTCTGACGGTGCACTGTCGCAGCGGTTCAGTACGGAGGGGGAGTCTGAATGACCACTGCATCGACGCGCATCTGGACGTTTGCGACGGCCCTCATCATGATCGTCGTCGTGGCGCTGGGTTGGTTCCTCGGCGCCTCGCCGAAGCTCGCTGACGCCGCACGGTTCGACGCCGAGCGCACCGCCGTTGAAGGGCAGAACGAACTTGCTCGTGCCACGATTGCCCAGTTAGAAGCCGACTTCGAGCAGATCGATGAATTGCGCCTGCAACTTGCCGAACTGCGAGATGAGTTCCCGACCCAAGCCGAGTACGACACGGTCATCGAAGAATTGCTGACGGGCTTGCTCGCGCAGGGCCTGGTCTTGCAGAACATTGCGATCAACGAGCCGGCGCCGACCACTGCCGTCACTCTGGAAGACGGCGCCGTCCCGGAGCCTGAAATTGATGGTGACGGAGTGCTGCCGACCGGCTCGCTACTGCGGATCACGGTTGCGGTGACGGTAAACGGCTCGTTGCCGGCTGCGCTTGCGTTTATCCAGGCATTGCAAGAGTCGCCGCGTTTCTCGATCGTGCCGACCGGTAGCTTCAGCGGCGGTGGCGACACAGCAGCGAATGCGATGACGTTTTCGGTGATCATGTATGTCGTCACCGGCGAAGACCTCATCTCCGTCGAGCCAGACGTCGACGCACCGGCAGAGCCCGAGCCCACCGCGACGCCCGGGCCAACCCCCGGTTCTGAGTCACCAACCCCCACCCCCACCGACGGCTGATCGGGGGGGCCGAATAGCCGCCATTGTCATTGCGTCATCACCTCTTGGTAGGGTGACGCGTTCGTATTCCCCGTGAAAGGACGCGCCATGGCCACCCAGTCCTCATCCAATCCCACCGGTGATCAGAAGCCGAGCTCGAACGCAGAGCCTGCTGCTGCCAAGCCGACAGTGTCGTCGACGACCTCTGAGCAGCCTGTCGCGTCAAACTCGTCATCAACTGCGGCCGAGCAGCCAACGGTCACGCCAGAGGCGACGACCACGGCCAAGCCGACTTCTGCTGAGGCGGCTCCTCCCGAAGCGGTCGCCGCTGAATCAATCGCGCCGGCTCAACCCACCGTCGTCTTTGTCACGGCACCGCAGCCGCCCAAGAAGCGCGGTGCCCGCGGTGTTGGCGCTCTGGTCGCTCTGCTCGCCGCTGGCCTCTTCGCGGCGGTGTATGCGCTGCTCGTTCTGCTCATTGCCTCGATCGGATCGCCCGCTGGTCTCGTCCAGGCCCTGCAGTATCTGGCGTCGGTGACCTTCTACCTTCCCGTCATCATCTTCTTCTTGTCGTACCTGCTTCTGATCGTCATCGTGAATCGCGGGGGATGGTGGGCGCACGTGTTGGGCGGCTTCATCGTTGCCGTCATCGTGTGGGTCGGCTTCGTCGGCTCGGCCATCATTGCTGCGGGAGCCTTCGGAACCGGCGGCGCTCTCGTCGGTGCGATCGTGCTGCAGCAGCTCACCAACCCGCTCGGGTTCGCCGCGGCCATAGCCGCTCGCGAGGTGCCGATCTGGGTCGGAGGTCTCGTCGCACGTCGCGGTCGCACCGCGCGCACCCGCAACGAAGCCGCGCGCACCTCTTACGAGCAAGAGCTTGCTGACCACCACGCGACGCTCAGCGCAAACACCGCCGTTTGACCGCATCCCGCCCGGGGTCTACCCTTAGGGGTGTGTGTGCTTTGGCACGCGTCTGTGCTGTGCCGTGAAGACGGCATGCGCGGCATCGCGCTGAGACACCTACATGAGGGTCTCTGGCGTTCCGACTGCCCTGGCAGGCGTACCCACACCCCCACGGCATGTCTGTCGGCCGCGAGCTCGCTTGCGGCAATCGACGGATTCGCGTGAGCCCGGCCGGGGCGCAATCTTCGGCTGGGGAAATCCAACCGCAACCGCTGTCACCGTGCAGCATTCACAAGGAGCACTTTTTGCCCACTATTCAGCAACTGGTCCGTAAGGGCCGCAGCCCTAAGGTCTCCAAGACCAAGGCGCCGGCCCTCAAGGCCAACCCCCAGCAGCGCGGCGTGTGCACGCGCGTTTACACGACCACGCCGAAGAAGCCGAACTCGGCTCTTCGCAAGGTCGCTCGAGTCAAGCTCAGCAACGGCACTGAGGTCACCGCCTACATTCCTGGCGAGGGCCACAACCTGCAAGAGCACTCGATGGTGCTCGTTCGCGGCGGTCGTGTGAAAGACCTGCCCGGCGTGCGTTACAAGATCGTGCGCGGCGCGCTTGACACTCAGGCGGTCAAGAACCGTAAGCAAGCGCGCAGCCTGTACGGCGCGAAGAAGGACAAGAAGTAATGCCTCGCAAAGGACCAGCACCCAAACGCCCCGTCGTCGCAGACCCGGTCTACGGCGCCCCGATTGTCAGCCAGCTCGTCAACAAGATCTTGCTCGACGGCAAGAAGGGTCTCGCCGAGCGCATCGTCTACGGTGCCCTCGAAGGCGTGACCGCAAAGAACGGTCAGGATGCCGTCGCAACGCTAAAGAAGGCCCTCGACAACGTGCGCCCCACCCTTGAGGTGCGGTCGCGTCGCGTCGGTGGTTCGACCTACCAGGTACCCGTCGAGGTCAAGCCGCACCGCGCCAACACGCTCGCGTTGCGCTGGTTGACGAGCTACGCCAAGGCGCGTCGCGAGAAGACGATGACCGACCGGCTCATGAACGAGATCCTCGACGCATCCAATGGCCTTGGTGCCGCGGTGAAGCGTCGTGAAGACACGCACAAGATGGCTGAGTCGAACAAAGCCTTCGCGCACTACCGCTGGTAGCGACCAGTTTCGCGAGCAGGGGCTGATGGCTTCAACCGTCGCCCCTGCTCGCACCCGCACTTTTTATCGAACCGGAGGAACCCCCTGTGGCACAGGACGTGCTCACCGACCTGAACAAGGTCCGCAACATCGGCATCATGGCGCACATCGATGCTGGCAAGACGACGACCACCGAGCGCATCCTGTTTTACACGGGCATCACGCACAAGATCGGTGAGGTGCACGACGGCGCCGCGACGATGGACTGGATGGCGCAGGAGCAAGAGCGCGGAATCACCATCACGTCGGCTGCCACGACGTGCTTTTGGAACAAGCACCAGATCAACATCATCGACACCCCTGGCCACGTTGATTTCACGGTCGAGGTCGAGCGCTCGTTGCGCGTGCTCGACGGTGCCGTCGCCGTCTTCGACGGCAAAGAGGGTGTGGAGCCCCAGTCTGAGACCGTGTGGCGTCAGGCAGACAAGTACGACGTGCCCCGCATCTGCTTCGTCAACAAGATGGACAAGCTGGGTGCCGACTTCTACTTCACCGTCGAGACGATCGTCAAGCGCCTGGGCGCACGGCCCCTCGTGATCCAGTTGCCAATCGGCTTCGAGAACACCTTCGAGGGCGTGGTTGATCTGGTCGAGATGCACGCTCTTACGTGGCGCGGTGACTCGAAGGGTGACGTCGAAATGGGTGCGAAGTACGAGATCGAGCCGATTCCGGCCGACCTCGTCGACAAAGCCAACGAGTACCGCACGACCCTTCTGGAGACCGTCGCCGAGACCGACGACGCGCTTATGGAGAGGTACTTTGGGGGCGAAGAGCTCACCGTCGCCGAGATCAAGGGTGCAATTCGCAAGCTCACCATCAACAGTGAGATCTACCCCGTTCTTTGTGGTTCGGCGTTCAAGAACCGTGGCGTGCAGCCGATGCTCGACGCGGTCGTTGACTACTTGCCGAGCCCGCTCGACGTTGCTGCGACGATTGCTCACGACCCGCGCGACGAAGAAAAAGAGATCCTCCGCAGGCCCGACGCTAAAGAGCCCTTTGCAGCGCTCGCGTTCAAGGTCGCGGTGCACCCCTTCTTCGGCCGTCTCACCTACGTGCGCGTCTATTCGGGCGCCATCGCATCGGGTGCGCAGATCGTGAACTCTACAAAAGGCAAGAAAGAGCGCATAGGCAAGATCTTCCAGATGCACGCCAACAAAGAGAACCCGGTTGACTCGGTCACTGCCGGTCACATCTACGCGGTCATCGGGCTGAAAGATACGACGACCGGCGACACGCTGTGTGACCCGAACCACCAGGTCGTGCTCGAGTCGATGACATTCCCCGAGCCCGTGATCGAGGTCGCCATCGAGCCGAAGACGAAGGCTGACCAGGAGAAGCTCGGCCTGGCCATCCAGAAGCTCGCTGAAGAAGACCCGACGTTCCGCACGGAGCAGAACATCGAGACCGGACAAACTGTCATCAAGGGCATGGGCGAGTTGCACCTCGACATTCTTGTTGACCGTATGAAGCGCGAGTTCAACGTCGAGGCGAACGTCGGCAAGCCTCAGGTGGCTTACCGCGAAACGATCAAGAAGACGATCGAGAAGTACGACTACACCCACAAGAAGCAGACCGGTGGGTCGGGTCAATTCGCGAAGATTCAGATCAGGCTCGAGCCTCTGGCGGTCACGCCCGAGACGAGCTACGAGTTTGTCAACGGCGTGACGGGTGGTCGCGTTCCGCGCGAGTACATCCCCTCGGTCGACGCGGGCATCCAAGATGCAATGCAGGTCGGCGTGCTCGCCGGCTTCCCGACGGTGGGCGTTAAGGCGACGCTCCTCGACGGCGCAGCGCACGATGTTGACTCGTCAGAAATGGCGTTCAAGATCGCCGGCTCGATGGCCTTTAAAGAGGCAGCGCGCAAGGCGACCCCCGTGCTTCTCGAGCCACTCATGTCGGTCGAGGTACGCACCCCCGAGGAGTACATGGGCGACGTCATCGGCGACCTGAACTCCCGTCGCGGCCAGATCCAGTCGATGGATGACGCGACGGGCGTCAAGGTCGTCCGAGCCCTCGTTCCCCTGTCAGAGATGTTCGGATACGTCGGAGACCTACGGTCGAAGACCTCCGGGCGCGCTGTCTATTCGATGTCGTTCGACAGCTACGCGGAGGTTCCGAAGGCTGTGGCCGACGAGATCGTCCAGAAGAACAAGGGCGAGTAATCACCCGACCTGCGAGGGCTCGCCGAGCCTGAGTACGATACATACACACCAAATCGCGCGGCGTTCACAACCGGATGCTGGGCAAACAAGTCCTGAGGAGGACCCACAGTGGCTAAGGCCAAGTTCGAGCGGAACAAGCCGCACGTCAACATCGGAACCATCGGTCACGTCGACCACGGCAAGACCACCCTCACCGCTGCCATCTCGAAGGTGCTTGCTGACAAGTACCCCTCGTCGACCAACGTGCAGCGCGACTTTGCCTCGATCGACTCGGCTCCCGAAGAGCGTCAGCGCGGCATCACGATCAACATCTCGCACGTTGAGTACGAGACGCCGAAGCGTCACTACGCGCACGTCGATGCCCCGGGCCACGCCGACTACATCAAGAACATGATCACCGGTGCGGCTCAAATGGATGGCGCGATCCTCGTGGTCGCCGCCACCGACGGCCCGATGGCTCAGACGCGTGAGCACGTGCTGCTCGCCAAGCAGGTCGGCGTTCCCTACCTGCTTGTTGCCCTCAACAAGAGCGACATGGTTGACGACGAAGAGATCCTCGAGCTCGTCGAGATCGAGGTTCGCGAGCTGCTCTCGAGCCAGGGTTTCGACGGCGACAACGCTCCCGTCGTTCGCGTCTCGGGCCTCAAGGCTCTCGAGGGTGACGAGAAGTGGACCCAATCCATCCTCGACCTCATGAACGCCGTCGACGAGTCGGTGCCCGACCCGGTGCGCGACAAGGACAAGCCGTTCCTCATGCCGATCGAGGACGTCTTCACGATCACCGGCCGTGGCACGGTTGTGACGGGTCGCGCCGAGCGCGGCACCCTCGCGATCAACTCTGAGGTCGAGATCGTCGGCATCCGTCCGACGCAGAAGACGATC
>JBBRWT010000037.1:0-16282 GCA_038249035.1 Actinomycetales bacterium
GCGCAGACACCGCGAAAGTCATGGCGATGAGACGTGCCGCCATGCCACGAAAAAGCGGCCAGCTCGAGCCCAGCGTTGTTGACCCCATCGCTCACCCCCCGGTTGAGACCTCTTCAGGGTATCTGACTGCGCAAAGATGACGAAGCAGGCGCGGCCTACTCGGTGGGGTGGTGACCCGTCGCGACCACCGCACTGCCGGTGCCACGCAAGCTCACCGACGCGTCGTCGCAGTACGCGGACTGCCCGCGCTCGAGCAGAAGCGAACCCTGCAGCGTGAGCCGCCCGGCGAGACACAGCACGATGGCAGCGCCCTGAGCATCCACAGACACACCGCTCTCGGCAGCGCCCGAGTCGACCACGGTCAGTGCGAAATCGACAACATCGGGGGCGAAACGGCGCACTCCTGACGCGAGCTCAGCCGCCGTGATGCGAGGCTCGGGCACAGGCCGCGTGTCGAGTACACGCATCAACTCGGGCACGTCGACGTGCTTTGGAGTCAGGCCACCGCGCAACACGTTGTCGCTCGCCGCCATCACCTCGATCGCTAGACCACGCTGATACGAGTGGATGTTGCCGGTCGGCAGGTAGAGCGCCTCGCCCGGGCGCAGCACGACGGTGTGCATGAGAGTCGACAGGGCTATGCCGGGGTCGCCGGGGTAGTGGTCAGCGAGGCGGCGCACGGTCGCCCACCCCACGGTGTCGCGGTCGTCGCGGTCGTCGTGCTCGAGGGTGCGGGCGGTGGAGGTGAGGGCATCCACGATCGCGGCGATCTCGGGCCCGCCGTTGATCAGCCAGCGCACGACCTCGGGCAACGCGGCATCGTCGGTGAGGCGCCCGATGAGCACATCCAGCGCGGGCTGCTGAACCGCTTCGAGTGCCGCTCGCGACTCGGCGACGGGGCGAAACCCGGCGAGAGCGATGAACGGATCACTGAGGGCGTAGATCAGTTCGGGCTTGTGCAGTTCGTCTTTGTAGTTGCGTTCGGGGGCATCGAGAGGGATGCCGGCGGCGTTCTCACGCGCGTATCCCTCGCGGGCCTGCGCGATCGTCGGGTGGGCCTGCAACGAGAGCGGCTCAGCGGCGGCGAGCACCTTGAGCAAGAAAGGCAACTTCTCGCCGCGGGCTGTCAAGAGTGCGGCGAGGTTGGGCGCGTCAGACCCCGCGACGATGCGGGCGGGCGAGCCCGGGTGGTCGCCCAACCAGAGCTCGGCTTCGGGGCCGCCCGACGGCACAGTGCCCAGCAGGTCGGCGATCGCCGTGGTCGACCCCCACGCGTAAGGGCGCGGGGTGTTTTCGATCCGCAACAACACGGTGGCCTCCAAAGGTCTGCGTCCTCACGCTACCGAACCCGGCGTGGGTCTCTAGAACGCAGCAACGAGAGCCTCGATCACCGCTACAGCGATGGGGTCGGGGTCGATGCCGCTCTCGAACGGAGGAGACACCGTGACTACGACAAAGCTGCCGTCAATGTACGCCCCAAGCTGATAGTTGCCGTATTGGGTGTCGACCGCCGCGGCGAGCGCCCCATCAAGCTGATCCGGTTCGCCAGCTAACGGAACACCTGCCTCGAACATCCACGCCCCACCGGGAAGGATCTCCACCGACACGGTTGATAGGTCGCCAAACCACTCGCAGAGGGTGTATCCGGTCGCGTCTCGAGACCAGTAGTACGCGGACGTCGCGTCTGGGCCTAAGCCACTCTCCGCATTTTGGAGGGGGAACGGAACGGCACTACGCACCACATCTTGTGCTTCGCGCACCTCGCCTTCGCAATCGCCTGACCAGCGAAGAGATTCGGCCGGAGCCTGCCAGGCGGGTTCCGGGGCCGGCCACGACGCGACGCGCGCCGCGAGCTCGCGCAGAAACGACTGGATGCTCAGCGAGGCTTCATCCCCGGCGGCCCCCTGATTGACGACCAACCCCGCCGCATACGACCCGGAAACGAATTCGGCCGCGCAGTAGGAGTAGTCATCAAAACAGCTCAGGTACGACTCCTCTCCGGCGACGCCGATTGTGACACCAGGAAGCCCCTCGTAGACCTCAATGTCTCCCGTCAACGCGCCCGAAGGCGGGTCAACAGCGATGTCGATGGAGAGTCGGGCCGCCGCAGCCCCGATCATGCCTTCGTACTCGCACAAGAGGTATCCCGCCTGGCGCGACACCGGGTCTGCCTCCGTGACCGCGGATCCCCCACTCACCAGATCGCTCGTGAAAAGCTCGTCGCACGTCGCGGGCACCCGCGAAGTAGGCAACGTCGGCGCCGCGATTGTCTCGGTAGGGGTGGGAGTGGGCATCGACGTCGGCAAGGCTTCGGGCTCGACCTGAACGCAGGCCGCGAGGCCGACCACGAGCAGCGGCGCCACGACAAGTGCCACCAGTCGACGGCGCGCATGAGTCATGCCGCGAGCTTACGAAAATCGAGAACTACTCGGTGCGCATTACTCATCACGTTTCTGTCACACCGCCCGGAGTTGGTGCGCAATCCACAAGGCCGGGGTGCGCGGGCACGCCCGCCGTGAGCCCGCATCACAAAGCGCTGGTCGCCGCGCGGCTGCGGGCATAGCCTCGCCCCATGACCTTTCCCACCCTTCCGAGTGACTTCTATGGCTTCGAGGCCCTGCTGGCCGACCACGAGAAAGAGGCCCTCGTGCGCCTGCGCGCCTTTCTTGACACCGACGTAAAGCCGCTCGTCAACGACTATTGGGATCGCGCAGAGTTTCCGCGCCAGATCTTGCCTGGCCTGCACCAGCAGCAGGTGTTCGGCAATCTGTGGGAGGAGACGAAGGTTGGCGACTACAGCGCCGTGTACGGCGGCTGGACGGCCCTTGAGCTGGCCCGAGTCGATGCGAGCGTTGCAACCTATGTCGGCGTCCAGAACGGCCTCTCGATGGGCTCGATCGGTGTTGCGGGCTCACCCGAGCAACGCGCCGAATGGCTGCCCAAGCTCAACACGGGCGAGGTCATCGGCGCTTTCGGGCTCACCGAGCCACTCTCGGGCAGCGACTCGGCCCAAGGCCTGCGCACGACCGCCACACGCGACGGCGACGAGTGGGTGCTTAATGGCAGCAAGCGCTGGATCGGCAACGCCACGTGGAGCGATATCACCATCATCTGGGCCAAGAGCACCGAAGACGGCCAGGTCAAAGGGTTCATCGTGCCGACGAACACGCCTGGCTATTCGGCGACCAAGATCGAGCGCAAGCAAGCCCTTCGTATCGTGCAGAACGCCGATATTGTGCTCGAGAATGTGCGGGTGCCCGAGTCGCACCGGCTGCAGAACGCCAACTCGTTTCGCGACACCGCCGCCGTGCTGCGCCTGACCCGCGCCGAGGTCGCGTGGGCCGCGGTCGGCACATCGATCGGTGCATTCGAGGCCGCCGTCGACTACGCGAAGACGCGCGAGCAGTTCGGCAAGCCCATTGCCAGTCACCAGCTCGTGCAAGACCTGCTCAGCCGTAGCCTCGGCAACATCACGGCGAGCATCGCGCTGTGTACGCGCGTGTCACAGATGCTTGACGAAGGACTGCAGCGCGACGAGCACGCCTCCCTCGCCAAGGCCTTCGCCACCACCGCAATGCGCGAGACGGTGGCGCTGTGCCGCGAAGCCTTCGGCGGCAACGGCATCGTGCTTGACTACAACGTGGCACGATTTCACGCCGACGCCGAGGCTCTGTACAGCTACGAAGGCACTCGTGAGATGAACAGCCTGATCGTGGGCCGTGCCATCACCGGGGTCGGCGCTTTCGTCTGATCTGATCGGCACGCACCGGTCATGGGCGGGATGCTCGCTCGACGATTAGCTGCGAATGCGCATCCACGCCGGCCGGTCACCCAAGTCGATCGTGGTGGCCGGCCCCGGTCGGGGGCTCAACTGGTCGTGGGCCCGTGCCGCCAGGGGCGGCAGCAGGAGGCGGCGTAAGGGTCCGGGCAGCGCGCCCGCGACGCGCAGGCCCGCTCGCATGAGTCTGGGCTGACGCATCAGGCGCAGACCCAGCTGGTGATAGCGCGAGACGCCATTCGCCATGGGGATCATGCGTTCGGTCGCCCACGAGATTGTGCGGGCGAGCGGGTCATCACGCTCGACCAACGCAGTGAAGTACTCCGACGTGGTAGAGCGAAGTAGCCGCTCAGCGGCGATTTCAGCGGCGCCCTGGTGCCCGGGTGCACCCGGGTAGTGCTCGGTGAGCAGCCGCAAGAAGACCAGTCGACTGCGGAGAAAGGCGACCGACGACGAGGCGTTGGCCCCATGGATGCGATATCGAACGCGCGTTGCCAGTTGCGAGGCGATGGTGTAACCAGCGCGGTACAGCCGCAGGAACAGCTCGTCGTCTTCATAACCCGAGAGCCGTCGATCGAAGCCCCGCACCTGCAGCAGTGCACTGCGTCGCAGAAGGCTGGCCGACGGCAGTGCCATGAGGTCGGTGCGCACGAGGTCGCCCACAGTGCGGCGGTCGAGAACCACCGAGGTCTCCGTAAGGTACGAACTCACCAGAGTGCGACCCTCACCGTCGATGAGGTCGAAGTCGCCGAAGACCCAGGCGAGCAATGGGTCAGTGCCGATCGTCTTGGCGAGCACTGCGAGATGGTTCGAACGCCAGAGGTCGTCTTGGTCAAGAAAGGCAATGAACTCGCCGCGGGCGGCGCGGATGCCGGTATTGCGCGCCGCGGATTGCCCCGCGTTGCCCTGTGACACGATGCGTACCTCGAAGGGCAGTACCAGACTCTCGATCAGCGCCACCGAGTTGTCGGGCGAACCGTCGTCGACCACGATCACTTCGAGGGGCTGGTAGGTCTGCGCGGCGATCGACTCGAGCGCTTCACGCACATAGTGTTCGCCACGGTAGAGGGCCATGACCACAGAAATGCCCGCGGGCACGGCCTCAGTGGGCGCGCTAGCCCACAAGATCGACTCGTGCTCAGGCCCCGGCATGGGCACAACCGAGGGAATCGCCTCGGCCTTCAACTCGACGATCTCGCCTCGCAAGCCGAGAAGAAGCCGATCTGCCGACGACCGCCAGTCGTCGGGTACTACGTCGTGACGCGCCTGCAATACTTGCTCGGCGACCGAGGCCCATTGAGTCGCGCACCAGCGATCGCCATGTGCGACCGCGGCTCGGCTCAGCAGGTAGGCGCCGTTGATGGCGGCAATGGCGTGCTGCTCGCTGCCATCGGCGCCCAGTTCGACGATCGCGTCAGCAACGGGCGCGAGTGCCTCGTCGAACAGTGTGGGATGCCCGAGCGCAGCAGCCTCGACGTAGAGGCGCACTGTCCAACTCGCGGGGTCAATGAGGCGCCCCGTGCCCAGCAGCCGCTGCCATTCGGCAACCGCTTGCGGAGGGTCAGTGTGAAGCAAAGCGAGCAGTCGGTGAGCGCGAGACTGCGCCTCGATGATGCGTGAGTCACCGTCGAAGGTGTGCGCGCGCCGGCGCTTCTCGGCGACTGATAACTCAGCGAGCTCGAAGTACGCCGCGGCTTCGGCCCAGTCATGACGGTGCACGACGCGACGCATGCCGGCAGCGAAGGCGGCGGGTGCGATCAGGAGAGGAACATCGGCGAGCCCACCGAGCGCGGCGCTGACAGCGGCGGGGTCACTCAAGTCGATGCCGAACAGCTCAGTGACGCGGGCGAACGTGGCGCGTTCGACGTCGGGCACATCCCGACCCAAATTCACCAGGGCGCGGTAGTGGCGCACCGCCATGGCGGTCTGCAGAACGGCCGGCGAGGCCGGGTCGTCTATGAGCAGCGCCAGAAAGCCTGCGACCTGCTCGGGCGACGGGCCGGTGGCCTCGGCGCGCAGGTTGCGGCCGGGTTCGACGGCGGCGGTGGCGTAGAGCGACTGACCGTCGCGCAGTACGCTCACCGAACCGAAACCGGTGCGCAACAAAAACTGCTCTAGGCCGTCAGCCGTGAACAGGAACAGATGGCCGCCCGGGCCGACGGCCTGCATACCCTGCACCTGGGTAGACGGAGCCACCGCCTCAGCGGCCGGCGTGGTGAGCACGACGGTACCGCCGGGAGCGAGGTGCACGCGCAGCGCGTGGACGAAGGCGGCCGGATCGGGAACGTGCTCGATCACCTCGGAGGCGAGAATGACGTCGTAGCGGTGCTCGAGCATGGTCTCGGCCGTGACGTATTGGTCGAGAATCTCGATCCCGAGCTCGCGTGCACCACGACGGCCGGCATACGAGGGCTCGACCCCCGTTGCGTTCCAACCGAGCACGTCGCGCGCGTAACGCACGCCGAAGCCGTAATTGGCGCCCACGTCGAGAAAACGCGCGCCTGGGGGGGCGTCAACGCGATATAGGTTGGCGAGAATCGCGTCGACACCGCCCTCTGACTGCAGGTAGCCGTCGATGAACTGATCGTCGGGCTCGAACTCGAGTTCGCCGCCTTGCACGGTAATCGAGGCACAAACAGGGCAGCGCGTGCCGAGCATAGGAACGTTGATCGCGTTCGTCCACTCAAAGACGTGCTCGACGCCGCGCACACGGCCACACGGAACACACAGTGCATCGCTCGTGCCGGTCACCCATCGAAAGTCCACTAGCTAACGCTAGCCGTCGGCCGAGGTTCTGGTGCAACGAGGTCATGCCTCGGCCTCCTCTGGCCCCGCCGGTAGGCTGACACGCATGACCTGGCTACGCGACCGGCGCGTAGCCCTTGCCGCCTTCACCCTGTTCACACTGCTCGCCGGTGACGCGTGGCGCAACTCGATCAGCTGGTATGGCTGGGGCCTCGTGGCGCTCGGCATCGTCGTAGCGTGGACCGCCGTCGCGGTGCGCCACCGGGTTGACCTACGGCGCATCCCGATCGCGCTGGGCACGCTGCTAGGGCTCATGATCGCTTCACTCGTGTGGTCGTACTACCCGGGCGCGACAGCTCTCGGGCTGCTGACAACCCTCGCCACCGTGCTCGTGGGCGTCGTCATGGCGCACACGGTCTCGCTCGAGCAACTGTTGCGCGCCCTGGGTATGGCCCTGCGCTGGATTCTCGGGCTCTCGCTTGTCTTTGAGCTCATCGTGGCCGCCGTTTTTCAGCGACCAGTGTTGCCACTGTGGGTGTCGTACGAGGGCGAGGTGCCGCGCGCGTTCTACTGGTCGCGCGCGCTGCTGTTCGAGGGTGGGCGCATTCAGGGCATTCCGGGCAACGCCAACCTGTTGGCCTTCGCGGCGCTGCTCGCCGTAATCGTGTTCGCCATTCAGCTAGCCGAGCGTCGCGTGATCACCGCGGCTGGTTGGGGCTGGTTGGGCGCCGCGTTGCTCACGCTCGCCCTCACCCGCTCATCGACCGTGCTCGTGGCGGGCATCGCCGCGCTCGTCGCCCTCGGCGTGCTGCTCGCGGCGCGGCGCCTCACCACGCGCGGTCGCGTGACGCTCTACGGGCTCACCGCCCTCACGGGCGCGGCCCTCGTCACGCTCGCTGTGGTATTTCGCGAGACCTTGCTCAGCTTTGTGGGGCGCAGCGACGACCTCACCGGCCGCCTCGACATCTGGGCGGCCGTGCTCGGGCTCGTCGAACAACGACCTGTGCTCGGCTGGGGCTGGGTGAGCTATTGGGTGCCCTGGGTGGAGCCGTTCAACGACCTTGTCGTCATCAGGGGCGTCACCTACCTGCAAGCGCACAACGCGTGGCTCGATGTACTTCTGCAACTCGGTGTCGTGGGCCTCGCGGTCTTCACGATTCTCGTCATCACCACGGGCACACGCGTGCTGTCGTGGTCGGTGGATGCTCCGCTCGGCAACCACGCCCCCACCCCAGCGCTTCGGCTGCTGCCGGCCCTGCTGCTCACGGTGCTGGTCGTACACAGCCTTGCCGAGTCGCGCCTGCTGGTGGAGGCGGGGCTCGTGCTGCTCGTTTACCTGTCGGTCGCCAGCCGCCTGCGGGGCGTGACGGCACCCGTTCGTCAGACCACAGCATCCACCGATGGGGCACCGTCGTGATCGAGACCGTGCGCACCTTTCTTGCCTCGCCGCGCTTCACGCAAGCGCTCACCGAGGCGATCGTGGGCGTGGCGCTGGCCGCCTTCGCGGTGCGTGCGTTGCTTGGGTGGCCGGGCAGTATTGCCGTGCTCTCGGGTCTCGTTCTGCTGGCCGGCCTGAGCCTTGCGAGCCAGCCCGAGCGTGTCGAGTGGCGAGGGGTGCTACCGCTGTCACTGCTCGCCTTGTTCTCGCTTCTCGCCGTCAGCATCATCTGGAGCCAGTACACCTGGGCCACCATCGGCGGCATCGCCTACGCCCTCGCCTACGCGCTTTTGGGCGTCTACATCGCCCTCGTGCGCGACCTGATCCAGCTGGTGCGCGCGGTGGGTAACGCCCTACGGGTGATTCTTACCGCTTCGTTCGCCCTCGAGGTGCTGAGCGGCCTAGTGTTCGACACCCCGTTTGTGTGGATTGGCATCACCGGTGACCTCGCCGCAGGCGGACCGGTGCAGGGCTTGGCGGGCACCCGCAACGCCTTCGCTTTTCTCGGCGCACTCGCAGTGCTGAGCTTCTGGATCGAGTACCGCACCCGCTCGGTCTCACGTGGCCTCTCGTCGTATTCGCTCGCACTGGCGGGTGCCGCCATCGTGTTCGCCCGCTCGCCCGTGGCCTTGCTCGTGCTCGCCGCAGTTCTCGTCGTGGGTCTCGCCCTCGTACTGATCCGCCGTCAACAACCGGTCGCTCGCCGAGCCACGCAGAGCGTGTTACTGGTCACCGCGGTAGCGCTCGCGGCGGTCTCGTGGTTCTTTCGCGGCCCGATCATCGGGCTCGTGGATGCCGCTGCCGAGGTTGCCGAGCGCACGAGCGTGTGGAGCGCGGTGGGCGACCTCGTGGCGCAGCAGCCCGTGCTCGGCTGGGGATGGGTCGGCTTGTGGCCCACCTCGGTGTATCCGTTCTCGAGCGTCGTTTCGAGTAGCGGTTCGCAGCCCGACTCGGCTCTCAACGCATACGCCGACATCTGGCTGCAGTTAGGCCTGGCGGGAATCCTCACGCTGCTCGCCGCGCTCGGGCTCGCCTTTGCACGGGCCTGGCTGGTAGCCGCCGACCGCCGCAGCACGGTGTATGTGTGGCCCGCGCTCACCCTCGTGCTGCTGGCAGTAACCAGCATGACCGAGAGCTACCTGCTGTACGAAGGCGGGCTTTTATTGTTCGTGACATCGGCGTTCGCGGCAGCGCGCAACCGCTCGTGGCGTGGGCGCTTCGACTGAGGCGCCCCTGGCCCGCTACTCAAGGCAACGCGCGCACGATCGCGTCGATCACGAGCTCGGCCTCGTCGGCGGAGGCGAAGATTGGTGACTCGATGAGGATCCAGTACGGCGAGCGGAACAGTTCGATCACCCCGACCGACTGCTCGGTGCGAAAGACGCCCTCACCGCCGAGCCCGCTGCCGATCGCGGATCCCCCGCGCGCCGTGGCGGCCTGGCGGGCGGCTTGCCAGCCGACAGCGTCGAACGCCGCGACCGAGGCGACGAGGGGCGTGCCGCTGGTCTGGTTGATCCAGCCGCAACTGACCCCGTCGCTGTCGACCACCGTCGACGAGAGCGCGCTCGGCCGCGGGGCCTGGTCGAGGCCGAGGTTGGGGTTCAGATCGTAGATCGTAGCCCCGTCGATGAGAACGTCGCACGCGATGTCGAGGGGAATACTGCGGCCCGTCGACGCTGACGGCTCACCCGAGCGTTGCGGATCGCCAGACCGCAAGGGCAGCGGCGTCGTCGAGGCGGGTGCCGGTCGCGCGCTGGGGTCGCCACCGGGCGCTGGGCCGCTCTCGGTCGGCGCGCACGCGACGAGTGCCGTGATCGTGGTGACGACCACGACGCCGGCGAGCGCGCGCGTCACGCGGTGCCCTGCCGTGCGGTGCAATGTCGTGCGGTGCGATGTCGTGCGGTGCATGGTTCTGCGGCGCATGGTGGCGAGGCCCCTCAGCAGTTGCGGAAGGCGAGAACGGAGGGCGCGACTGACCCCGGGCCACCGAGCACCGTCATCGAGGTCGCGCCCGAGTCGACGATGTACTGCGCGACGCCGCGCGGCATGCAGTCGGTGGGCACTACGAACAACGGCGAGTTCGACGGGCCCGCGATCGCGGCCCCGGCCAGGGCATCGGGGAAAGTCAGCCCCGAGGCGATGAAGACGCGTGCAGCGGTGGGGAACGCTGCGGCGTTGACGGCGAGCGAGACGGCGAAGCGATCAGGGCCGGTGTACCGAATCACGTTGTCGCGCCCCAGTAGTGCCACCAGGCTCGATTCCAGTGCAGAGCTCACCGAGGCGGGGCCGCCCGCGATTGACACCTTCGTCACCCCGAGCTCGGTGATGAGGTCGGCGATGCTCGGCCGGAGGGTCGTCTCGACCCGGTCGACGAGGATCATCGGCGCACCGGCGGCCGCGGCGGCCGGTGCCGCCGAGAGTGCGTCGGCGAAGACCTCTCCCGTCGCGATGAACAGTTCGGTGGCCCCCGACTCGGTGTACTCGCGGGTCGCCAGGTTCGTCGACACCTCGTAGCGGTTGGCGCCGGTGATGCGATCGATCGAGGGGGTCAGGCCAGCGAGCTGCTGGTAGACGGCATCGGAGATCGATCCGGGCCCACCCACCACAACGATTCGCTGCGGCTGCAATCGGGTCAGCTCGGCGAGGATCACCGGGTTGATCGTGGTGCGCTCGACGAGCAGGATCGGCCCGCCCAGCTTCGCGGCCGCGGGTGCCGCACTGATCGCGTCAGGAAACACCTCGCCCGACGCGACGAAGACGACGGGAACGCCGGCAGAGAAGTTTTGGCGCGAGATGTCGGCGGCCACGTCGTAGCGGTTCGCCCCGCCGATGCGCGCCGTGGTGACGCCCTGCGGAATCACCGCCACCGGGTTGCCGAACCACGCGTAGTAGTAGCGGTAGAAGTTGCGGTTGCCGTAGCTGTCACACGGCGACCCCGTGCCGGCCGGGTACGCGGCGAGCGACGCCGCGCTCGGCTGGTACGGCGTGTAGTTGTAGAGCGCCGCGGTCGCGTAGTTGCGAATGTTCACGGCCGTAGAGCCACAAGATGGCGTTGGAGAAAACGGGATGTTGTGAACGCCGGGCTGGCGAGAAAAATTAGCAAGCTTGTATGTCACAAGTTGGCGTCCGCCGCGGTAAATCTGGAAGCCGAGCGCCGATGACGCGTCGATACACCCGGTACTGTCAGGGCAATTCCACCCCATAGCGAAGTTGAGAGCATAGTCGCTCGGCCCTCGGCTCTGACCACCGGTGATGAGCCCCTGCTCTTTGTCGAGTGTGACGAGAATCACCTTGGCGCTGATGCCGCAGGCCTGCTGCACGCGGAAGATGACTGTGGAGGTCAGCAGGTTCGAGCCGCCCTCGACCTGGCGGCACACCAGGTTGCCCGTCGTCTGCGAGGTGAACGCCGGGTAGGTCGGCATCGAGAACCGGAAGATGTCGAGGCAGCGGGTCGTGTTGCACGGCCCGATCTTGTCCTCAAGGAATCGCTGGATCTGAACCTCGGTCATCGCGTCGTCGTCGTAGAACTGCGTGTCGCTGATGATCAGGCCCGGGTCGAACGACCACGGGTTGGCGATGGCCGGGGCTGGGCTCAGGGCGACGAGGGTCGAGCCCGCGAGAATGCTCGTGGCGAGCATCCCGAGCAGGCGCCCCCATGATCGGCGCGGCTGCAGCGCCTCGTCAGTCATTGCGGCCACGGTCGTCCCCCCGAACGTCGGTTTGCAACAGTCTACGCGACGTCGTTCTCAGGGCGGGGTCGGGCCCGCATGCCGCGCGCCGCGATAACCGCCTGGCAGGCAACGGACACCAGTTCGCCCAGCGCGAGCCCCCACGCCCCGCCGGCGGCCCCGTAGAGCGCAGAGAGGGTCAGCACAGCGCTCACGCCCACGAGGGCACCCGCGACAACGCTCAGCATGAAGGCGCGGAGAGCGCCCAGGCCCACGAGCACGACGCGACCGAGGGCGGTACCCAGGGCGATGCCGAGGGTCGCCACCCCGAAGCCGAGCGCGGTGGCCGTGTCGATGGCGACGGCGCCGCCGAAGAACAGCTCTGAGAGCGCCGGGCCCAGCAGCCCAAACGCGGCAAGCCCGAGCAGCCCGAGCGCGAGGTGCCAGAGAATCGCGATACGGGCGCGCCGCGCGAAATCGCGCCGCTCATCTTCGACCGCCCAGCCCTGCAGTGCATTGCCCAGCGCCGAGACCGAGTACTGCCCGATGCGGTAGAGCTTGTCCCCCGAAATGTAGGCCGCGGCCTGCGCGGTCGGTGCGACGAGGCTGACGAACGTGACGGCGAGCGAGTTATGCGCTCCCGCGGCGATCTCGGTGGCCAGCGCCGACCGGTTGGCGGCAAACTCGCGCCGCACCGCGCCGGGGGCGGGGGCCAGCAGCGTGCGGGGCCCGACCGTGCGCCACAGAAACGCCCCCGACCCGAGGACGGCGGCCGTGATGAGCAGAGCCGGGTACCACGTTACCTGCCCGAGCAGTAGCAGGGCGGCAGCCGCGGCGGCCGTGGCGATCAGGCGCGGCAAAAGTTCGAACACCACGATCAGCCCGGCTCTGCCGAGCCCGATCATGTACCACGCCGACGAGAGCCCGCTCAGGGTGAGGGCGATTGCCATGAGCGCCGCGTCGAGTCGGTGCGACTCCGGCGCGATCACGGCTGCGAGGGTGGCTGCGACGACGACCGCCGGGGCGAAGAGCGCCAGGCGGGGCCGGATGCTGCGCTCAAGCACCGCCGCCCGCTGCGGCACCGTCTCAAGTGCGACGGCGGTTGGCCCCACTGTGTTGTAGCCGAGGCCGACGACCAGCGCGGCGAAGGCGCCGACCGACTGCCCGACGGCGATCGCGAGCCAGGCGTCGGCACCTGCAACACGAGCGAGCACCGGGAGAAAGAGGAAGGGGGTCAGCAGATACAGGAAGGGAAGCCCGGCGAAGGCCAGCACCCGCCGCAGAAGCCCCACGACCCACCCCTCCTCGACGCGCGTATCATTACCCTAGCGGCCCCGTCGCCGTCGGGCGGCGCCGGTTCCCCGAGCGCACTGCCCGTCTATCAGGACAACCGTCCCCGTTCATCCAGGAGCCCTGTGTCTGCCGAGAAGTTCGCGCACGAGACGGCCGATGTGGCTGAGAGCGCATCCATCGCCGCAGGGTCGAAGATCTGGCACTACGCGCAGGTTCGCGAGAACGCGGTGATCGGCGAGAACTGCATTGTGGGCCGCGGCGCCTACATCGGCACGGGTGTCGAGATGGGCGACAACTGCAAAATTCAGAACTACGCGCTCGTCTACGAGCCGGCGAAGCTGGCCAACGGGGTGTTCATCGGGCCCGCGGTGGTGCTCACGAACGACCACTTTCCGCGCGCGATCAACGCCGACGGCACCCCGAAGTCAGCCGACGACTGGCACCTGGTCGGCGTCGACATTCGCGAGGGAGCCTCGATCGGCGCCAGCGCCACATGCGTCGCCCCGATCGTCATCGGTCGCTGGTCCCTCGTCGGCTCGGGGTCGGTTGTGGTGAAAGACGTGCCCGACTTCGCCCTCGTGGTGGGCAGCCCCGCTCGTCGTATCGGCTGGGTCGGCAAGGCCGGCCAGCCGCTCACCGTCGACCCCGATGACCCCACGCTGTACCTCTGCCCCGCCACCGGCGATCGCTATCGCCAGACCGACGAGCACCGACTGATTGAGGTTAACTGATGATTCCCGCCGCCAAGCCCGAGATCGGTATTCGCGAGAGAAGGGCCGTGAACCGCGTCATGCGCTCGGGCATGCTCGCGCAGGGCCCTGAGGTCGCCGCGTTCGAGAAAGAGTTCTCGGTGCACGTCGCAGGCCGCGAGTCGGTCGCCCTCAACTCGGGCACCTCGGCGCTGCACATGGCCTTCCTCGCCGCCGGCATCGGCCCGGGCGACGAGGTCATTGTGCCCTCGTTCAGTTTCGCGGCGACGGCCAACTCGGTGGCACTGACCGGGGCGACCCCCGTGTTCGTCGACATCGAGCTCGACCACTTCAACGCCGACCCGGCCGCGATTGAAGCAGCCATCACGCCGCGCACTAGGGGCATCATGCCCGTGCACCTGTATGGCCACCCGGCCGATCTGCGGGCAATCTCGGCCCTCGCGCAGAAGCACGGCATCATGCTCTTCGAAGACGCGGCTCAGGCGCACCTGGCCTCGGTCGACGGCGTGCCCGTCGGCGCCTGGAGCATCGCCGCGTCGTTCTCGTTCTACCCCACCAAGAACATGACCTCGGGTGAGGGCGGCATGGTCACGACGCCGTCGGCCGAGATCGCACGCGCGATCCGCGTGCTGCGAAACCAGGGCATGGAGCGCCGCTATGAGAACGAGGTCGTCGGCTTCAACACCCGGATGACCGACATCCATGCGGCGATCGGCCGCGTGCAGCTCACCAAGCTGCCGGCGTGGACGGCCAAGCGCCAGCAGAACGCTGCCTACCTATCGAGCAACCTGCGCGGGGTTGTCGTGCCCCCCGTCGCCGAGGGCGCCCAGCACGTCTTCCACCAGTACACCGTGCGCGTCGTCGACCACGACCGCGACGCCTTCGCCGCCGAACTCGCGAAGCGCGGCGTCGGTAACGGCGTTTACTACCCCACGCCGATCCACCGCCTGCCGTCGTTTCAGCAGACGCTCGACCTGCCGACGACCGAGCTCGCCGCCGCCCAGGTGTTGTCGCTGCCGGTGTACCCCTCGCTGCGGCAGCGCGACCTCGACGCCATCGTCACCGCCGTCAACGCGGTCGCCGCGGCGGGAAGCTGATGACGCTGCGGGCAGGCCTGCTCGGCCTGGGTGTGATGGGCAGCAATCACGCGCGCGTGCTCTCGCACCTCAAGGGTGTGGACTTCGTCGGTGTGTACGACCCCTCGCCGAACATGCCCGAGCGTGTGCACGATCGCCCGGTTGTGCGCGACCTCGATGAACTGCTCGAGCTGGGAATCGACTACGCGGTCGTCGCGGCACCCACGGTGTTCCACCTCGAGATCGGCACCCGGCTCGCCGAGGCCGGGGTGCATGCCCTCATCGAGAAGCCCGTGGCCTCGACCGCGGCTGACTCGCGCACGCTCCGCGATCTGTTCGCCGCAAAGAACCTCGTCGGCGGCGTGGGCCACATCGAGCGCTACAACCCCGCTCTGCAGGTGGCGCGCACGCGCATCGCCGAGGGGATGCTCGGTGAGATCTACCAGATCGCCACGCGTCGCCAGGGCCCGTTCCCAGGCCGCATCGCCGACGTTGGTGTCATCAAAGACCTGGCCTCACACGACATCGACCTCACCGCCTGGGTTACTCAGCAGCAGTACGTGTCAGTGAACGCGCGCACGGCCCATCAGAGCGGGCGCGCGCACGAAGACATGGTCGTCGCGGTCGGCACGCTCTCGGGCGGGGCGATCGCGTCGCACGTCGTCAACTGGCTGACCCCGTTCAAGGAACGGGTCACGACGATCACGGGCGAGAACGGTGTGCTCGTGGCCGACACGCTCACGGCCGACCTCACCTACTACGAGAACGGCCGCATTCAGGTGGCGTGGGATCCGGGTGAGTTCCGCGGCGTTTCCGAAGGCGACATGACCCGCTTCGCGCTCACGCGGAAAGAGCCGCTGCTCGCCGAGCACGAGGCGTTCCGCGACTCGGTGCTCGCCGGCGAGGCCCGCGGCATCGTCACTTTCGAAGAGGGCACGCGAGTGGTCGAGATCGCCGAGCAACTGCTCGCAGACGGGCTCGAACGGCGACTCTGAACGGCCACCCGGCCGCGCAGAGCTAGCAGAGCTGAAGGTTCTCGACCGCCATGCTGAGCGACCCCGGCCCCCCGAGCAGCCAGATGTCCTGCGCGTCGAGATCGAGAATGTCGACCGCGACCGTCGACGGAAGACACCCAGGCTCAGACAAGTAGAGAGGCGCGCCATAGGCGGCTGCGAGCGGCCCCCCTGTGAGCGCGTCGGGGAACTTGTACCCGGTCGCGACAAAGGTGTAGTCGGCGCTGGAGAAGAACGCTTGGCTGAGCAGCACACCGACCTCGAATCGGTCTCTTCCAGCGAAACGCGTCACGTTGTTCTCGCCGAGAAGTCTCTTGAGCGATGACTCAATTCCCGAACCGACCGAACCGGTCCCCCCGGCGATGTAAACCTGGTCAATGCCAAGGTCGACGAGCAGATCCCTGGTGGGGCGATCGATAGATGTCGCCGATCCGTCCACCAGAATGACCGGGCCACCTTGCGACGCGGCGGCCGGGCCCGCTGACAGTGCATCCGGGAAGTTCTCCCCTGTCGTGATGATCGCCATCGAGGCACCATCTTCGTCGAACGCGTCGCGCACGA
>JBBRWT010000038.1:0-15517 GCA_038249035.1 Actinomycetales bacterium
CCATAAAGACTTAGGCGTGCTCACACTGTTGTACGTGGAGGAGGGCAAGGGCGGCCTGCAGGTTGAGAAGGATGGCGCCTGGATCGACGCACCACCCGTCGACGGCGCCTTCGTGGTCAACATCGGCGAGCTACTCGAAATTGCGACCGACGGGTACCTCAAGGCCACCAACCACCGCGTCATTTCACCAGCGATGGGCACTGAGCGAATCTCGATTCCGTACTTTCACGGGCCAGCGCTCGATGCGACCATTCCAACGATCGCGCTACCTCCTGAGCTCGCGGCTGACGCCCCCGGCGTTGACGTCGACCCCGCGAACCCGCTCCACCCCGTCTTCGGCCGCAACTGGCTCAAGAGTCGGGTGCGCGCGCATCGCAACGTGGTCGAAGCGCAGTACCCGCACTGGGTGGCGGGTGACCTGAGCGCTTAGCTCACCGTCGTGTGTCACGCAAGCCCCGGCCGGTTGGGAGGATCAGTCGATACGGTGTGCTGACCACCCGCTGATGATGGGATCCACCATGACGACGAAAACCGCCACGACCAAATCGGCCACCGAGGCCGCCCCGAAGAATCGCCGCCGCCCGTCTCGCGCCGGAGCGCAGCTGACCGGCGAGCAGAACGCCGAGAAGGGGTTTCAGGCCTCTGAGGCCTTGAGCAAGAACATGCAAAAAGTGCTCGTCGACTTGATCGAGTTGACTTTGCAGGGCAAGCAGGCGCACTGGAATGTCATCGGCTCGAACTTTCGTGACACCCACCTGCAGCTTGACGAAATCATCGAGGCGGCGCGGGGCTTCGCTGACGCGGTCGCCGAGAGGATGCGCGCTCTGCACTCTCTGCCCGACGGGCGCAGCGACCTCGTCGCCGAAACCACGACCCTGCCCGAGTTTCCGCAGGGCGAAATCGACACGTCTCGTGTGGTCGACCTGATTACCGAACGACTCGACGCCGTGGCAGGAACCTGTCGCTAGGTGCATGACCAGGTCGACGACGAAGACCCGACGAGCGCCGACATTCTGCACGGCGTGCTCGAGCGCATCGAACAACTGTCGTGGATGGTCAGCGCCGAAAACCGTACCGTCGCGGACTGACCCCACTCACTCAGCGCACGCGCGACACGCCCCTGCGGAATCTGACGTTGCGCCTAAAAATGGTCTTCGAGCTCGTCGTGCTGCTCGAGGTTGGTGTGGCTGTCTGCGCCGACCCGGGCAACACGGGCGACCCTAGCGACCCACGCGCTCGGGCCGCAGGTCGAGCCGACGCAGCAACTGCGCGTTGAGGGCAACGACGATCGTTGACAGCGACATCAGCAGCGCGCCGATCGACATCGGCAAGATGAACCCGATGGGGGCGAGCACGCCCGCCGCGAGCGGCACTGAGATGAGGTTGTAGCCGGCCGCCCACCACAGGTTCTGCTTCATCTTGCGGTAGCTGGCCCGCGAGAGCTCGATCACCGACAGCACCGAGCGCGGGTCAGAGCTGGCGAGAATGACGCCTGCCGAACCGATGGCGACGTCCGTGCCAGCGCCAATCGCGATGCCGACATCGGCTGCGGCAAGGGCCGGGGCGTCGTTCACGCCGTCGCCCACCATCGCCACCTTCAGGCCCTCAGCCTGCAGTTCGGCGACCTTGGCAGCCTTGTCTTCGGGGCGCACCCCGGCGAACACGCGATCGATGCCGAGCTCAGCGGCCACGGATTGTGCCACGGCCTCGGCGTCTCCGGTAATCATGACGACGGTAATGCCGAGCTCGTGCAGGGCATCCACCGCCTGTTGTGACTCGGGGCGAATCTCGTCGGCCAGCGAGAGGGCGCCGATCACCTCGTCATCGATGAGCACGTGCAAAATGATGGCGCCCTGCTCACGCCACGCGTCGACGACTGCGAGCTCTGACGCCCCGTGGCGCTCGAGCATGCCCGGCCCCCCAACGCTGACCATGTGGCCGTTGACGGTGGCAGTGACGCCGAGGGCGGGGCTCGAAGTGAAGTCGCTGGCGCTCGGGATGCTCACCTCGCGCTTCTCGGCCGCCCGCACGATCGCCTTCGCGAGCGGGTGCTCACTGTCGGTCTCGGCGGCGGCGGCCAGGGCAAGTAACTCGTCTTCAGTGTGCGAACCGGCGGTCTCGACGGCGGTCACGGTGGGGGCGCCCTTGGTGAGCGTGCCGGTCTTGTCGAACAGCACCGCGGTGACAGTGCGCATGCTCTCGAGCGCGAGGCGATCTTTGATGAGCACGCCGCCACGAGCCGCGCGCTCGGTGGCGATTGACACGACCAGCGGAATCGCGAGACCGAGCGCGTGTGGGCACGCGATGACGAGCACGGTGATGGTGCGAACAATAGCGTCGCCGGGCACGCCGAGTGAGAACCAGACGATCGCCGTGATGGCGGCGGCACCGAGCGCGAACCAGAACAGCCAGGCAGCAGCGACGTCGGCAAGGCGCTGCGCCCGAGACGTCGACGCCTGCGCTTCAGCGACCATGCGACGGATGCCCGCGATAGCCGTGTCGTCACCGACTGCCGTGATCGAGACGCGAACGCCCGAATCGGTGGCCACGGTTCCGGCCACGACCGAGTCGCCCGGCTCGCGGCGCACGGTGCGCGATTCGCCGGTGATCATCGACTCGTCGAACGAGGCCGACCCTTCGGCGATGGTGCCATCGGCGGGCACGCGAGCGCCGGGCCGCACGATCACGACGTCGCCGACCTGCAAGTCGCCGGGGGCGACCGTCTCGACACCGTCAGCCGTTACACGCTCTGCCTCGTCGGGCAGCAGGGCGGCGAGCGAGTCGAGGGCGCTGGTCGTCTGAGCGAGCGAACGCATCTCGACCCAGTGGCCGAGCAGCATGATGACGACGAGCAGCGCGAGTTCCCACCAGAAGTCGAGTTCGTGCGAGAGCAGCCCGAGGCTCGCCCCCATGCTCGAGACAAACGCCGTGGTGATCGCGAGCCCGATAAGCAGCATCATGCCGGGGCGTCGGGTCTTGAGTTCGTCGACGGCGCCGGTCAGAAACGGCCGACCGCCCCAGACGAAGATGACGGTGCCGAGCACGGGCGAGATGAGCTCGATGCCCGGGATGCTCGGCAGGTCGTAGCCCAGAATCATCGAGAACATGCGGCTGAAGACAATGACGGGCACCGCGAGAATCAGGTTCCACCAGAAGAGCCGACGGAACTGGGCGACGTGGTCGCTGTGACCGGCATGAGCGTCGTGGCCAGCCTTCTCATGGACAGCTGTCGCGTCGGGCTTGTCGTGGCCCGCCTGGGCACCGTGGGCTGCATGCGCGTCGGGCTGGGCTGCGTGCGCGTCAGGCTTCGACGGTTCGCTGGTGACAGCGGCAGTCGCGGAGTGATCGCGGTGAGTGTTCTCGTTCATAGCAGGCACGCTATACCCCCCTGGGGTATTAGTCAATCGGTTTGTCAGGAACCCTCAGCTGGGGCCGTCATGGTCGTGCGGTCGATAGCCTCGGCGCACCATACCGGGTCGGTCAGCGGAAGATGATGCCCGCCGGGGTGCGTGCGGGCGCCCAGATTAGGGTGCTGTCCGGCGAGCTCGCTCGCACGCCCGGGCACCGGAACCGCGTCACTCGCTCCGTCTATCAGATCAATCGGCACCCCGCGCACGGCCAGAGCGTCGATGGCTTGCTTCCAACCGCCACCCATCACGATGCTCGTAAAGCTGCCGATGTAGCCGGGCCAGGTATGTCGTATAGCCGCGCGAGCGACGGGCGTCGGCAGCTCGGGATTGATCAACGTCGACAGCACAGCTGCGGCCTCGCGATGCGCACACATCCAGGCGCACACGGCCTCAGCGACGGGGCCCTTCGACATGAGCGACTCGAACCAACCCAGGTGTCGCACCCGCTCGTCGGCCTCGGCCTGAGTGCGATACAGCGGCGCGTCGAAGGCGACGACGTTGGTGGCGTCGGTCGACTGCGCCGCCCACAGCAGAGCAATGGATGCTCCCATCGAGTGACCGACCACCGTCGTCGGGCGCCCCGCCAGACCGAGTTCGCGCAGTGCCACCGTGAGCGCCTCGACATGCTCGGTGGCGGTCAGCACCGTGTCATCAGGCCCATGCCGCATCGATGAGCCGAAGCCCAGCGGGTCGACGACCACGACGGTGGCGCCCTTACCCAGGCGGTCGTAGGCCGCACCCCAGAACGTCTGGGTAGAGGCCAGCCCGGGAATCAACACGATGACTCGATCGCCGTGCCCGAACAGGCGCACTCCGAGCGGGCCCGCGCGCAGCATTTGCCCCGCGCCCTGCTGCCATGTTGCCGCCGCCTGCGATCGGCGCCGCACGATCGTCCACGCCAGTGAAAGGCTGCCGACCGCCGCGCCAGCAAGGGCAAGCCCTGTTGCCGCCGCTTGTGTTGCTGACCGATAGCTCATCACGACTCCTTCGCGGCGATGCGCTTCGACTCGCCTTGCTGCGCGGTCATGGTCGCACGGCAAGGGCTGGCCGTCGGGCTGCTGCAGCTACGCAATCGTGGCGAGAAGCGCCGCGCAGGCCTGCTCGCAGCGACGACACGCAGCCGCGCACACCGTGCAGTGATCATGCATGTCAGCGTGCTGCTCGCACTCTTTGGCACATGCCTCGCACGCAACGCGGCAGGCTTCCAACATCGCGCGCGTGAGCTCCACATTGCGCTGAGTGTGACGCGACAGCACGCTGGCAGTGGCGGCGCAGATGTCGGCGCAGTCAAGGTCGAGGCGTATGCACTTCGTGAGGTCGGCGACCATGCCCTCGGCAAGACACGCGTCGGCACACGCCGTACAACTCTGCGAACACTCCAAGCACGCACTTATGCACTCGGCGAGGAGCGCCTTGTCTATTCCGAGCTCGCTCGGGTACGCATCCAGCATCTGATCGATGACAGCCATCAGGGTCTCCTTATCGCAATGAGGCGAAGGCGAAACGGATGAACGCCAACGTCGTTCTGCCTCGAACCGTACGACGGATGCCGCGAACCCGCCATGCCTTGCCAAAGGCCCATGACCCGTGGCACAATCTCACGCTGAAAAGCCGCCAAACCCCTTTAGTGGCGGTCGACCGTCTCATCTTGCTGCGCCATCTCGACCGGGGTCTTGCGGGTCTTGAGAAGGCTAAGCACAGTTGCCACGGTGATCGTGACGGCGATAAACCCGAGCGAGAACCATATTGGAATGTCGAAGGCCCACGGCACCGCCTGGCCACCATTAATGAACGGCAACTCGTTCACCTTCAGCGCGTGCAATACGAGCTTGACCCCGATGAAGGCGAGAATGACCGCCAAGCCTTGAGCCAGGTAGACAAGACGCTCGAGCAGCCCGCCGATCAAGAAGTACAACTGGCGTAGCCCCATCAGCGCAAAGGCGTTGGCGGTGAACACGATGTAGGCCTCTTCGGTCAGACCATAGATCGCGGGAATCGAGTCGACCGCGAAGACCAAGTCGACAAACCCGATAGCAACTATGGTCAGCAGCATCGGGGTGAAGAACCGCTTGCCGTCGATCTTCACCGAGAGGCGGTCGCCGTGGTACTCGTCGGTCAGCGGAAAGACCCGGCGGGCGAGCTTCACGATCCGAAAGTTCGCCGGGTCGTTGTCATGCGATGCGAACGCTTGGCGGTAGGCAAGTACGAGCAATAGGGCGCCGAAGATGTAGAAGACCCACGAGAAGTTCTCGATCAGCGCTGCGCCGACGGCGATGAACCCCCCGCGCATGACGAGGGCAATGGCGATGCCGATCAACAGCACTTTCTGCTGGTACTTCTTCGGCACCGCGAACCCGGTCATCACCAGAAGGAAGACGAAGAGGTTGTCCACCGACAGCGCCTTCTCGGTCATGTAGCCGGCGAAGTACTCGCCCCCGAAGGTCCAGCCCGAGACCATGCCGATCCCCACGCCGAACAACAGGGCGAGCGCAATATAGAACACTGACCACCGAGCAGATTCGCCGATCGTGGGCTCGTGCGGGGTGCGCACGTGCATGAAGAACTCCCAGACGAAGAACGCAATCGTCACGGCAATCGTGATGATCCAGATGAGGGGCGTGACACCCATGGGCGAACTCCTTGGTTGTTCGACAACATGACCAAGGTCTCTTCCACCCCGACTGATCGGGGCAAGCCGCCCGGAACACGGTGACGTGTTCGTATTGACGAATCGGCTTCGTAAGGAGTACTCCCCCTGCGCGGATCACCTTACCTGGCGTACTCGGCTTCGAGTAATCGTGCGACGAGGCTCCCAAAAAGCGACCAGTCGTGCACAACGTAAATGGCGGAACCGGTGGGATTTGAACCCACGGTGGGCTCAACACCCACACAACTTTTCGAGAGTTGCACCTTCGGCCGCTCGGACACGGTTCCGCGAGAGAGTTTAGTACAGGCGAGCGGGCGGGTCGAACCGGGGAGTGGCGGGCGCAGAGCATCCGTCGTCATGGTTACGATTCGGGCATGACCGGGTCGCTGCGCACCCCGTTCACGGCGCTGCGGAGGCGCGCCTGGGCTCGGCGAGCGCTCGAGCCCGGCGAGCTGCTCTACGTCGCCATCGGCGACTCGGCGGCGCAGGGCATTGGCGCGCGCGACCTCGATGCGGGCTACGTGGGGCTGCTCGCGGCGCGACTGCAGCGTCAGACCGGGCGTACCGTGCGGGTCGTGAACCTTTCGCGGTACGGGGCCCGCCTTACTGAAGCTCTCGAGCGACAGCTACCGCTACTGAGCGGGCTCGAGCCCGACCTGGTGACGGTCGCGATCGGCGCCAATGACATGTCGACTTTCGATGCCGAGCGGTTTGCGGCCGAGTTCGCGGCCTTGCTCACCGAACTGCCCGACCATGCGATCGTCGCCGACCTGCCGTGCTTTCACTTCGGCGATCGTGAATCGGATGCTGCGGCCGCCTCGCATCTGATCACCGACCTCGTGCGCGCCCGCGGGCTCGCTTTCGCACCGTTGCACCGGGTGACCGAGAAGCGACGCGGCTGGGGCTCGTTTCCCGAGTTCACGTGGGATCAGTTTCACCCCTCGCCACTCGGCTACCGGGTGTGGGAGTCGGCGTTCGCCGGTGCCGTGACGCGCCGGGCTCGAGCGCTCATCTCTGCTGCGCCGTAAGGCCTCGCCGCCACCGTCGGCGCACCGCCGTATTCTGGGGTCACCATGGCCAAGACCACCGCAAACTTTGTCTGCACCGAGTGCGGGTGGACGACCCTGAAGTGGGCCGGCCGCTGCGGCGAGTGCCAGCAGTGGGGCACCGTCATGGAGAAGGATGCTCCGACGCGCCACACCGCGCCGGCCCGGGTTGCCGAGGGCCGAGCCGCCCGCCCCATCACCGACATTGCCCCGCGCGACGAGAGCCACACACCG
This sequence comes from Actinomycetales bacterium, assembly GCA_038249035.1. Taxonomy (GTDB): domain Bacteria; phylum Actinomycetota; class Actinomycetes; order Actinomycetales; family Microbacteriaceae; genus Microcella. The sequence continues at coordinate 7,338 of JBBRWT010000038.1, forward strand.
ACGGGCATCTCGGAGTTCGACCGCGTGCTCGGCGGCGGCATCGTGCCCGGCGCCGCGATTCTGCTGTCGGGCGAGCCGGGAGTCGGCAAGTCGACCCTGCTACTCGAGGTCGCCGCGCGCGCCGCGAAGCTCGGCCAACGCGTGCTCTACGTCTCAGCCGAAGAATCGATGGCGCAGGTGCGGCTGCGCGCCGGCCGCACGGGCGCCCTCACCCCCGAGCTCTACCTCGCGAGCGAAACCGACTTGGCGACCGTCCTCGGTCAGATCGACGAGGTTCAGCCCGCGCTCGTCATTGTCGACTCGGTGCAGACCGTGGCGTCGTCGCTCGTCGATGGGCTCGCCGGCGGGGTCTCTCAAGTGCGGGAGGTCGCGGCCACGCTCATTCGGGTCGCGAAAGACCGCGATATTCCCGTCGTGCTCGTCGGCCACGTGACGAAAGACGGCACGATTGCGGGCCCCCGCCTGCTCGAACATCTCGTTGACGTTGTGTGCCAGTTCGAGGGCGACCGCCAGACGTCGTTGCGCTTCGTGCGCGCGCTCAAGAATCGGTTCGGCCCCACCGACGAGGTCGGCTGCTTCGAGATGACCGGTGACGGCATTGCCGAGGTCGCTGACCCGTCGATTCTGTTTCGATCGGGGTCGACCACTCCCGTGAGCGGCACGTGCGTCGCCATCGCCATGGAGGGCCGCCGCGCTTTGCCCGTCGAGGTGCAGGCGCTCATCGTCGCGTCGAACGCCCCGCAGCCGCGCCGTGTCGTTAACGGCGTCGACTCGTCGCGCGTCGCCATGCTGCTCGCCGTGCTCGAGCGGCGCTGCGGCATGCCGCTGTCGGGCTTCGACGTGTACGTGTCGACCGTCGGCGGAATCCGCCTCACCGAGCCCGCCGCCGACCTCGCGATCGCGTTGGCCATCGCGAGCGCCCGCCGAGAGAAGGCTCTGGATGCTCACCTCGCCGCCATCGGAGAAATCAGTCTCGCCGGCGAGATCCGAGCGGTGTCGGGCGCCCCGCAGCGTGCCGCCGAAGCCGGGCGTCTCGGCTATCGCACGGTGATCGACGCCTCGTCGCTGCACTTGCGCGAGGCCGTGAGGCTCGCGTTCGCGAGCGCGCGCGACGAGAAGCTCGACGTCCCCGAGTTCTAGCCCACCCTCTGCGGGACCGCCGCGCGAACTGCCGCGCATCCACCGCGCGAACTGCCGCGCATCCGCCGCTCTGTGCCCGGGTTGCTAGCACTTCGCCGCGCGTTCTGGCCCGAAAGTTGCATTCTGGCCCGAACGTTCGAACCAATATGCGACTTTCGGGCCAGAGTGCGGCCGTGCGGCGACGCGGTGCGGCGACGCACGGCGGCCGCCGCGCTAGTCGGCGGCGAGCCGCAGCGCGTCGAGAACGTCTTGCGGGTCGGCCTGCATCGCGTGCGGGCCTGCGACGTCAAACCAAATGCCCTCGAGCACGCCGATGTTCTGTTCGAGAAAATCGGCGAGCGTCTCACCGTCGTACGGCAACACGCGATGCTCAGGCTCGTCGGGAACCATCGCGATGTAGGTCTGCGGGCTCGAGAAAAGCAACAGCATGTATTTATCGACCTCACCGCGGCGGAACACCCGCACTTGCGCCGGCCCGTCCACGATCAGCAGCGGCACGATCACGCGGTCGTTGCGCAGGGCGAACGCCACAGCGACGGCATCTTGGCGCTCAAGCGCGGCATCCAGTCGCTGCTCGGGCGGCAGCATCGAGGGCGGCATTGGGGCGAGGTGACCGGAGGCGCTGCGCCGCGGTTGCGCCGAAGGAGGTCGTTGCGCCGAGGCGGGGCGCCGCGCCGAGTCGGGGCGCTGCGCCGAGCCGGGGCGTTTCGGGGGCTTCTTCTTGGGCATCCGCATCAGCCTACGCGGCGCCGTGCGGCACTAGTTGAGAATGAACGGGCGATCGCCGTCGCCCTTGAACTCGCCAACGCTCACGCTGAGCCGATAGGTCGCGCCGCCTGCCACCACCGGGTCGCGCACGGCCGCGCAGTCGTCGGGGCTCGAGCGAGTGCGGCTCCACGCAAACGGCGTCGTCGGCACGGGCTCGCCGGGCTGCAACGTCACCTCGGCCGGTAAACCCGGCTCTTGGCAGTCAGTCGATGCCCAGATGCTGTCGCTACCCGAGGTGATCACGTAGCTCTGCACATCGCTACCCGCTTGCATCGTGCAGGCAACGGTGCCGGTGTTCAGCAGCGTGAGTGAGAGCAGGGGCTGCTGACCGGCCGGGTACACCTCGGCGTCGGTCACGGGGCTCACGGTCACTTGCGACGGGTCACACGTGGTCACGTCGCCGCCCGCGGCGGGCTCGTCGCCCGGTCCGGCCGTCTCGGTGGTCTGCGGGTCGGGCGTCGGCTGGTCGGCAGGGTCGCCCGTGCCGGGGCGCACGATGATGAGCACGATGATCAGCACGACAGCCAGCACTCCGATGCCGAGCACGATCCGACGTCGCCAGTAGATCTCTGGCGGCAGCGGCCCGACAGGGTTTCGGATCGTCGACATGACGCCAGGGTAGGCCCGCGGCGGGGCGGCAGCCGGATGCTCGCTCGGCGTGTGCCCAGACTGACAGGCAGCACCAAGACGAGCACAGGGCGCGCGGCTCACAAGCACAAGGAGCGCGGCCGGGCAAGCACCGCGCGAGTGGCGGGGTCAGAGCGCCTTGAGCATGCGCGTATTGCCGAGCGTATTCGGCTTGACGCGCGAGAGGTCGAGAAACTCTGCGACGCCCTCATCAGGCGAGCGCACGAGCTCGGCATAAACCTCAGGGTCGACGAGTAGCTGCTCGTCGACAGCCGTGAAGCCGTGCCGGCCGAAGAACTCGATCTCGAAGGTCAGGCAGAACAGTCGGCGCAGGCCGAGCTCGCGCGCCTCGGTCTCCAGGCTCTCGAGCAAGGCGTGCCCGACACCGCGACCGCGCCACTCGTCTGACGCGACGAGGGTACGAATCTCGCCGAGGTCTTCCCAGATCACGTGCAGAGCGCCACAGCCGATGATCTGCCCCGTCGCGTCATCGACGGCCACGCGAAACTCTTGCAGCGACTCGAAAAATACAACCAGATCTTTACCCAGCAAGACGCGTTGCTGCACGAGCGGCTCGACAAGGTGCTTGATCGCCCGCACGTCGCTGGTGCGCGCGCGCCGCACGCTAAACCTTCTACCCGTCACGCCTTAAGCCTACGGCCGCCCCGACTGTTACAAATCACGGAACTTCAGCACCGCATCCCCTCGCCTCGCTGATGAGCGGGCCGGGAAGCACGCCAACTTCCGTGATTTGTGACTGACGCAGCAGCGCCCCGGCCGAGTGACCGGCCGGGGCGCTGACAGCGTGCGAGCTACTCGACGGGCGGCAGCTCGGCAGCCGAGCTGGCGGACGCGCCAGCTTCGACAGCGGCGAGCTCTTTGCGCGTCGTGGCGAAGGTGAACGCTCCGTCGACGAAGTCGACCGCGACGTGGTCGCCCGCGTTCAAGTCACCGTGCAGAATGCGCTCGCTGAGGGCGTCTTCGATCTCGTGCTGCACCGCTCGACGCAGCGGGCGGGCGCCCATGCTCGGGTCCCAGCCCAGCTTGATGAGCTCGGCCTTCGCAGGCTCGCTGACCTCGATCGTCATGTCGCGGTCGAGCAGTCGCTCGCGCAACCGCTTGATGAAGAGGTCGACGATCTGCAAGAGCTCGTCTTCACTCAACTGCGGGAACACGATCGTCTCGTCAACACGGTTCAAGAACTCGGGCTTGAAGTGCTTCTTGAGCTCTTCAACTACCTTGCCGCGCATGGCCGAGTACGAGGCCGCCGCGTTGCCCTCGAGCGTGAAGCCGACGGGGCCACCCGTGATGTCTTTCGTGCCGAGGTTGGTCGTCATGATGATGACCGTGTTCTTGAAGTCGACGACGCGACCCTGACCGTCGGTCAGGCGTCCCTCTTCCAGAACCTGCAACAGCGAGTTGAAGATGTCGGGGTGCGCCTTTTCGATCTCGTCGAACAGTACAACCGAGAACGGCTTGCGTCGCACCTTTTCGGTGAGCTGGCCACCCTCTTCGAATCCGACGAAGCCGGGAGGGGCGCCGAACAGTCGCGAGACCGTGTGCTTCTCGCCGTACTCCGACATGTCGAGCGCGATGAGCGCGTTCTCGTCGTCGAACAAGAACTCGGCGAGCGCCTTGGCGAGCTCGGTCTTTCCGACACCGGTCGGGCCGGCGAAGATGAACGAGCCGCTGGGGCGCTTCGGGTCTTTCAGGCCCGCGCGCGTGCGACGAATCGTCTTGGCGAGAACCGAGATCGCTTCTTCTTGGCCGATGACCCGCTGGTGCAAGGCTTTCTCCATGAAGATGAGTCGCGAGCTCTCTTCTTCGGTGAGCTTGAACACGGGGATTCCCGTGGCCTGCGCCAGCACCTCCGCGATCACGCCCTCGTCGACCGTGCCACTGGCGGCAACTTCACCCGCGCGCCACTGCTTCTCGAGACGCAGCCGCTCGCCGAGCAGCTTCTTCTCGTCGTCGCGCAGACCGGCGGCCTTCTCGAAGTCTTGGTTCTCGATCGCCAACTCCTTATCGGCGCGAACCCCGGCAATCTTCTCGTCGAACTCGCGCAGCTCGGGCGGCGCCGAGAGAATCGACAGGCGCAGGCGAGCGCCGGCCTCGTCGATCAGGTCGATCGCCTTGTCGGGCAAGAAGCGGTCTTGCACGTAGCGGTCGGCCAGGTTCACCGCGGCGACGATGGCACCATCGGTGATCGAGACCTTGTGGAACGCCTCGTACCTGTCGCGTAGTCCCTTCAAGATGTTGATCGAGTGGGCCAATGACGGCTCGTTGACCATCACGGGCTGGAAGCGTCGCTCGAGCGCAGCATCCTTCTCAAAGTGCTTGCGGTATTCGTCCAGAGTCGTCGCACCGATCGTCTGCAGCTCGCCACGAGCCAGCAACGGCTTCAGGATGCTCGCCGCATCGATCGCACCCTCGGCAGCACCGGCACCCACGAGGGTGTGAATCTCGTCGATGAACACGATAATGTCGCCACGGGTGCGAATCTCTTTCGTGACCTTCTTGAGGCGCTCTTCGAAGTCGCCGCGGTAGCGGCTGCCGGCGATGAGCGAGCCGAGGTCGAGCGAGTAGACCTGCTTGTCTTTCAGCGTCTCGGGCACTTCACCGCGCACGATCGCCTGGGCAAGGCCCTCGACAACGGCGGTCTTGCCGACGCCGGGCTCGCCGATCAGCACGGGGTTGTTCTTCGAGCGGCGCGAGAGAATCTGCATGACCCGCTCGGCCTCTTTCTCGCGGCCGATCACGGGGTCAAGCTTGCCTTCGCGGGCGGCGGCCGTGAGGTTGCGGCCGAACTGGTCGAGCACCTGCGAGCCCTTGTCGGGGCTGGGGCTGTCGCCGCCGACCTGCACAGCCTCTTTGCCCTGGTAGCCCGAGAGCAACTGGATGACCTGCTGGCGCACGCGGTTGAGGTCGGCGCCGAGCTTTACGAGCACCTGCGCGGCCACGCCTTCGCCCTCGCGAATGAGGCCGAGAAGAATGTGCTCGGTGCCGATGTAGTTGTGGCCGAGCTGCAGCGCCTCGCGCAGGCTCAGCTCGAGCACCTTTTTGGCGCGGGGAGTAAAGGGAATGTGGCCGGTCGGCTGCTGCTGACCCTGGCCAATGATGTCTTGCACCTGCTCGCGCACGGCGTCGAGCGAAATGCTCAGCGACTCGAGCGCCTTGGCGGCGACACCCTCGCCCTCGTGAATGAGGCCGAGAAGAATGTGCTCGGTGCCGATGTAGTTGTGGTTGAGCATCTTGGCCTCTTCTTGGGCCAGCACCACCACACGACGGGCACGGTCGGTAAATCTCTCAAACATCTCAGGGCTCCTCACGCGACGCCGACGCAGGATGCGGAGCCGCTGTAATGAGGGTAACCAGGCAACCCTGCGTTAACTGCCCCTGTTCGCCGTAGGCGTGAGGGTATTCTGCGGCCTGGTCAGTGCGGGGATTGCGCGGCACCGGCTCAGCCCGTATGTTAACGACTATCGTTATTATCGTTCATCGTTATTAGGAGAGTCTCGTGTCCACTCAGTCCCCAGCCGGCACATTGCCTGTGCGCGTCGGCGGTCGTCTGCTCCTTGTGGTCGTGATCGTGATCACCTCACTCGTCGCCCTCAGCTTCCTTCTCAACGACATCGTGCGAACCGCCTACCTATACAGGGGCACGTACGACCTGGAGGTCGGTCTCGGTTCTCCGCTCGGCGTCGACGCGAACATTCCCGGCGACAGCGCGCAGTCCACGTCTCAATACTGGAGAGTCTTGATTTCGAGCTACGAGAGCCTGGAGGGGCCCCGACTGCTGCAGGCACTCGCGATCTGGGTTACGACGGTCACATTTCTGTTGGCCGCCGTTGTCATCATCGTCCTGTGTCGCCAGTTGTGGAGACGACGCACCTTCGCGACCTCGGCGGCTGTCGGCCTGCTCTCCCTCGCCGTACTGGCGCTCGTGACCGCGTGGCTTGCTCCGTGGCTTCGTCACCGAGCCGACGCGATCGTGCTCGAGCAGTTGGGCTACTCCACTAGCGGCGGGGAACGCTGGGTGAACCTCCATCGCTACGACATCGGCGTTATCGACGCGCCGCTACTCGTGCTCGGCCTCGTGCTCCTGCTCACCGGGCTCGTGTACCTCGGAGCCCGCCAACTGCAGCGCGATTCGGAAGGCCTCGTCTGATGGATCCGTTCAGGATCGGGCTCGGGCTCGCACTCATCGCGGTGGCCGGTCTCATCCGCAGCGGCGAGCGCCTGCAGCGCGCCACCGCCGGGCTGGTCTGATGAGCCCGGCGGTCTCAGAAGATGAGCAGTCGGGCATCCACTGCCGCCTCGACGAACTGCTCGACGAACGTGGGATGACGCTGACGCGGCTGAGCGAGCTCGTCGGCGTAAGCATCGTGAACCTATCTGTGCTCAAGAACGACCGGGCCCGGGCGATCAGGTTTTCGACCTTGCGGGCAATCTGTGAGGCACTCGACTGCGAGGTAGGCCAGCTACTCGTGCTTGACCTCCCCTGACGCCCCGCGCCGGTTCGCAACTCAGGCTGAGTGTGCTCGGGTGTCGAGTGAACTCGGCACATCGGTGAGCTCAGCCTGAGTTGCGAACAAAACCCGGCCGGTGCTGCCACAACGACGAGTGACGCGTTCTACTCGTGGGGGTCAGCGCCCAGCTTCTCGAGACGGGCACGCTCTTGCGCCTCGATCTCGGTGAACACCTCGCGCTCGGCACGATCGGCGCGAATGATCGCGCGCATGGCGAACCAGAAAATGAGTCCGAGCACGATCGTCGGAGTCACCGAGAAGATCGCATTGCCCCAGAAGTCTTGCGGCATGGGTCAAGAATACGCCGGTACGGGTGTGAGCGTGCCGCGAGGCATCACCGGGCAGTGCGACGCCGTACCCACAGCCCGACGCCGAGCACCAGTAGCGCCAGGCCCCCGGCGGCGCCCAGCACGAGTGGGCCGAGCAGCGAAAGGTCGCCGAGATTGGCGGGTGCGGTGGACTCGCCGGTCATTAACGCCCTTACCTCGTCACCGAACGGCAGTGTGGGCAGCTGAAGGCCGTCGAGCGAATCACTCGATGCCGCAGAGTTGTTTACTGCAGAGTTGTCGACCACAACATCGCCGACCGCGGTCGAGAGACGGCCGGCGTCAGCAACCGCCACGACGCAGTAGGTGCCGTCGGGCACTGCTGTTGTCGCGAAGCTCGCGCTGAATTGCCCGGCCGCCGACCTGACACGGCTTTCAATAACCGTGCTACCGCACTCGCCGAGTGTCTGTCGTGCCAGGCCGAGAGCAACCTCGAGACCCGTGTCGCCGTCGATGCTGCCTTCGACCGTGAGCGGACCGGACGCGGTTGTTCCGGCGAGCGGGCTCGTGATGACGAGCGACTCGGCCGCGAAGCCAGGGCCCGCGACGAGTACAGCCGAGAAGAGCACAATGGGTATTCCGGCCGCGACAGCGCGGAGTCGTTGAGGGAGCATGAGATCGCCGTTCGGGTTGGGCGATGCGCGCGGGCACTGGGGGGCATCCGCGCGAATTCGGGTTGTGGGTGCGCCCAGTGTAGGCCGCGGCGGGCTGACGCGTCAGGCCCCATTCGGGGGGAGAACGCCGGTCAGCCCTTGGCGAGAATGCCGAATAGACCCGAGAGCAGCAGGTA
>JBBRWT010000039.1:0-15291 GCA_038249035.1 Actinomycetales bacterium
ATCTTCGTTCGCGGGTGGGCCTGGTTTATCACCCCCGTGGCCACCTTGTCTCCGCTCGTCTCCCTTACCTTGCTGGCACCTTACTATCGCACACAGCGCCCCCCCCTCGTTTTAGCACAGGGTGGCCGCGGCGAGTGACACGCGAACCAGTGTGCGGCGCCTAGACCGCCGCGTTGGCCGTCACGACGGCGCGAGCAGCCGTGAAGCCCGCTTCGAGGTCGGCGATGATGTCGTCGATGTTCTCGAGACCGACCGAAAGCCGCACGAGCCCTGGGGTGACGCCGCCCGTCAGTTGCTGCTCGGGCGTCAACTGCGAGTGGGTCGTCGAGGCCGGGTGGATGATGAGGCTGCGCACGTCGCCGATGTTGGCAACGTGGCTGAAGAGCGAGACCGAGTCGACGAGCGCGCGCCCAGCATCCACGCCGCCCTTCAGTTCGAATGAGAGCACCGCACCCACGCCTTTCGGCGCGTACTTCTGACCGGCCGCAAACCAGGGGCTCGACGGCAGGCCCGAGTAGCTCACGCTCGCGACGTCGGGGTGGGCCTCAAGCCACTGCGCGACCGCGACGGCGTTCTGCACGTGGCGCTCAATGCGCAGGCTCAGGGTCTCGATGCCCTGAATCAGCTGCCAGGCGTTGTCGGGCGAGACCGCTGCGCCGATGTCGCGCAGCAATTGCACGCGCGCCTTGATGATGTAGGCGATGCCGTCGCCGAGCACGCCCGTGTAGCTGGCGCCGTGGTACGAGGGGTCGGGTTCGGTCAGGCCGGGGAACTTCTCGACGTTCTTAGACCAGGCAAACTTTCCGCCGTCGACGATCACGCCGCCGAGCACCGTGCCGTGGCCGCCCAGAAACTTGGTGGCCGAGTGCACGACGATGTCAGCACCGTGCTCAAGCGGGCGAATCAGAAATGGCGTCGCGATCGTGTTGTCGACGATGAGCGGCAGTCCGGCCTCGTGAGCGACCTCAGCCACGAGCGCGATGTCGAGGATGTTCGCCTTGGGGTTGCCGATCGTCTCGCCGAACAGCAACTTGGTGTTCGGGCGAATGGCGGCGCGCCAGGCGGCCGCGTCGTCTTGGTTTTCGACGAACGTGACCTCGATGCCCAGCTTGGCGAGGGTGTAGGTGAAGAGGTTGTACGTGCCGCCGTAGACCGACGACGATGACACGATGTGGTCGCCCGCCTGCGCGATGTTGAGCACGGCGTAGGTCGTGGCGGCCTGGCCCGAAGCCAGCAGCAGCGCCGCAGTGCCGCCTTCGAGCGCGGCAACGCGCTGCTCGACGACGTCTTGCGTGGGGTTTTGAATGCGCGTGTAAATGTTGCCGAACTCGGCCAACGCGAAAAGGTTCTTCGCATGCTCCGCGTCGTTGAACGTGTACGCCGTCGTGCGATAAACGGGCGTTGCCCGGGCGTTGGTGACCGGGTCGGGCTGGGCGCCCGCGTGAATCTGAAGGGTTTCGAACTTCCAGCTGGCGGTCATGGGGGTCTCCTCGCGTGGTCGGGGGTACGGCCCGAGAGTACGCACGGAGGTGACCGCCGGCAACGGCGCATGACACACGCCGTAACGTGCGAGCCAGGTAGCGTGGAGGCATGACGACGTACAGGGCAGTGGTGACGGGTGCGAGCTCAGGAATAGGCGCGGCGACTGCTCGACTCTTGCGCGCTCACGGCTGGAAGGTCGTGGCTGTCGCACGCCGAGCCGATCGGCTGTCGGTGCTCGCCGACGAGACCGGGTGCGAGGTCGTGGTCGCCGATCTCACCATCGATGGCGATGTGGATGCCCTTCGCACGCACATCGCCGCCACCGGCCCGATCCACGCCATCGTGGCGGTCGCCGGTGGGGCGATCGGCAGCGACACCGTCGAGACGGCCAACGCCGACGACTGGATGCGCATGTTCGACATCAACGTGCTCAGCGCTCAGCGGGTCATCAGCGCCTTGTTGCCCGCACTGCGCGAGGGTGCCCGGGAGCGGGGGGTGGGCGATATTCTCGCCATCACGTCGACGGCCGGCCAGATTGCCTATGAGAACGGTGGCGGCTACAACGCGGCCAAATTTGCGCTGCGGGGAATGATGCACGCCCTGCGCCTTGAGCTGGCCGGTGAGCCCTTGCGCGTCGTTCAGGTGGCGCCGGGAATGGTGCGCACCGACGAGTTCGCTCTCAACCGCTTCGGCGGCGACGCGACCAAAGTCGACGCGCTCTACGAGGGTGTTGAGCACCCGCTGACTGCCCATGACATCGCCGAGTTGGTCGTGCACGCGCTCGAGGCGCCTGCTCACGTGAACATCGACGAACTCACGGTGCGCCCGGTCGCCCAGGCCGCGCAGCACAAGCTCATCCGCCGTCCGTTGACGGTGCGCGAAGACTGAACCTGCACAAGCCCTACCGCGGCGGTTTGACGAGTAGCGCCTCATCGGCCGCGACGTCGCTGAACGCGAGGCGCGGCACGAACACCAGCGAGATCGCCGCGACCACGGCCGCGCCGCCGCAAATGGCGAAGACGATGAGGTAGCCGAACAGGCTCGACGCCGTTTCGGTAACGACCTGACCGGCCGCGAGCACGAGCACTACGGCGAAGATCGCGCTGGCGAACGCACCGCCGATGGTTTTCGTCGTGTTGGTCAGACCCGTGGCGATACCGGTTTGGCCGAATGGCGCAGCAGCCGCAGCGGCCGCCGGAAGTGCCGCGACGAGGGCCCCCGACCCGATTCCGGCGACGACCATGTTCAGGGTCACGCCTACTGCGGTCGCGTTGTTCACGAGGAAGGCCAGGTACCCGATCGCCACCGTGATGGTCGCGGCGATGAGTGCGATGCGCGGGGTGAAACGGCGCGAGACGATGGGGAACAGTAGGGCGCCGATGATCATCGCCACGAGATAGGCGCCGATGATGTACGAGCGTTCGGCCGCGTCGAGGCCGAGCCCAAACCCGTTCGCGGGGTCGGTGCCGGCGAAGGTGCTCAAGGGAGCCTGAGCGCCCAGGATGCTGATGCCAACGAGTCCGGCCGTCAACTGCACGGGCCACATGTTCGGCTGCCGCAGCACACGCAGGTCGATCGCTGGGTCGGGGTGCTTGAGCACCCACTTGCCGAAGGGGTAGAGCAGCAGTAGCCCGACCAGCATGAGCGCGTAGACCCACCAGGTGGCAGGGCCATTGATGCGCAAGAAAGTGAGTCCCGATGTGACAGTCAAGAGCGCGATCGTGAGAAGCACGAAGCCGATCGTGTCGAGGCGGCGCCCCGGCTGCGGTGTCGACTCGGGAACGCCGAAGAGGATCACGAAGAACGCCACGGTGACGGCGATGGCGGGAATCGTCAGTGTGAGCGCCACGTTCCCGTCGAACGCTGCGAACACGCGTGCACCACCGAGTGCACCCACGATCGCGCCCGCCTCGAGGGCGACAACGAGATAGCCGGCGGCGCGTCGAGTCTGCGAGGCGCCCGTATCGCTGCGGCGTCCGCGGTCGAAGATCAGTGCTACTTCGAGCGGTAGCCACACGACGTAGAAGCCCTGCAGTGCCCACGCGATGAGGAAGACCCAGAAATTGTCGGCGAACACGAGCCACCAGCTGGCCCCGGCTGTGAGCACCGTCGAGAGGAGCAGTATCTTCTTGTGCCCGATCATGTCGCCGAGCTTGGCGAGTACGGGCACGACGAGTGCACTCAGCAGTAATTGCGCTGCCTCGAACCAGTTGAAGTCGGCATCGCGGATGCCGAGGAAGTCGACGAGGTCAGAGATCAGCGGTACGTAGTAGCCCTGCAGCACTCCGCTGACGAACTCGACGAAGAACAGGTAGCCGACCAGCCCGAGGGTGATCGCGCCGGCCTTTCCGCGTAGCGGAGAGACGGGGGGCATCGAGACGCTCGCGGGCTCGGTCATGACGCGATGCTAGCGCGACACTCGGCCCGGTAGCGTGCTCGCATGAGTACGATTTCGTCGATCGACCCTGATCAGCCCGCTGGCGCCAACGCACCCCGCCCGCTTGCCGAGCGTGTCGCCCCAGACTGGGCCGAGGCGCTTGCGCCGGTCACGGAGCGCATTGAGGCGCTCTTGGCTCGGGGGCGTGCTGAGTGCGCTGCGGGCGACGACTCTCTGCCAGCGGAGCACCAGGTATTGCGCGCGTTTGAGACCCCCTTCTCTGCCGTGAGAGTGGTCATCGTCGGGCAAGATCCGTACCCGACTCGCGGGCACGCCATCGGGCTGAGTTTCGCCGTCGAGAAGTCGGTGCGGCCGCTGCCGCGCACCCTCGCGATGATCTATCGCGAGCTGCAAACCGACCTCGATATCGCACCCGTGCAGCACGGCGACCTGAGCGCGTGGAGTAAGCAGGGAGTGCTGCTTCTCAACCGTGTGCTCACGGTGCGAGCCGGAGAGTCGGGTTCGCACCGGGGTCGCGGTTGGGAGGAGGTGACGGGGTTCGCGATCGCGGCCCTCGCCGCACGCGGTCGACCACTCGTGGCCGTGCTGTGGGGGCGGGATGCTGGCACCGCGGCGCCGTTACTGGCAGGCGTCCCCGTCATCGCGAGCGCGCATCCCAGTCCTCTCTCGGCGCATCGTGGATTTCTCGGTTCGCGGCCCTTCAGCCGTGTGAATGCGTTGCTCGCGCAGCAGGGTGCCGGGCCGATCGACTGGCGCCTGCCGCAGGCTCGTGCGACCGTAGACTGACGCGGTCGCGAGCCGCTAAGAGACCCGCAACAGAAGGAGTAGGGATGCTGGAGGAGGAGTACCAGCGCCGCCGCGTGCCGCCCGCCCACCTCCGAAAGCGCCCGGAGCCCGAGCCGTCTTTCTCGTTCACGGTTCGCGAGGCGGCGGAGCAAGATCTGCCCGACGTGCGCGAGATCTACAACCACTACGTGGCCAACTCCACGGTCACCTTCGATGAGACGCCGTGGACGCCGCGAACCCTGCGCACGAAGTTCGCCCGCGTGCGCGAGCTCGGTTACCCGTTTCTCGTCGCCGCGTCACCCAGCGGTGTCGTGCTTGGCTTTGCCTACGTCTACCCCTGGAAAGAGAAGGCCGCCTACCGGTTTACGGTCGAGAACTCGATCTATTTGGGCCCCGCCTCGACCGGCAAGAAGCTCGGCACGGCGCTCATGGGCGAGTTGCTCGAGCGCGCTCGTGCGGCCGGGGTCAAAGAAGTGATCGCTGTCATCGCCGACCGCGGCGCCGAAGGATCAGTCGCGCTCCACGAGCGGTTCGGTTTCGAGACGACCGGGTCAATGGGCCGCGTCGGCTTTAAATTCGGGCGGTGGCTCGGTGTCGTGATGATGCAGAAGTCGCTGACCCGACGCCGCTGACCCGACGCCGCTGACCCGACGCCGCTGACCCGACATCGCTGACCGCGACTGTCTAGCGGTAGACCTGCGTGGCGACCTCGTCGGCGAGAGTTACCGCTTCGTCGAAGAACGCCGAGCCGCCGAGGGTACCGATTACCGAGATCCAACTGACCTGCGTCACGACGTTGTAGATCGCCGGCGCAAGGCTCTCGTCACCCTGCTGGCTGTACGTCAACGCGCCGGCGTCGGTCGTGGCTTCGTTGAGGCCCTGCGCCGTCAGGTCGGTGATGATCGTCGCGCGGTTGGCGGTCGACACGGGGGCCACGCTAATGAGAAGGCTCGAGCGGTCGACTCCGTCTTGTGCGAAGACGCAGCTGATGCCGCCTGCGAGTTGCTCGGGGGTGGGGTCGAAGAAGTAATCGTTGCCATAGACGCTGCCCGGCCCGCCGAGCAGCTCGAGACTCTGCCCGGCGAATGCGTCTAAGCGCGACTGGGGAACGATCGTCGTGCAGTCGACGGGCATCGTGAAGACCAGGTCTTCCGGTTCTGGTTCGGTGGTCTCGACAGCAGTCGGTGTCGGTGTCGGCGTGGTCTCGTTGGCGACCGGCTCAGATTCAGGCGCGCAAGCGGTGAGCCCTGCGAGGAGGACGAGTGCGGCCGTGCCGGCGAGCAGACGCTGCGCGATCATGGTGCTCCTTGAATGGTGGCCTGGAGAAAAGGGTGGGCACGCCCCGGTGGCGCCCTTCGGCGCGAATCTAGCAGTCAGGGGTAGGTGCGAAGCGGTGTTGTGACGCATCCCAGCCACCGTGGGCGCCCTTTGTTGCGTAATCGATATGCAGGGCCCGATTCAGACGCCCGCCGTAGGCTGACAGTGTGTTCGAACTACACCACCTCAGCGCGCTCGAGCAAGGTGAGTGGTTGCGCAGCGGGCGCATCAGCCCGCGAGAATTGGTAGAGCACTACCTGGCGCGCATCGAGAGCCACAATCCCGCGCTGGGCGCTCTCACGGTGGTCGAGGCCGAGCGGGCCCTGGCTCGCGCCGATGCGCTCGATCACCTGGTGCCGAAGTCAGCGCCGCTGTGGGGCATCCCGATCGCCGATAAAGAGCTCGTGCAACGCGCCGGCCAGCGAACCACGTTCGGATCGCGCCTACGGGCCGAGCATGTGCCCACAACGAGCGACGATCTCGTGCAGCAGCTGGATGCGGCCGGGTCGATCAGTCTCGGGGCCACCGCCGCCCCCGAGTACGGCTTTACCTCTTACACCGAGAGCTGCGTCGCGCCGCCTGCCCGCACGCCGTACGACCTCACGCGCGGCGCAGGCGGATCGAGCGGGGGAGCCGCTGCGGCGGTGGCCGCCGGGCTGTTGCCGGTCGCGCCCGGCAGCGACGGCGGTGGCAGCATCCGCATTCCGGCAGCGGCGTGCGGGCTCGTCGGGCTCAAACCGTCGCGTGGCCGCGTTCCGGCGGGTAGCGGGCTCGATCAGCTCGCCGGACTCGTGGTGCCCGGACCGATTGCCCGCACGGTGGCCGACGCGGCGCTCATGCTTGACGCTCTCATCGCCGCCGCGCCGTGGGAGTTTGCGACGCGCGCCCCGATCGATCCGCCCCTCGCATCCGGAGGCGAGCACCCGCACAGCGGACCGCTACTCGGGGCCGCCGTGCGTGGGGAGGGGCGCTACCAGCTCGGGGTGATGACGAGCTCGCCGTGGGACGAGTACACCGACATTCGGCTCGACTCCGAAGCGCGCTGGGCGCTCGACGAGGCGGTAACGACCTTCGCCGAGCTCGGACACGGGATCGACGACATCGCCCTCGATGCCGAGCCCGAATACCCGCGTCACTTTCGCACCGTGTGGATGGCCAGTGCCGCGGCGATTCCCGCGCGCACTCCCGACGAGTTCGCCATGCTCGAGCCGCTCACGGCGTGGCTGGTTGCACAGGGTCGTGCCCTCTCGGCCGAGACCCTCGCCGAGTCGCTTGCATGGCTGACGGGCTTCGAGCGTCGCGTGATTCGCCGGCTGTCAACGGTGGATGCCGTACTCACGCCCGCGCTGGCGATGACGCCGCGCCCCCTCGGCTGGTACGACGCTGAGGATGCTGAGCGCAACTTCACCCAGCAGGTGGAGTACACGCCGTGGACCAGCATGGTGAACGTCGCGGGGCGTCCCGCACTGACCCTTCCGGTGGGTCTCACGCCTCCCGACACTGCGCAACCGGGGTTGCCGATGGGTGTGCAGCTCATCGGCCGGCCGGGCGGAGAAGCCACGCTCCTCGCGCTCGGCGCGCAGTGGGAGCGACGGCGGCATCCGCAGCGCATCCACCCTCCCCAGTGGTGAGCGTGTCGAATCCAAGGTCAGGATCGGGTCAGCGATACCCGCCCTTGTCGAGTCCGGCCTCGACTTCGAAACGGTTCGTGCGGGCGTCGCGGCCTGCGGCGATATACAGCGGTATGAACGCGAGCCCGTAGCGCCTCCATTGGGCGCGGTGCACGGACTCGTGCTCGAGAACGCTCTCTCGTGTGTTGTCGCGAGTCAGGTAGGCCGCACCGATCGTCGTTCCGCCTCGGCCGAAAGCCCAGCGGGGCATTCCTTCGCACACGATGACGCCGCCGCGCCGCGACACCTTGAAGCCGCCAAGTAATGCACCCCAGGTGACGCCGGTCGCGGTCGCGAACCAGTACCCGGGGCGGGCCACTACGGGGTGCAAGCCCACACTACGCACGACCCGGTTGCGGGCAAGCCGGTCGACGACGCGGGCAGACCGGCCGCGCCGCGGCGACGCCGGAGGTGCGGCGGCCGAGTCATGCGGGGTGCTCGGGTCATGCGGGGTGCTCACGGCCGCCCGTAGCCCTCGAGTAGCCGCAGCCAGATCTCGCTGAGCGTGGGGTATGAGGGCACCGCGTGCCAGAGTCGAGCCAGCGGTACTTCGCCGACGATCGCGATCGTGGCCGCGTGTAGCAGCTCGCCCACATCGTCACCGACCAGCGTGAATCCCACGATCACGCCGCGATCTTCGTCGACCACCATGCGAGCCGTGCCGCGGTAGTTCTCACCGTGCACGGTCGCGCCGGCCAGCCAGCCGAGTTCGTAGTCGACCACGCGCGTGCGCCGCCCGCGTTGCTTGGCTTGCGCGGCGGTCAGCCCGACGCTGGCCACCTCGGGAGCCGTGAACGTGACCTGGGGAACGGCATCGTGGTCGGCCGTCGCGACATGCGCGCCCCAGGGGGCATCGTCGACGGATGCCCCGCTCGCGCGCGCCGCGATCACGTCGCCCGCAGCCCGCGCCTGGTACTTGCCCTGGTGCGTCAACAGTGCACGATGATTGACGTCGCCGACGGCGTAGAGCCAGTCGACTCCGCGCACGCGGAGAGCGTCGTCGACGCTGAGCCAGTCGCCCGGCGTGAGCCCGACCGACTCGAGCCCCAGGTCATTCGTGGCGGGCGCGCGTCCGGTGGCGACGACGACCTCATCGACCTCGAGCAGCCGCCCGCCCGGCAGCGTGATCGCGACCGTGCCGTCGGCGCGGCGGTCGATTCGCTCGGGTGTCGTGCCGAGCAGCACTTCAGCACCGTCTGCGCGAAGTCGTTCGGCGACCGCCTCGCCCGCAAAGGCCTCGACGCCGGCGAGCAACCCGTTGCGTGCCAGCAGAGTGACGTGGCTGCCGAGTGAAACGAAAGCCGTGGCCATCTCGCAGCCGACGACACCGCCGCCGATGATCGCGAGTCGTGCGGGAACTGTCTCGGCGCTCGTGATCTCGCGCGATGTCCACGGGCGCGCGCCGGCGAGCCCGTCGATCGACGGCAGCGCGGCGGTGCTTCCCGTGCAGATCGCCACAGCGTGTGCGGCTGACACAACCCGGCTCGTGCCGTCGGCGGCGGTGATCACGACGCGGCGCTCGCCGTCGAGCCGCGCGTGCCCGCGCGCCAGAGCAATGCCGGTCTTCTGGAGCCACCGCACCTGGCCCGAGTCGTCCCACTGGCTCGCCACGGCGTCGCGGGTCTCGAGTACCGCGGTCGGATCGACCGCTCCGGTGACGGCCGCGCGCGCGCCGCTCACCGCGTGCGCGGCGCGGAGCACGCTCGCGGCACGCAACAGAGCTTTTGACGGCATGCATGCCCAGTATGAGCATTCGCCGCCCACGAGTTCGCCCTCGACGATGAGCACGCTCAACCCGCCCTGCACCGCGCGGTCGGCCACGTTTTCGCCCACCGCGCCCGCGCCAATCACGATCAGGTCATACTCATCGCGAGGTGCAAAGTCGGTCGTCGCCGTGGTAGTCAGAGTGCGCATGCAACTACCGTCCCACGAACTCCGGCTCCGTGCGCGTAAGAAATGCCTGCATGCCGATGCGGGCATCCTCCGTCTGTGCCAGTCGCACGAGCTCGCGCGGGAGCATCGCTTCGGCGGCGGCGAGGCCGTCGCGCACCGCAAGGCGTGCGTTGGCGAGAGTCGCCTGCACGGCGAGGGGAGCCTGCGCCGCGATCCGGCTGGCCAACTCTCGAGCACGAGCGAGCTGCGCACCCGGTGGCACGACCTCTTGCACCAACCCCATGCGGTGCGCCTCGACGGCGTCGAATCGGTCGCCCGTGAGCATCCACCGCATCGCATTGCCCCAGCCCGCAGCAGCAGCGAAACGCGTCGTCGCGCCGCCGAACGGAAGAATGGCGCGCGCGACCTCGAGCTGCGCGAACACCGTGTCGCTCGCGGCAATGACGATGTCGCTCGCCAAAGCCAACTCGACACCGAGCGTCAGGCACGTGCCCTGCACGGCGAGCACGACGGGCTTGCGCACCCGGGTGCCATCCATGCCCCACGGGTGAATGCCGCCTTCTGGCACCATCGCGAGCCCCTGCGGCCCGATACGCGGTACGACGTCTGCCAAATCGAGCCCGCCCGTGAAGTGGTCGCCGTGGGCGAAGACGACCCCCACTCGCAGCTCGGCGTCACGGTCGAGTTCGCCGTACGCCAGGGCCAGTTGTTCGAGCATCGCCACGTCGGCGGCGTTGCGCTTCTCGGGTCGGTTCAACCCGATCAGCAAGGTGGGGCCGTCGCGCTCGACGGTCACGCGGGCGGGGGAGTCGGGTGTCTCGGGCGTTGTCGCTGGCGTCGTCTTAGCTGGCGTCGTCTTGTCTGGCGTCGTCTTAGTCATGTCGCCAGCGTAGTAAGCGCGCGCCCCGCGACGGGTGTGCTTTGTGGGTCAGCGACTATTGGTGAGCGACTATTGGTCAGCGGCTCATGGTCAGCGGCTCACCGCGGCAAGAATGCGCAGGATCACCGTGAGGTCGTCGCTCGCTATGCCGCTCACGTCGTCATCGTCGTCATCATCGTCATGGTCATCGACCGCGCCCGCGCTATCGCCGGGCACCGTCTCGCGCAGGGGAGCAGGCGCGAACTCTGTCACTCCAGCGCCCCACAGGGCAAGCTCGGCGCGAGCAGCGCTGACCGCAGCGGTGAGCTCGTCGAGGGCGAGGCCGAACGGAGTCGGAAACCCGACGCCGCCGAACACACTGGGGTCAAGCACATCGAGATCGATGTGTACGTAGAGCACCGGCTCGACGCCGTCGGTGCGAGCCGCGACGGCTCGTTCGGCCACCGCAGCGCCGACCGAGTCTGGGGTGACGCGCGGCATGACCGTGGTCTCGATGAACTCGGCCTCGGCGTCATCAAGATCGCGCACGCCGAGCAGTAAAACGTCGGCGGGTGCCACGACTCCGGCATCGATGAGTGCGCGTAGCACCATGCCGTGGAACGCTCCGCTCGGCGAAGTTTCTGCGGTGTTGAGGTCGGCGTGGGCGTCGGCCCACAGCAGTACGACCCTGCCCGCCCGCGCCGCGTGCTCTATGCCGGCGTACTCGACACCGCAGTCGCCGCCGATGACGATCGGGGTGGTGTCGAGTTCGGCTAGCGCGCGCTCGAGACGTTCGCGCACGAGGCGAATCGAGCTGTAGCGCAGAATGCCCGTGCCCTCGCTGTCACCGGCTTCGAGGGGCACATCGATCAGGTGCGTCGCCGCTGCGGGCAGGTCATGGCGGATGGCCTCCGCACCCTCGACGAGACGCATCGCGCGCGACGACCCCGAGCCTTGCCACTGCGGAACGACCAAAAACGTGCTGCTCATGCGCCCAGTCTTGCACTCTGATCGTGGTCGTGACCTGGGGAGCCAGTGCGGGCGCGGAACGGTAGCCCCGCGACGCTCGACAGTAGCCACTCGAGCGGGCCGCGTCTGCCCAGCGCCTGGCATACCAGCCCGAAACCCATGCCGCCGAGAGACAAAACGATGAGCAGAGCAACTCCGACTGACGCCTCGAAGCGACCAGCCGGACCGAGCGGCTCGAGGGCCGCGATGATCAGCACGTGCACCACGTAGACCGTCAGTGCCACGCGGCCCAGAGCGGTGAGCGGTGCCGCGATCAGGCCCACGATTCGGTTCGGTCGCTCACCGTCGAGGGTGAGCAGGGCGAGACCGATGATCGCGACGGCGAGCCCGCCTGCACCCGACAGCTCGGCCAGCGTTCCACTGTGCGCCGCGGCATCCACCGCCGGCAGCGCGGCTGCGGCCCCGTACCCCGCGGCGCTCGCCGCCGTGCCCAACCCCACCATGAGGATGCGTACCCTCGTCGACGCGAGGCCGGCCCGCGCGCACAGGAGTCCGACCAGAAGCAGTGGTAGCCAGAGAAGAGCCGGGTAGTAGCCGGTGAGCAGGTAGTCAACGATCGTGGCAAATGGGTCGTTGCCCGAAACGACGGGGCCGGTAGGCCCGACTCCGGTCAGCTCGACAACTCGGTCGCGCACCAGCGGCGCCACGACGAGCAATCCGACAGCGACGGCCCCGAGGAGCCAGCGGGGCGCCAACAGTAGCGGCACGAGCAGCAGGAACATGACGCCGTAGTAGTCGAGGATGATCGCGATGCCGCTCGGGAGCATCCACAGCAAGAGCCCCATCATGACAAGCACCGCAGCGCGAATCGCGAGGCGCCCGCGCGCTGCACCACGGCGCGTAGTGGGCGGCTCGGCACCGCCCGTGACGAGGCCGAGCGCGACACCCGCCACGACGGCGAACAGCACCGAGGGGCGCCCATCGACGAAGAGCTCGCTCTGCGTTGCGTCGCGCGGCCAGGTGTGCGCGGCCATCATGCCGAGCACCGCGAGCCCGCGGGCAGCGTCAACGCCGTGCCAACGGGCGCGAGTGGTTTCCGGGGCGCGACTCGACGCAGCGCGCCCCGGGGAGGTCATCTCGACTGTGTACGTTCTGTGCGGGAAGGCAGTGAGTTACTGCCCAATAGCCTGAGGCGCGTTGCCCGACTTGAGCGCGGCTAACCGGGCCTCAACTTCAGTCTTTGCGCCCAGGTCTTCGAGCGACTCAAACTGCGCGTCGAGGGTCGACGACGCGAGCTCTTGCTGCCCGAGCACCTTGGCTTCTTCGCGCCGGATCTTCTCTTCGAAGCGACCGAGCTCACTCGTGGAGTCCATGATGTCGATACTCTTGACAGCGTCGAGAACCTGCGACTGAGCATCAGCGATTTTCGAGCGGGCAACCAATTGGTCGCGCTTCGCGCGCAGTTCGTCGAGCTTGCCCTTCATGCCCTCGAGGCCGCTCTTGAGCTTGTCGACGACCTCGGTCTGCGACGCGATCGTCGGTGCGGCCATCATTGCCTCTTGCTCGGCCGAGAGCTGCTTGCCAAGGGCGACCTTCGCCAGGTTGTCGAATTTGTCGGCATCGGCAGAGTTTCCACCCCCGCGGTACTCGTCGGCCTTCGAGCTGGCCGCAAGGGCCTTGCGGCCCCAGTCAGCAGCTGCGGCGACGTCTTCTGCGTAGTCTTGCTCGAGCAGTCGCAGGTTGCCGATCGTCTGAGCGATCGCGGCCTCGGCCTCCTGAATGCTGCTGGTGTAATCCCGAACCATTTGGTCGAGCATCAGCTGAGGGTCTTCAGCGGAGTCGATGAGGGCGTTGATGTTGGCCTTCGCGAGCTGCGCGATGCGACCGAATATGGACTGCTTGCTCATGATCGTTGGTGCCTTTCTCTGCGGGTGTGTACCGGTGGTGTGACGATGAGAAGTCGATGACGAGGTGGGGGTAACTAGAAGCGCCCTCCGCCGCCTCGACGGCCGGATGAGCGTGATGACGACGAAGAGGAACGTCGCGAACTGCTGCTTGAACCTCCTGATGAACCGAAACGCGGTCGCGAGCCACCAAAGCCCCCGCCGCTGTTGCTGCCGCCCCATCCCCCGCCGATGAGCCCGCCGAGCAGGCCACCCAGGATCGCACCGCCCATGTTGCCGCCGCCCCCGCCGCCGCTGCTGCCGCCCACGAAGCCGCTCGGAGCCATGGCCGCATTCACGTCACCCTCCGCTGAGAGCAATGCTTGCGCCGCGAGGTCGAGCGCACGCTGCGCAGCGGCCAGTGCGCCGACAGGGTCGCCGGGCCCGGTCGAAACGGCGATCTCGATCTGGGCTTCAGCTTCGGCGAGCCGCGCGCGTGACCCTGCTCCGACCGCACCGCGGTGCTGGCTGACGTACTCGGTCGCGCTCAAGACGCGGCTGCGCGCAGAGCTGAGGGTGCGTTCGAGGGCGGCCTCTGCCTTTGCGCGACGATCGGCCTCGTCGCGCGCACCCGCCAGTTGCGTATCAAGCTCGCGGTCAACGGCGACGACCCGAGTCAGCGCATCGATCGGGTTGCCCGCATCGACCGAAGAGAGGGTCGTTTCGGCTGCGCTCAGCGCGCTCGACAGCCCTGGGCTCTTCGGCAACGCGGTAGCCGCGCTCATGCCCGATCTCAAGTCGTTGATCTGGCCCTCGAGAGCGCCGCGCGCCTCGGCAAGGTCGGCCGCGAGTCGCTCGATCGCCGTGGTCGACTGAGTGAGCTGTGCGAGAGCCAACTGTGCCGACCGCACGTCGACGGCCGCGTCACCGGTCGCACACGACCTTTGCGCTGTGGCGGCCTCGGCCAGTTCGGCGTCGGTCAACTCCAGCAGTCGTGCCAATTGAGCGGGGCTGTCAGCCACTGTGGCGATGGCGGCGGGGGCGTATTCGGCGCTCAATCGCGACACCGTCGCGGTCGCCGTGGCAATGACAGCCGGAGCCGATTCACGCGCCTTCGTCGCCGCCGCGAGCGCCGCCGGCAGGTCTTTCTCGACGTCGCGCAGTGCGTCAAATGCCTCTTCTTGCGCGGCGAGCAGGGCGTCTGCTTCGTCACACGCGGCGGTGATCTGCAACAGCGAATCGCGCTTTTGCTCCGCCGTTTCGGGGGTCTCGTCATCGAGAGCACGGCGCACCGTGAACGCTGTGGCAACGAGCGCTTTCGCTTGGGTTAGGGCCGTACGAAAGCCCTCTGTCGTGTCTGAGCCGAACTGAGCCTCGGCGAACCCCAGCTCTTGTTCGCTCGTGGTGAGAGCGTCATCGAGTTGCACGAGCCGCCGCGATGCCGTTTGATCCAGCTGCTCGAGAGTCTGTTGATCGGGCGCAGCCGTCGTTGGGGCTTTGCCCTTTCGACGTGCTCGGGCGATGAAGAACCACGCGACACTCACGCCGCCCACGCCAAGTGCGATCGGCAGAATCGGGATGCCGCCGCCCGAACTCGCGGCGGGGTCGGTTGTGCTGGCCGTGTCTCCGCGCAAGCTGTCGGCGTAGGCGATGATGCCGTCGGCCCACCGGTCATTGCGCAACTCAGGCAGGAGCCCCTCGGTCTCTGCGGCCGACAGTTGAGCGTCGGTCGCAGGAAAGTCTGGGCCCATGCTCGTCGCGTACTCGCGGTCGTCGACCGCAATCGCGATCAACCCATCCCGATCACCGAGACCGGAGATGACCGCCGTGTCATCAGCCCACGCGAGTCCGTTGAGCGAGCCTTCGAAACGATCGACCACGACGACGAAGAGCTGAGCACCCGTCGCGTCAAAGAGGTCAGTGAGGGCTTGCTCAACGCGCGCGGTGTTCGCGCCCAGTACTCCCGTCTCATCAACGACGTACTCTCCGCCCATATCGACGGGTTGCGACGCGAACGCGGGTGCTGCCGAGCCG
>JBBRWT010000040.1:0-15234 GCA_038249035.1 Actinomycetales bacterium
ATTTCGAGTAGCTCGCCGATGTTGACCACGAAGGCGCCGTCGACGGGTGGTGCGTCGATCCAGGCGCCATCCTTCTCAACCTGCAGGCCGCCCTTGCCCTCCTCCACGTACAACAGTGTGAGCACGCCTAAGTCTTTATGGGCGCCGACACCCTGGTTGTCTGCCGCCCCGTCGACACCCGGGTAGCGCGCGATCTTCATATTCGGCGACGGATGCTCGGCGAAGGCCGCATCAAAGGTGTCAGCCGGCGCACCCAACGCTTCGGCCCACGCGCTCAGCAGTCGCATGCTGACCTGGCTGAGCCGCTCGATCCACTCTTCGCTGACTTCGCGCAACGCGGGTAGCTCAGCCGGCCACAGGTTGGGGCCCTCCAGGGCCCAGAAGTCGTCGACTCCCTCGCCGAGCGGCACCGCGGCGCGCTCGGCTCCGATGTCAATTTGCTCGCGCCAGTCGTTAGCGCCCTGTGTCTGCTCGCCGCCCATCCGCGTGTAGCCGCGAAAGTGGGGGCTGTGCACGTTCTCAATCGCGAGCTTCTGCGCGTCGGGTAGTGCGAAAAACGCCCGCGCTGTGTCGAACGCGCGGCTGATCAACTCGCGCGGCACGCCGTGCCCGACCAGGTAGAAGAACCCCACCTCGTGAGTTGCGCGGCGTAGTTCGTCTCGAAAACGAGCGGCGTCACCGGGGCTGCCATCGAGCAGAGCGAAGTCGAGAATGGGGAGCGTTTGCATGAGAGTTCCTGTTCGTGGTGGCGAGTTGTCGTGACAAGCGGGCGCAAAAGAAAGGCGCACCGGGGATCTAGTTCGGCAGAGGAACTAGCGACAACAGCGACAACAAGAAATCATGCTCACGATGTCTCGAACGTAGCACGCCCATGTTGCATTCAGCACCCGGCTCTAGCGTTAAACCATGACCACGCTAACCGATACGCCAATCACGATGCTTGACGGTCGCGAGACCACATTCGGCGAGTTTGCCGGCAAGGCGGTGCTCGTGGTCAATGTTGCCTCGCGCTGCGGGCTCGCGCCGCAGTACGAAACGCTCGAGCGGCTGCAGAAGCAGTACGGCTCGCGCGGATTCACCGTTCTCGGCATGCCGTCGAACCAGTTTCTGCAAGAGCTCAGCTCAAGCGACAAGATCAGCGAGTACTGCTCAACCACGTGGGGCGTCACGTTTCCGATGACCGAGAAGGTCAAGGTCAACGGCAAGAACCGCCACCCGCTGTACGCCGAGCTCGTGCAGGCCCCCGACGCGGGCGGCAAGGCCGGGCCGATCATGTGGAACTTCGAGAAGTTTCTGGTCGCGCCCGACGGTTCGGTGCAGCGCTTTCGCCCGCAGGTGCATCCGGATTCCCCCGAGGTCATCGCCGCTATCGAGAGCGCGCTGCCGAGCTAAGCCACCGGGCGTAGTCGCGCTGGGCGGATCCAGTCACGAGCGGCAGTGATCTCGGTTGCGTCGATGCCGTGCCCACCGGCGCGGGTGTGGCGAGTGACGGATGCTCCGTGTGCTGTCGCCGTGCGCTCGAGAACGTCGACGCTGGCGGCGGGAGCCATATGGTCTGCTGCTCCGTTGAGCAAGAGCAGCTCGATGCCGCGACCGGAGGCGCCGGCGTCACCGGTGAGGCCGGCGAGGTCGCCGAGCGGGTCGCGCTCGCCGAACGGGTACATGCCCGAGAACGCTACAACTCGGTTCAGCACGCTCGGGTGAAGGAGGGCTGTCGCGAGGGCGATGTTGGCACCATTGCTGAATCCGACGGCGATGAGCGGAGCATCCGCAATGCCGTAGATGGTGCGCGCCGCCGTGATGAAGGAAGCCAGTTCGCCGGCCCGAATGATGACGTCGTCAACGTCGAAGACGCCTTCGCCCAGACGGCGAAACCAGCGGTTCGCACCACCCTCGCTCACCCGGCCGCGCGGCGAGAGCACCGAGGCGCGCGGGTCGAGCGCGGTGGCCAGCGCAGCAATCTCGGTCTCGTTACCGCCCGTGCCGTGCAGGGTCAACAGCACGGGCGCGGCGGGCTTTCCGCGACGAAAGAAGTGGGGCCAAGCCGCGAGGCCGCCGTCGGAGAGCACGGGTGACCGGTCGGCGGGCGGACTACCCGTGCTCACGCCGCAACCTCGGGATTGTTCTCCTCAGGTACTCGGATCGGAATCACGGCGTGCTCGATTTGCTCACGCGACGGCTCGAGCCACGGCGGCAGTTTGAGCGCTCGGCCAAGTTCGAGCAGCGGCTCGTCGATGTCGAATCCAGGGGTGTCGGTCGCGATTTCTAAGAGCACGCCACCCGGCTCGCGAAAGTAGATGCTCGTGAAGTATTGGCGATCGAGAATCTGGGTGACTGGGTGCCCGCGCGAGGCCAGCTCGTCGCGCCACACCTGTTGCGTGGCCTGGTCGGGCACGCGGAAGGCGATGTGGTGAACGGTGCCTCCGGCCTGCAGTCCCGCGACAGCAAGTGACGAGGCGTGCACGTCAACGAGAGCACCCGGCAGGCCGTCACCCGCGGCGAGACGGGTGCGGTTGCCTTCCTGCTCGACCACTCGCATCCCGAGATCATCGGTCATGAGCGCGATGGTCTGCTCGGCGTCGCGCACGGTGAGCACGCTTGAGTGCTGACCGCGAATTGCGTACTCGGCGGGCACGCTGGCCGAATCCCAGGGGTCGCGCGGGTCGTCGAGGCTCGTCGCGACGAGCTCGATCTGTAGCCCGTCGGGGTCGCGTACGAGCAGTCGTTCTTCGCTCGAACTCGTCGAGGTGATGTGCGCGCCGGCACCCACTGACGCGAAGTGGTCGACCCACCAGCCGAGGGAGCCCGCGGGTACCGAGAAGGCAGTCGAGGTCGACTGGCCGGCTCCGATGCGGCCGGGCTGGATGCCTCGCCAGGGGAAGAAGGTCATGAGGGTTCCCGGCCGGCCTGACTCGTCGCCGTAGTACAAGTGGTACGTGCCGGGGTCGTCGAAGTTGACGGTCTTCTTGACCAAGCGCAGGCCGAGGCCGGTGACGTAAAAGTCGATGTTTTTCTGCGGGTCGCTGGCGATCGCGGTGACGTGGTGCAAGCCCTGGGTCGTGGCAGTCATTGCCGGTGCTCCTTCGTACGATCGCAATGCATGGATATCTATGCAAACACATCTTTTACAGGATGCATTCCCGCCGCGCAGGCAGCGATCAATCCCGATTCGGATGTGCCGAAATACCCCAAATGAGTGATGCCGCACGCGGCGAGTCGATGCGTATCGTGCGAGAAAGCCCTCGTCATTCCTAGAGAGACCTGTCTACTTCTATGCGCCTACAGCCCAGCTCCCACCGCGCGATCGCGACTTCTGGCCCTCAGGCTCGATCCGGGGGTGTATTCCGAGCGATCGCCGCGACGACAGCAGCGCTCCTGGGTTTCGTGATCGCAATCGTTGGCGTGACGCCCGCACACGCCGACACTCTCACGTCGGAAAACTTCTCCTCCGGGCTCGGTTCATGGACACCGACGCTCGGCATGTGGAGCGCTTCCGGCGGCCACGCACTCGCTGGCGGTGGTATCGGCGGCGACACCCTGTCACGCACTGTGAATACGACGGGCTACCAATCGATCACGGTGTCGTTCGACTACTACGTCGACGCTATCGGGGGCGCAGACTTCTTCCTGTTCAACTACAGCACCAACGGTGGTTTAACGCAGCAAAACACCCCGATTGTCACGACCGACACCGGCGGCTGGGTGCCGGCGTCGTACTCACTGGTTCTCGCCGCAAACAACAACCCCAACCTGCTCGTCAGATTCAACGCGCTTGAGATCAGCGGCAGTGACATTCGGGTCGACAACATCGTCATCTCCGGGGATCCGATCCCCACCGACACCACGGCACCGACTGTTGTCGCAATCAACCCCGATCCGGGTGATTCCGTACCCACGACGGTCACGGAGTACTGGAGCAACGTCAATGACAATGCCACTCCGCGTCCAGATCTCGACGTTACCTACACTTTCACCTCGGTCGCGAACCCTGCACTGGTGTTTACCACCGCGCTCCTTCTCCCAGACCCGACTGGGGCCGTGCGGTACAACGGCACCGGCACCGTCATCGCGAGCACCCTGGCGCTCGTGGCGGGCGACCAATTCACCTGGAGAATCGATGTCTCCGATTCCGCTGGGAACAGCAATTCGACGTCGGTCACGGTGTTCTACATCACGGATTCACCAACGCCGGTTGCGCCGTCGATCACCTCGGGTGCTCCAGCGGACGGCCTGGTCGACGTGGCCTACACCCACACCGTGGTCGCCGACGGCACGCCCACGGTGTCGTTCGCGGTCACCACGGGGTCACTGCCGCCCGGGCTCACACTCGACAGCGCGACTGGGGTCATCGATGGCGTGCCTACGACGGAAGGAAGTTGGACCTTCGAGATCACGGCTTCCAACGCAACCGCGCCCGCTGACGCTGAGAGCTACTCGATCGACATTGCCGAGGCGCCGATGATCACGTGGGCAGGGCCGGCGGATGGCACAGCGGGCGTGGCCGTCACCGGCACCATCACGGCGAGCGGCACCGCGCCGATAAGCTTCGCGGTCACGGCGGGGGCGTTGCCCGTCGGGCTGGCCCTCTCGACGGGTGGGGAATTGACGGGCGTTCCGACGACTGCGGAGACCGCCAACTTCACGGTGACAGCGTCTAACAGCACGGGCATTGATGATGTGCAGCCATTCACGATGGTGGTGCATCCCGCCCCCGCTTCACCGCTCATCACCTCACTCGCACCCAATGACGGCACAGTGGGAGTCGCGTACACCTTCGCCGTTACGGCAAGCGGATTCCCGACACCGGCCTTCACGGTCACGATAGGAACCCTGCCCGATGGGCTCACGCTCGACGCAGCCTCTGGTGTGGTCGAGGGAACGCCGACGACTCTTGGGATGTCGACCTTCACGATTACGGCGTCCAACGCCGAGGGTTCGGATGACGTGGAGTACGAAATCGACATCCTGCCGGTGCCGGTGGCTCCGGTGATCACTTCGGCGTCGCCGGCCGGTGGGACCGTCGGAGTCGGGTACTTCCACACCTTCACGGCGAGCGGGACTCCTGCAGCGACATTCACGGTGACCTCCGGCGCTCTTCCTGCAGGGATCATCGTGAGCGGGGCATCCCTCACGGGAAATCCGACCACGGTGGGCTCCTCAACCTTCGAGATCACCGCGTCAAATGGAACCTCCCCCGACAGCACGGAGACCTACGTCGTTGAGATCGTGGCTGCCCCCATTGCGCCGACGATCTCGGGAACCCCCGCACCGGCCACGGTGGGGGTGCCCTACGGCTTCGTGCCCACGATCGGAGGCACCGGTCCGCTTTCAGTCGCACTCACCTCGGGAACCCTGCCGTTAGGCCTGATCCTCGATGCTATGACGGGCGAAATCTCGGGAAACCCGGCGGACACATCCGGTAGCTACTCCATCGAGCTCACGGTCACGGGTGTCACCGGCCCCGATGCCGTCCTGTCCGTCAGCATTGAGCTTGCGGCGGGTGAGCCGGTCGACGTCCAAGAAGTGCGCGCTGGCTTGCAGTGGGCGGGCGAGGGAGGAACCCTCACCGTAGACGAGGGAGGATCTCTGACGTTCTCGGTCGTCGGAGTCGACCTCGGCGGAAACCTTCTCGATCTCACGAGCGACGTCGTGTTCGTGAGCGACGTGCCGACAGATGTCATAGCTGGGTCGACCGTGAGCTTTCCGACGGCTTCTCCACACATCATCACAGCGACACACGCACCGTCGAGCCTGACACTGACGTTCACCGTCGAGGTCGTTGCGGCCGCTGTCGAGCCAGCAGACCCGCCGCTGCTCGCGTCGACGGGAGCAACACTGGGGGCGGAGTTCCTCTTCGGTTTCGTGTTACTGGTATTCGGCGCGTTCTTGCGCTGGGCACACGTCACTCGCGGCGGTCGACTCGAACGCGGGCAGCGCGCCTGAATAGGTCTGCCCGAACGACGGGGAGTAATTCGTTCAGTCAGCCGCGCGGTGGATCACCAGGTGGCTGAGAAGCTCTCCACGTGACGAGGCTCCGGTCTTGGCGAACAGTGACCGCACGTGCGTACGCAGGGTGTGCGGCGAGATGAACATGCGCGCAGCAGTTTCGTCGATCGTGTCTCCCGTGCGGAGCTCGCGAAAGACTTCCTGCTCGCGGGGGGTCAAGTCATAGGCCACTGAAATCATGGCCATGATGTCATCGGGGTGCGCGGGCTCAATGGTGAGCACGATGTGTGCGAGTTTGCCGTCGGGCGTCATGGCGTGGGTTGCCCGCAAGCTCAACCAGTGGCCCGATAGCCCTTGCACGCGCGACACTGGCTCGAGTGTGTCGATGACTCCGAGGGCGCGGGCACGAGCGACCGACGCGACGGAGACCGCCTGGCAGGGCAGAGCCTCGTCGGGGCCGCCGTCGAGCGGTGCGATCCATAGATCCGCCACAAGCCCCGGAGCGCTCTCGGATTGCGACATGATGTGGCCGTCGGGGTCGAGCATGATGATTCCCGGCTTGATGTTGTCGGGGCCGAGCATGGTGCGGCTCAGAACCGCACGGCGCAGACCACGAGCAATGTCATCCCGAACCTTAGCGAGCCAGATGCGATCCGCTTCGCTGAAGTCTGGCCTGCCCACCTCACGTGCGAGGTTGACGACCCCCCAGCAGGCGTTTCCTGTCGCGAATACTCCACGCAACTCCGGGCCGTAGCCGAAACGAGCGTTCACCTCGGTGTTGCGCAGGCTGCTCTGCCCCGTCGCTCGCATTGCATCGTGCAGTGTGACTGCGACGACTCCGTCGCGGCGCAGGTCGCTGAACTTGTTGAGGTCGATCTGCATGAACTCGTTACGCATCCACGGAGCGCGCATCTCGTCAGGCAACCCCGCTACGACCGCCTCAGAGTTGAATACTCCCGAGACCGGATCAGTCGTGCTGAGGAAGATGCCGTCGGCGTTTACCGCGTGACGAAGGAGGGGATTTATGCCTTCCAACAACTCGCGCGTCGTGGTCGCCGTCGCGCAGACAGTCGACACCAAGGTGCTTGCGCGGTCCATCTCCCGAGCGCTCGTGGCCGGAGCAAAGGTCATGATGCCTATGCTATGGGCCACCGCACACAGTCGAAGCTGGGGATCTTCCTCTTATTGCTCGACCGTTTACCGTGGAGAGCTACCTGAGCCGCGCTCGCCGGTGGCTTTTCAGATTCGCCGCCTAGCGTGAACCCATGCTAGAACCGTTGCGGCAACTGCTGCGCCGCCCCGCACCGCCGACAAGGTCGCCACAGGCCGAGTACTGCGCCACGATCGTGGTGATGAGCGCGGTGACCAAACTGGATGCCCTTGCCATCGTCGCTCTCTCCATCGACCGCCCCGTCGAGCGGCAGCGCACCACGCGCCCCTTCGTGCAGCTCGATGGTGCGGGCTTTGGCGACGGCGCGTGGGCCGAGATCGAGATTCCGAAGTTCGGCGAACCGCCGCCGCTGGCGATCGACGTCTATTCCACGGTGAGCGACGACCATGCGCGGCTGCAGGCCCTCACTCTGCTTGCGCGACTCGAACAGCACACCGGGTGGGGCATCCGGCCCGACTTTCCGGTCTAACGGGCGGTCGCACTCCCTCCCCGGCGACAGGCACCGCGTTGTGGCCCGTATCTCGCATCCGGGCTCGAACGTTCGGGCCAGAATGCGAGAAATTGACCATAGTGGCACGCGGGCGGTGGCCGCGAGCGCTACGTAGCGTTCGAGCCGCGCAATCACACGCTGCTACGGCAGCAGTCGGGTCGGTCCGCGAAACAGGTAGGTGGTCTCGCGAATCGACCCGAGCCCCAGCATGAGCATGAGCACGCGAGCAAGGCCCATGCCGAAACCGCCGTGGGGCGGCACGCCGTAGCGGAAGAAGTCGAGATAGAACTCGAGCTCTTCGGGCTCCAGACCCTTCTCGCGGGCCTGCGCTCTGAGCACGTCGACGCGGTGCTCGCGCTGGGCTCCGGTCGAGATCTCGACGCCGTTGTAGAGCAGGTCGTAGCTGTTCGTGATCGTCGGGTCGCCCTCGCGACGCATGTGATAGAACGGCCGGATGCCGGTGGCGTAGTCGGTCACAAACACGAAGTCACTGCCGTGGTTGGCCTTCACCCACGCCGACAGCCGTCGCTCGCCCTCGGGGTCGAGATCACCATCGGCCCGCGGAATCTCGTAGCCGCCCTCAGCCACAATCTGACGAGCTTCGGCGAGCGGGATGCGGGGGAAAGGCGTCGTGGGCACGCTCACTTCGAGATCGAACGCGGCCGCAATTGCGGCGCCGTGCTTCTCGACAACGGCAGTGAACGCGGCCACTAGCAGCTGCTCGTGCATCGCCATGATGTCTTCATGCGAGTCGATCCAGCTGACCTCGGCGTCAATCGACGTGAACTCGGTCGCGTGACGCGAGGTGAAGGACGGGTCGGCGCGAAAGGCCGGACCGATTTCAAAGATTTTGCCGAAGCCGGCCGACTGCGCCATCTGCTTGAAGAATTGCGGGCTTTGGGCGAGGTACGCCTTCGTGTCGAAGTACTCCAGCTCGAACAACTCAGCTCGGCTCTCTGAGGCGCTGGCCATGAGCTTCGGCGTGTGTACCTCGATGAAGTCGCGCTCCACCCACCAGGTGCGCAGCGCGTGCTCGAAGGTCGTCTGAATCTTAAAGATGAGCGCGGCCTCGGGGCGGCGCAGGTCGAGAAAGCGCCAGTCGAGGCGCTTGTCGAGGCTCGAGTCGTCGGCGATCGGCGTCTCGGGCAGGGCCTCGCTCACCACCTCAAGGCTGCTGATCTTGACCTCGATGCCGCCCAGCTTGACGCGCTCGTCGTGTTTGAGGTCGCCGCTCACGCGAATCATGGTTCCGTGCGCGAGAGCGCCGAGGGTTTCGGTGAGCTCTGCCGCTGAACGCTGCTCGTCAGTGGCTGTTTCGTCGAGGTCTCTCGTCGCAGGGTTGACCAGCTGAACCGCCCCCGACTCGTCGCGCAGAATGACGAACTGCACCTTCTTCTGGTCGCGAACGGTCTCGACCCAGCCAGCCACTGTCACGGGGCTGTCGGGCAGGGCAGAGAGCTGAGATACCACGGTGCGAGTCACGAGAAACGAGTCTACCGGCGGGGTGCAGGCCCCCCGGCCGCAGCGTTCTCGGCAGAGCCAAAGCCGCCGAACTCTAGACTTGAGCCATGCCCGCCGACCTCGTCCATCTTGTGCGGCACGGCGAGGTGCACAACCCCACCAGCGTGCTCTACGGGCGGCTTGAGGGCTTCGGGCTCAGCGACCTCGGGCATCGACTGGCCGCAGCGGCCGTCGCGACGCTGGCCGGGCATCCGGTGACCGCGCTCTATGCCAGCCCCCTGCAGCGCGCTCAAGAGTCGGCGGCGCCGTGGGCCGAGGGTTTTGGCCTCACGATCCGCACCGACGAACGCATCATCGAACCCACCAACCGCTTCGAGGGCATGCGCATGAACGGTCGCACGCTAGCCAACCCCGTGAACTGGCCGTTGCTCGTGAACCCTCGAAAACCCAGTTGGGGCGAACCGTTCGCCGAGATCGCGGCTCGGATGCTCGCCGCCATGCACGACGCCCGCGAGTCAGTCGACGCGGGTGAAGTGGTGCTGGTCAGCCACCAGTTGCCCATTTGGATGGTTCACCGGGCCCTCGCCGGCGAGCCGCTACACCACGACCCGCGAAAGCGACGCTGCTCACTCTCGAGCGTGACGAGCTTCGCGTGGGCCGATGGTCGGTTTACTGAGGTCGGCTATCAGGATCCCGGCGCAGACTTGCTCTCGGCCGCCACCGACTTGGGAGCAGTGTGAACAGCCGCAGTGTGAACCGCCGCCGCACCACCCGTCTCGCCGCGATCGCGCTGGCCGTTGTTGGCGCCGTCGCCCTCTCGGGCTGCACGGCTAACGACCCTCTCGCTGAGCAGTACCGCGAGGGCACCGGCCAGGGCTACATTTCGGGAGACGGCGCCTATACGGTGATCGCCGTAGCCGACCGCGCTGAACCCATCGATTTCGCCGGCGTGATTGAGAACGGCGACACCGTCTTGAGCGACGACTATCGAGGCGACGTGCTCGTCGTGAACTTTTGGTACGCCGGATGCCCCCCGTGCCGTCTCGAAGCGCCCGACCTCGAGCGGCTCGCGCAACAGTTCGCCCCTGACGGCGTCAGCTTTCTCGGCGTGAACATCTACGACCAGGCGCCCACCGCGCTGTCGTTCGCAAAGGAGTTTGGGGTGACCTACCCCTCGATCCTCGATGTCAGCGACGGGTCGGCGCGCCTTGCGTTCGCCGGTCAGGTGGCTCCGACGTCGGTGCCCACCACGCTCGTGCTCGACCGACAGGGCCGTGTCGCCGCGCGTATCTCGGGCCTCGTGAGCGAGCCGAGCGTGTTGCGCTCGATGATCAGCGACACGCTCGCCGAAGTGCCGTGAACGCCCTCGCGATGGCCGGGGTCAACCCCATCGGCGAGATCGTGCTGAGTGGCAACTTGCTACTCGCTGTGCCGATCGCGCTCGCCGCCGGGTTTCTCGCCTTCGCCTCGCCGTGCATACTGCCGCTCGTGCCGGGCTATCTCGCCTACATCGGCGGAGTCACGAGCGCGGCCGAACTCGAGCAGCGCCGAGGTCGGCTGCTGCTCGGCGTCGCGCTTTTCGTGCTGGGATTCAGCGTCGTGTTCGTGAGCTTCTCGATCGTGTTCGCCACGGCCGGCCTGCTGCTGCTGCCCTGGATCGACCTCATCACTCGAATCGCCGGTGTCATCGTGATTCTCATGGGATTCGTCTTCATCGGGCAGGTGTCGTTTCTGCAGCGGTCTGTTGCACCGCGCGTCTCGGTGGCGACCGGGCTCGGCGGGGCACCGCTGCTCGGCATCGTGTTCGGCCTCGGCTGGGCGCCGTGCATTGGCCCCACTCTCATCGCCGTGAACGCGCTCGTCATCAACGAGGGCGACATCGGGCGGGCTGCGATCATCGGGCTCACGTACTGCCTCGGGCTGGGCATACCGTTCTTGCTCGTTGCGCTCGGATTCCGCTGGGTCGCGGGGGCAACCGACTGGCTCAAGCGCAACATCCGGGTCATCAACATCATGGGCGGCGCCCTGCTCATTCTCATCGGACTGGCCATGGTCACGGGTCTGTGGCAGCAATTCATCTCGAGCCTCGGGGCGGTGATCGGTGGAACCGTTACGCCCCTCTGACCACTACGACTCTGAGCCGGCTGCCCAGGCGACAGCAGTGTCACCTACGGGTGCTGCGATCGCTCAGCCGAGGCTCGACGCCGTCGGCTGGCTGCGCTTCATCTGGCGTCAGCTCACCAGCATGCGCACGGCGCTGATCTTGCTGCTGCTGCTGGCTGTTGCGGCGATTCCTGGCTCGTTGGTGCCGCAGCGCTCAGCCGACCCGAATGGCGTGGTGCAGTTCGAGCGCACTAACCCCGACCTGTTTCCTGTGCTCGACGCTCTTCAGGTGTTTGACACCTACAGTTCGGTGTGGTTCTCGGCCATCTACCTGCTGCTGTTCATCTCGTTGATCGGCTGCGTGATTCCGCGCACGCAGCACCACTGGCGCGCGTTGCGGGCCGCGCCCCCCGCGACTCCGGCGCGCCTAAATCGTCTAGTCGGGCACACCGAGCGTCGGGCACCCGGGGATGTCGCGGCGGCTCTCGCTGCCGCGCATCGGGTGCTGCGCCGCCAGCGGTACCGAGTTGTTCGTTACGGCGACTCGCTCTCGGCCGAGCGCGGCTACCTGCGCGAGACCGGCAACCTCGTTTTCCACTTCGCGCTAGTCGGTGTGCTCGCGACGGTCGGCCTAGCCGGAGGCTTCGGCTACAACGGCCAGCGCGTCATTGTGCAAGACCAGACCTTCACGAACCAGCTCACGAGCTTCGACTCGTTTAGCCCCGGCCGGTTCTTCGATGAGACGCGACTCGACCCGTTCTCGATCCGCCTCGATGAGTTCGAGGCGGTCTATGACCTCAACACCACGACCGGCGCGCCCATCCCTCTTGACTTCACTGCCTCGGTGACGGTGGTCGAGAGCGGCGTCGAGCGTGCAGAGCAGATCAAGGTCAACGAGCCGATCTCGATCGCGGGCACGACGAGCTATCTGCTCGGCAACGGCTTCGCCCCCTGGATCACGGTGTACGACCCTGAGGGCACTGCGGTGTTCAGTCAGCCCGTGCCGTTCTTGCCACAAGACGGCAACCTGACGAGTCTCGGAGTCGTCAAGGTACCCGACGGCCTCGACGACCAGTTGGGCATGATCGGGTTCTTCTACCCTTCTGCCGTCGCGCTCGAGTCGGGCGCCTTGACGTCGATCTTTCCCCAGCCCGACCAGCCGGTACTCACCCTCAACGCCTTCATCGGAGACCTGGGCATCAATGAGGGCGTGCCACGAAATGTCTACTCGCTGAATACGGAAGACCTGACCCAGATCACGGGTGGCGACTCCGACGCTGAGTCGATCGTGCTCGGCCTGGGCGACGCGGTCGAGTTGCCTGACGGCCGCGGTTCAGTCGAGTTCACGAGCCTGCCGAGGTTCGTGAGTCTCGACGTGCACCACGACCCCACGCAAGCGGGAGTTCTCATTTCTTCCGTGCTCGCGCTGCTGGGCCTACTGACGAGTCTCTTTGTGCCGCGCCGCCGGCTGTGGGTCGTCGCCGGAGCCTACGGCGACGAAGATGCCGACGGCGTGCGGTTGCAGTACGCCGGGCTCGCTCGCGGCGATGACCCCGGGCTTGAGCGCGCGGTCGACGAGCTTGCCGACGCCCACCTCGCCGAACTCGGGGTGAGCGCCCCCAACCTCGCCGAAGCAACAGCCGCAGCAGTCGCCGCCCCCTCGGGCGGACGCGGCTAGTTCAGCTTCGCCTCAACGAGCGTGCGCAGGTCGCTCAGTGAGGCGATTGCAGCGGGCTCGCCGTCGATGAAGAAACTCGGCGTGCCCTGCAACCCGAGCCCTACCGCGTCATCGCGGTCGCGCGCGATGCGATCGAGGGTCGCGGGGTCGGCCACAACACGGTCAAACTCGGCCATGTCGAGCCCAAGATCTTCGGCGAGCCCGCGGAAGGCCGCGGCCTGAGAGCCCGTTCCCGTGCCCCACTGCTGCTGTGTGGCGAAGAGCGCCTCGTACATTTCGACCGTGGCGCCCTGGGCTGCGGCGGCCTCGAAGGCGAGCGCGGCATTCAGAGCGTTGGGGTGAATGTCGGTGAGAGGAAAGTTGCGAATGATGATCTCGACACGGTCTCCGTACAGGGCCTTCAGCTCGGCAACAGCCTGGCTCGCTGCGGCGCATGCTGGGCACTGGAAATCGAGAAATTCAACCACCGTCACCTTAGGGCTGGCCGGGCTTGAGATCGCGTGCGCGTCGTCACGCTGCACCTGAGCGGTAACTCCGGTGTCAACCTCGGGTAGACCAGAGCTACTACCGGGCGCCTGCATCGAACTGAGCACGATGGCTACAATGGCAGCCAAGAAAGCCAGCACCACGCCGATCGCAATGAACTGCGCGGTACGCGGCGACATTGCCTTTCTGGTCTTCTTCTTGGTGACGGGTGCCGGCGGTCGTGAAGGTCTAGCCATGGCTTCATTCTTATAGCCTCGCCCTGGTGGCCACAGAGTCGAAAGACCCGGATCGACCCGGTTCTCAGCATCCCGCGCTTAAGCTAGAGGCCTCATGGAGAACCTCGTCGCCCTCTCGCTCGTCGCCTTCTACTCGGCCATGGGCGTGTACACCATCGCGTTCATCTTGTTCACGCTAGACCTCGCGAAGCGCAGCGCGGCCAAGGCCCCGCCTGCTGCCATTGCTCGCCCGAGAGAGAGCTCGGTCGCGGTCTCTGGCGGCGTGACTACCGTGGTGCGCCCGCCGACAGTCGCCGCGGCGGATGCTGAGCAGACGTCGGGCGCCACCCGCTACCAACGCGCCGCCTTCGCGCTCGCGGTGCTCGGCTGGGTGCTGCACTTCAGCGCGACCGTACTGCGGGGCGTGGCCGCCGAACGCGTGCCGTGGGCCAACATGTTCGAGTTCGGACTCACCGCCACGGCGATCGGCATGGGCGTTTTTCTCGTCATGCAGTTCTGGAAAGACCTGCGGTTCCTCGGTGCCTACATCACGGGCATGACCGTGCTGTCGCTGGGAATCGTCACCGTCAACTTTTACGTCGACGTCGTGCCGCTGCCGCCGGCGCTGCAATCGGCCTGGCTCGTGATCCACGTGTTCGTCGCGTCGCTGGCAACGGGCTTTTTCGCGATCGGCGCCGGTCTGTCAATCATGCAGTTGCTGCGCACCCAGCGCGAGGTACGCAAAGTCGAGGGCTTGCGTTTTCTTGACACCCTGCCGGGGGCGACCACCCTCGAGTCACTTGCGTATCGCGTCAACGTCGTCGGTTTTGTCTTCTGGACCTTCACTCTTATCGCGGGCGCCATCTGGGCCGAGCGCGCGTGGGGCCGCTACTGGGGCTGGGACACCAAAGAGGTCTGGACCTTTATCATCTGGACTCTGTTCGCGGGCTACATTCACGCTCGCGCGACGCGCGGCTGGCGCGGCGATCGTTCGGCATGGTTGGCGATCATCGGCTTCTCAGCGGTGGTGTTCAACTACACGATCGTCAACCTGTTCTTCAAGGGCCTGCACTCGTACTCCGGCCTTTAGTCCGGGGCCCAGACCCTTCCTGGCCATTCAGTGACTGGGCTACGGTGACGCCCCTGCTCGGCGAGGTCGACGACTGCGGCGCTGGGTGGGCTTATCCCGAAAGAGAACCACATGGCGGGGATTGACGACGACGACGCGAAGCAGGCTCGCAGCGACGTGGCTCGGAAGGCAGACGCGCCCGCCGTGCCCGCCGCCACGCTGACGGTCGACGGTCAGTGTGGGGACCTTTGGCCGCCCAGGCGCCCCAGGCTGCGCTCGGGGTGACTGCCGACGGAGACTTCGGGCCCCAAAGCAAGAAGGCCCTGCAGAACCACCTCGGGGTGACTGCCGACGGCGATGTCGGCCCCCAGACCGTGAGCGCTCTTCAAACTCGGCTCAACGCCGGAACCCTCTCGGCGCCGCGACTCTGCCAGTACTCGCGACCGCGGTGGCAACCTCGAAACGAGGGAGCCACCGCGGTTGTTTTGCCGCCTCTGCGCCCTCTGCAGCGCTCTGCAGCGCTGCGCTTAGCCCGCGGGAGTGAGCGCGACGGGCGTGCGGGTTCCGCTGCCGGTATCGAACTGCAAGACCGGAGACTGCGGGTTGCTGCAGTCG
>JBBRWT010000041.1:0-15081 GCA_038249035.1 Actinomycetales bacterium
GCCCAGCCCGGTGAAGTCGAAACGCAGCACAGCTATACCGCTCGCCGTCAGAGCGCGGGCGATTCGGGATGCCGCGCGCGAGTCTTTCGAACACGTAAAACAGTGCGCGAACACCGCGTAGGCGCGCGGGTCACCCTCGGGTGTCTCAAGCCGCGCGGCAAGCTGCGCGCCGGCGTACCCGGTGAACTCAACCCGTGACATGCGCGGCCCCTCGAGCTCGCAGGGCCCCCACCAGTTCGTCAACCGTCGGCAGCCCGGCCATACGGCCGTTGCTCACATACACGCGGCACGCGAGGTCGGTGGTGGCGCCGTCAGACGGAAAGAGGTCGACACCGTCGACCAGGATTGTCGGCGAGCCGGCGAAGGGAAGCTCGCCGAGCTGCGCGGCGTCGGTCAGCAGGTGGTAATCGATGGCACCGACCTCAGAACCGATCGTGGTGAGCGCGGCGCGCATTCGCACCCCCGCTTCGCGCCAGTTGGGGCACTCGTCGATGTGAAGAATCTCAATCTGCATGCCCGCAGTCTGGCACTCGAGCAGTTTCGGGCTGTGTACGCCAGCGTGCAGAAGCTGCGTCACGGCCGGTTCTACCGTGAGGCCAGCCGCGAAGAACGCGGCCAGAGAAGGAGGCCGATCGTGGTCACCACAACGCGCACCACCTACGCCATCGACCGGGGTATCCTCGGAGCCGTGGCGACCCTGATTCTTCGCAAGCGCAATGGTTGACGACTGGAAGAGCGGTTTCGACGCGATCGTGGCACAAGAGCGCCGCGGCAGATTTGCCGACGCATCGCGGCGGGGCGAACTCGAGAGTGATCCGCTCACCCGCACCTTCAGCTGCCTCAACGCGGTCGAGCTGTTCTCTGACCTGTCGGCAGACGAGATGGCCGAACTCGACCGCACGGCTCCGTCACAGCGCTTTCTTCGCGGCGAACTGGTCTTCAGCCAGAGTCAGCCCTCATCGTCGCTGTTCATTCTGAAGACGGGGCGCATTCGGGTCTTTCGCGTCACCGAAGACGGAAAAGCGATGACGATCGGCATTCTCGAGCCGGGGGCCGTCTTCGGCGAGATGGTGCTCGTCGGCCAGCGCATGCACGACAACTATGCCGAAGCGATCGAAGACTCGCTAATTTGTCGGCTCGAGGTGCGTGACGTCGAACGGTTCTTGCTTTCTGACCCGCGCATCGCGGTACGCATTGCACGGCTACTCGGCGAGCAGGTCGCCCGGCTCGAAGAACGCCTGACCGATCAGGCGCACCGGCCGCTCTCGGCCCGGATCGCTCGCACCCTCGTGACGCTGGCAGAGAAACCTTCGAACCGCACGCTCTCGGGTTCTCGGGGCGTGCGGGTCACGCACGAGCAACTGGCAGGCCTCGTCGGCGCGACGCGGGAGTCGACGAGCAAAATTATGGCCGAGCTCGCTGCCCAACGCATCATTCGCCAAGCGCGCGGGCGCATCGTGGTGACCGACCCCACGGCATTGGTCGCTCTCTCCCGTCGCACCGGATAAGCGTCACCATGTCAATCAGCGATTCAGAGTCAACCAGTGCCACGGCTGACCCAACCCAAACCTCAGACCGAGCCCCAGCACGCGTCCTCGCTGGATCCGCGATCGCCGTCGCAATCTCGGCGGTGTGGGTGGTGCTTGCATTTGCCAACCCGGGAACGAATTACCACTTCGCTCCGCTCGTCGTGACCATGACGCCAACTTTTGTCGCTCGATTCGGATCCTCGACGACATTGAGCTGGTCGACCACGGCCCTCTCCATTATGGGCGGTCTCGTGGCGTCAACTCTCGGGGCCTTGATGTTGCTCGCCCTGGTGGCTTTCGACGGCCCAACACTCGCCACCTGGCTCACGCCCGAGAGCGAGGCGATCATCATGACCGCAATCGGCGTCGGTGCGAGCATGCTCATCGGTCGAGCCGGCCGCCGCCCTGCGCCGTAACTAGGAACTACCGGTATTCGGGGTTTGCGTCGTAGCCCCAACGCTCACCCGCGTTCCACTCGCCCCGCAGGTTGCCGAACGCAGGCACCCCTCCGGCGTCTTTGAGCGCGCGGGCCTGGTGCAGCAGGTTCCACGTCATGAAGGTGGTGTTGCGATTGGTGAAGTCATTTTCGGGGCCGCCTGAGCCCTCGTCGAGGTAGCTCGGGCCGGGGCCAGCTTCGCCGATCCAGCCGGCGTCAGCGGCTGGTGGGATCGTGTAGCCGATGTGCTGCAGCCCATAGAGAATTGACATCGCAGCGTGCTTCACGCCATCTTCGTTGCCCGTGATGATCGTGCCGGCCGTCTTGCCATAGAAGACGTACTGGCCCTTCTCGTTGAACAAGCCGCTCATGGCATAGAGGCGTTCTATGAACACCCGTAGCACTGAAGAAGGGTCGCCGAGCCAGAGCGGCGAGCCGACGACCAGAATGTCGGCCTGCTCGATGCGCGGCCACAGTTCTGGCCAGGCATCCTCAGCCCAGCCCTGCTCTCGCATATCGGGGTAGACCCCGAACGCGACCGGATGATCGACGATGCGGATCGTGTCGACGTTGACCCCCTGGGTGCGCATGAGGGCGATGCTGCGCTCCATGAGGCCCTGCGTATGGCTGAGTTCGGGGCTGCGCTTGAGCGTGCAATTCACGAACACAGCGCGGAGGTCGTCGTAGCGGGCAGGAGGAGCCGAAACATCTGCAGTCATGACGTCGACGCTACGCCTGTGGCTGGCCGGTACGCTTAACGCACACTCCACATTCAGGCACCCTTACCTTTTGACACGGTGCCGCCCACAGCGAAGCGAGACCTGCGATGAGCCACGCCAGCCTGCCCGATAAGCCCGCCCTCGAAGGTCTCGAAGCAAAGTGGGGTGCCGCGTGGGAGGCACAGGGCACCTACCTGTTCGACCGCGACGCCGCTGTCGCCGGGGGCCCCGACTCGGTCTACTCGATTGACACTC
This sequence comes from Actinomycetales bacterium, assembly GCA_038249035.1. Lineage (GTDB taxonomy): Bacteria > Actinomycetota > Actinomycetes > Actinomycetales > Microbacteriaceae > Microcella. The sequence goes on from JBBRWT010000041.1 coordinate 2,940, forward strand.
CCCCTCCGACCGCCTCAGGCTCGCTGCACATTGGGCACGTCTTCAGCTACACCCACATGGATCTCGCCGCGCGATTTCAACGGATGCGCGGCCAGAACCTGTTCTACCCGATGGGCTGGGACGACAACGGCCTGCCAACCGAGCGTCGCGTGCAGAACTACTACGGAGTGCGGTGTGACCCCTCGCTGCCGTACAGCGCAGACTTCACGCCTCCGCTCGAGGGCGGCGACAACGCGAGTTCGAAGGCCGCCGACCAGGTGCCGATCAGCCGCCGCAACTTCATCGAGCTCTGCGAGCGGCTGACCGCCGAAGACGAGAAGCAGTTCGAAGACCTCTGGCGCACGCTCGGCCTCAGCGTCGACTGGACTCAGACCTATCGCACGATCGGCGACCACGCACAGCGTGCCGCGCAGCGCGCGTTCTTGCGCAACCTGGCTCGCGGTGAGGCGTATCGAGCGGATGCCCCCACCCTCTGGGATGTCACGTTCCGCACTGCCGTCGCCCAGGCTGAACTCGAAGACAAAGAAGTGCCGGGCGCCTTTCACCGAGTCAGTTTTCACACCCCCGACGGCGGAACGATTGACATCGAGACGACGAGACCTGAGCTGATTCCGGCCTGCGTGGCGCTCGTGGCGCATCCTGATGACCCCCGCTACCAGCCGTACTTCGGCACGACCGTGACCACGCCGCTGTTTGGTGTTGAGGTGCCCGTCATGGCTCACCACCTCGCCCAGCAAGACAAGGGGTCGGGCATCGCGATGGTCTGCACCTTCGGCGACGTGACCGACGTCGTGTGGTGGCGCGAACTTGACCTCGGGCTGCGGCCCGTTTTGGGCAAGGACGGCCGCATCCTGAGCGATGCCCCCGACGGTATTGAGGGCGCGGGCCTCGAGACGTACGCCGAGCTGGCCGGCAAAACAGTCTTCAGCGCTAAGGCGCGCATCGTCGAACTGCTGCGCGAGTCGGGTGACCTCAAGGGTGAGCCGCGCCCGATCACGCACCCGGTCAAGTTCTTCGAGAAGGGTGACAAGCCGCTCGAGATCGTCACAACCCGACAGTGGTACATCGTCAACGGTGCGCGCGATGAAGAACTCAATGCCCGCCTGCTGCAGCGCGGGCGCGAGGTCGACTTTCACCCCGACTACATGCGCGTTCGGTACGAGAACTGGGTTGGCGGGCTCTCGGGCGACTGGCTGATCTCGCGGCAGCGCTTCTTCGGCGTGCCGATTCCGGTCTGGTACCGGCTCGACGAGAACGGTGAGCAGGTCGGTGAGCCGATTGTTCCGACCGAAGATCAGTTGCCGATCGACCCCAGCTCTCTGACCGCCCCTGGCTTTGACGAAGCTCAGCGTGGTCAGCCGAAGGGGTTCGTCGGCGAGGTCGACATCATGGATACCTGGGCAACGTCATCGCTCACGCCGCAGATTGCCGGCGGCTGGGAAGACGACCCCGAACTGTTCGGCCTGGTGTTTCCGTACGACCTGCGCAGCCAGGGTCAAGACATCATTCGCACCTGGCTGTTCTCGACCGTGCTGCGTGCCGAACTCGAGCATGGCGTCGCGCCGTGGAAGAACGCCGGCATCTCGGGGTTCATCGTCGACCCCGACCGCAAGAAGATGTCGAAGTCGAAGGGCAACGTCGTCACCCCAGCCGGCATGCTCGACGAACATGGCAGCGATGCGGTGCGCTACTGGGCCGCATCGTCGCGACTCGGCACCGACGCCGCGTTCGACCCGCAGAACCCGAAGCAGATCAAGATCGGCCGCCGCCTCGCCATCAAGGTGCTCAACGCAGCCAAGTTCGTGTATTCGTTCGAGGCGCCCGCGGGCGCTATTTCTGGCACGGATGCTATCACCGAGCCGCTCGATATTGACATGCTCGCCACCCTGGGCGAGGTGGTGCGCACCGCGACGCAGGCCTACGAGGGCTACGACCACGCCCGCGCGCTCGAGGTTGCCGAGCAGTTCTTCTGGACCTTCACCGACGACTACCTCGAACTCGTTAAGGAGCGCGCCTACGGCTCGCAGGGCGCGCAAGGTCAGGCGAGTGCGGTCAGGGCACTGCAGCTCGCGATCGACGTTTTCGTTCGGCTCTTTGCGCCGGTCATCCCGTTCGCGACTGAAGAGGTGTGGAGCTGGACGCACGGTTCTGAGGGGCACGGTTCTGGTGGGTACGGCGGCTCAGTGCACCGCGCGCCGTGGCCCACCGTCGACGAATTGGGGGTGGATGCTCAACACGGCGGGCTGCTGCCCCTCGTGTCGGCGGCGCTGATCGGAATCCGCCGCGCGAAGACCGACGCCAAGGCCTCGCAGAAGACCCCGGTCACCCGCGCGGTGATCGCCGGGCCCACCCTGCTCGAACTGGCGGCGGGTGACCTCGCCGCCGTGGGACGCATTGCCGAACTCACGTTCAGCCCCGCCGACGAGGTCGCCGTGCTCGAGATCGAGCTCGGCGAGTTGCCGCCAGCCTGAGCGCGGCATCCTGAGCGCGCCACGGTGAATGCGACACGGTGAGCCCGACACGTTGAGCGCACCACGTTGAGCGCACCACGTTGAGCGCGCCACGTTGAGCGCGCCTGCGTGTCTGCTCTGCCGACTGTGCGGCGCGACACGCCCATGCGTGAGTGCAACACGCCGCAATGGTGGCCAGAAGTGTCGGCGTGGCAGACACGCGCCGTTGCCGAGTGGGTAGGCGTCAGTGACGAGGTCGGCCAGACTGAGACGATGAGCACCGAGCCGAACCACAGCGAGCCGACGAGCAGCGAAGCTATGAGGCGTTCCGGCGCGGGTCGAATCGAGGTGCGCCCGATCGAGGTTCGTGACGAGCAACGGTGGCACGAATTGTTCACCGCCTACGGCGTGTTCTACGAGACCGATTTTGATTCGACAGTGCTCGACGGCGTGTGGGCGTGGCTGCTGGATGCCCACCACCCGCTGTTCTGCCTAGTGGCCGAGCTCGACCGACGCGTGGTCGGGTTCGCCCACGTGCGTGAGCAGCCCGACACCTTCACGGCGGGCCCCGGCTGGTACCTCGACGACTTGTTTACCGAGCCCGAAACGCGCGGCACGGGTGCGGCCACGGCTCTCATCGCGGCCATCGAGCAGCACGCGCGCGCGCACGGCGGCGGCACGATTCGCTGGATCACGGCCGCCGACAATGCGCGCGCGCAACGTGTCTACGATCGTCTGGCCACCCGCGCAACCTGGGTTACTTACGAGCTCGAGACGGGCAGCGGCACGGGCAACAACGCGGCCGAGTGAGGTGCGGTCGGTCGCAGCCGCTCAAACCGTCGTCGAACGCTGTCGAGCGCGCGGTGACGGGATTCGGCCGATCGCTGCGTCGATCGGTCGATCGCGATCCACTTCACGCGCGGAATTCCGATGAGGTGAAAGGTGCCGCGGCTGAGGATGCGGCGCGCCGGCGCGCCGAACCAGGCCGAGTACAGCACCCCGGGCGTCGTCATCGCCACCAGAGCCGAAACACCCTGCAGCCGGTGTAGGCGACGGTGAAGCCGCCCTCCGGGGGTGGGTTCGTCGTAGGCGAAGCCAGGAGTCAAGACGAGGTCGAGGAAGCCTTTCGTGCGACTCGGCATCGACATCCACCAGATGGGAAATGCTAAGACGAGGTGATCAGCGGCCGCGAGACGTGACTGGAGGGCTGCGACCTCGGGTCTCGGCTGGGCACCCAGCCGCCACGACACCAGATCGTCGGCCCGCATAACGGGGTCGAGATCGAGCTCAGCGAGGTCGATGGTCTCGTGGGTGTGTCCGGCACGATCGAGACCTTCGCGTGCCGCGTCGAGCATGGCGACGACGAGGCTGCGCCGGTGGGGAATATCGGCACCCGCGTGCGCGCCGTACGGGTGGTCAAGGACAAGAAGAACGTGCATGAGGCTCCAGGGTTAAGAAGTGGTCGGCGGGAGATGCAATAGTTGCACATGCAACTGTTGTCTGTCCAACTCTTGCCTGCCATCATGAACGCATGCCCTCTGCATACGCCGCTGGCGACGCCGATTCCGACGCCGATCGCAGCGCAGCAGTCCTCGAGCTGTGGCTGGCCGCACGCGCCACGGCCTCACGGCTCGAGAGTCGCCTCGATGTGCAATTGCGACAGCGCTCCGGGGTCTCGGCATCGACCTATGCCATCTTGTGTGCACTGCGCAGGCCCGACGACTCATTGAGTCAGCAAGCAGTCGCCGATGGGCTCGGCCTCGACAAGAGCAGCGTGAGTCGTCGCCTAAGAGAAGCTGCTTCACTGGGCCTCGTGGTGGTGGAGCCGTCGTCAACGTCACGCCGTGAAAACACAGTATCGATAACGCGTGCCGGCATCGCGGCGATCGACGCAGGGGACCGACTGCTCGCCGAGATTGCTTGTGGCCTTGACCTCGATGAGGCCCAGGCACTCGCGAGAGCTCTCGATAACCAATTCATCGACTAACGCACACCCGACCCGCCTCATCGACGAAAGAGACCATAACAATGCAACTTGGAACCCGCTGGTCGGTCGGCGCAGAGCCGCCCGCCCGCTTGAGCCCAGAGGTGCGCGCCGCAATCCGCGCGGTCGAAGGCGAGTTGCTCGGGCGAGACACCACCCAGTGGCGCTGGACTCTCACCTGGCTGGAGGGCCGCCCGGTGGTCGAGCTCGACGACGGCACGATCATCCGCATCGCCGGCGACGGGTCGATCGTCACCGAAGATGGCGACACCCCGCGCTGAGCGATGAGAGGCGCGGGGCGTATCTCCTGCCCGATGCGGGTGCTCGGATCATCCGGTGGCGCATCGGTGCTTCGCGGCGCTGTGCGCGGGGTGCTGGGTCGGTGAGGCTGCGATGACTTCTACTGCGCGATGCCGTACCGCAGGCTCTCGCGCTGCCGTTGGGCTGCAGCCTGAGCGGCGAGCCGCAGCGACTGTTGCTCATGGGTCGGAGTAGCAGGGCGACGGTAGGCCCAGCGCACGAGTGCGACACCCGCACTGAGGGCAAGTTTGCGCAGTGCGGACAAGCGCCGCGTTGACAAGCGCAGTGCGGACTCGCGCAGAGTCGCTTCGCCGATGGTGAGCGAAGTCGTAGTCATGATCAGTCCTTATTTCTTTTCGAGAGGTGTGGTGGTGGCAGAAATCTCGATGCCGTCGAGAACGGGATAACCGAAGTACTGCAGCTGCACGGGGCGCGAACCGGGAGTGCGCTGGCCACGGTGTTCTTTGGCGAATTCCAGGATCAGGGCGGTAACGCGCTGGTTCACGTGGTCGAGCTGCTCGGCCGTGACATGCACGCTTGCCGACTGCATCGCGATCACAGCACTCCACTCGGGCGCGAGCACATCGTGCCCGCGATCGATCACGTCACGCACGGCGGACTCGCGGTGGTGCAGCCACTCGCGCATGATGACGCGCGAGGCTGCACGACCGGCTTCGCTGCCGTCGAGCTCGCGGCTGCCGATGTGGATGGGGCCGGGCACGCGCTCCCACCAGCGTTCGCGGCCGGTTCCGCGGCCCTCGACCTCTCGCACGTAGCCGTGCTTTTCGAGCTGACGCAGGTGATAGCTGGTCGCACCGCTCGACTCGCCGAGGCGCTCAGCTAGTCCGCTCGCGGTTTGCTCACCGTAGGTCGACAGCGACTCGATGATCTGCATGCGCAGCGGATGCGCCAGCGCCTTGAGCCCGTCAAGATCGGCGGTGCGGCCGTCTGGCTCGTCGAGGTGGTGTCCCATAACTCGAGAGTAGCAGTGCAAAGACTTCTTTGCAAGTGTTTCTTTGCATTGAGTTGTTTGCAGAGACTTCTTTGCATTTTCGGGCTTAGGCTGGGGGCATGTCGAACCCGTTCCTCGCCCCGAGCACCCTGCCCTACCAGCTACCGCCGTTTGCGGAGATCGCCGACGAGCACTACGCGCCCGCAATCGAGCAAGGAATGGCCGAACAGCTCGCCGAGATTCAGAACATCACTCGCCGCCGCGACATGCCCAGTTTCGAGAACACGATGGTGCCGCTAGAAGAAAGCGGTCAGTTGCTCACCCGCGCATTGCGGGTCTTCTACAACAAGGCCTCAGCCGACTCGAACGAGGTGACCAACGCACTCGAGGCAGAACTCGCCCCGAAGCTCGCGGCACACACTGACGCGATCACCCTCGACTCGGCACTGTATTGGCGCATCGCTCAATTGCATGAGGCTCGACACGAACTCGAGCTCACTGACGAACAGCGCTACCTGATCGAGCGGCACCACACCGAGATGACCCTGGCTGGCGCTGGCCTCGACGACGCGCAGAAGACCAGGTTGAGCGAGCTGAATGCTCGGCTCTCAACCCTCGAGACCGCGTTCGAGAAGAACCTGCTCGCCGACACTAACGAGCTCGCCATCGTCATCGACGACCCCCAAGAACTCGACGGCCTAAGCCCCGGCGAGATCAGCGCGGCCGCGCAGGCCGCCGCAGACCGCGGCCTTGACGGCAAGTACCTCGTGACGCTCGTGCTGCCCACCGGTCACCCGTGGCTCGAGAGCCTCACGAACCGCAGCGTGCGCGAGCAGATCATGGCCGCCTCGCGTGCCCGCGGTAGTCGAGAAGGAGACCACGACAACCGCCCTGTGCTGCTCGAGATCGTGCGACTGCGCGCCGAGCGGGCTGCGCTTCTCGGGTTCGACAGTCACGCCGCGTTCGTCACGGCCGACCAGACCGCGCAGACTCCCGCGCGCGTCGCGGCGATGCTCGAGCGCCTGGCGCCCGCTGCCGCGCGCAACGCCGCCGCCGAGCAGGCAAAGCTCGAAGCACTTGCTGGCCATCCCATCGAGGCCCACGACTGGGCCTTCTGGGGCGAGAAGGTGCGCAAGGCCGACTACGACGTCGACTTCAGCGAACTACGCCCGTACTTTGAGGCAGAGAGTGTGCTGCAGCGCGGCGTCTTCTCTGCGGCAACGAAGGTCTACGGCATCACGTTCGACGAGCGCACCGACCTCGTCGGCTACCACCCAGAAGTGCGGGTTTTTGACGTGCGCAACGCCGACGGATCCGACCTCGGGCTCTACCTGCTCGACCTGTACACCCGCGACAGTAAGCGCGGCGGTGCGTGGATGAACGAGCTCATCGGGCAGAACACGCTACTGGGGCATCCGACCGTCGTCGTCAACAATCTCAACGTGCCCAAGCCCGCCGCGGGCGAGCCCACGCTGCTCACCTACGACGAGGTCAACACGTTCTTTCACGAGTTCGGGCACGCGCTGCACGGGCTGTTCGCCCACGTCACCTACCCGCGGTTCACGGGCACGAACGTCTACCGCGACTTCGTCGAGTTTCCGAGCCAGGTTAACGAGATGTGGATGCTGTGGCCAGAGATCGTCAACGACTACGCCCTGCACTTCCGCACCGGCGAAGAGATTCCGGCCGAGACGCTCGACAAGATTCGAGCCAGCCAAACCTGGGGTGAAGGTTTCGCGACGAGCGAGTACCTCGCCGCGGCACTGCTTGACCAGGCCTGGCACACGCTGAACACCGAGCAGGCCGCAGCCGTGACGGATGTTGCCGCCTGCGAAGCCGCCGCCCTTGCGCGCGTGGGCCTCGACAACCCGGCCGTGCCGACCCGCTACTCGAGCACCTACTTCGCCCACACCTTCTCGGGCGGCTACGACGCCGGCTACTACAGCTACATCTGGAGCGAGGTACTCGACGCCGACACCGTGCAGTGGTTCGAAGAAAACGGCGGGCTGACGCGCGCCAATGGCGACCGCTTTCGGCAGTACGTGCTCGGCATCGGTGGTACGCGCGACCCGCTCGACGCCTACCGCGAGTTTCGCGGGCGCGACGCCGTCATCGGGCCACTGCTCGAGCGCCGCGGGCTCGTCGCCTAGTCCACGGGCACCTCACTACAGCGACGCGCGCCTCAGAACCAGGTGCTGAGGTGCGGCGCCCGCGCCGTGTGCAGTAGCGCGTCGAAGCGCGTCGCCGAGCCAGGCGTGCCTTCAACGAGTCGACCCGCGAGGCGCAGCGCCTCGACCGGGGTGCCGCCCAGCAGTAGCGCGCCGAGGGCTTCCACACCGAGTTCGATGACCGCCGGTTGGGTGATCGCTGCCTCGATGACCGCTGCCTCGACGCCGGCCTCTGCCGGTGATGCGCTGGCGCCGGAATCAGAGCCGGAGTCGACGGCCGTGACGGTCGCGCGTCCGTGGCTGTCGGCGACGAGCATCCACGCGCCGTGAGCAAAGCCCAGCGGGTCGGTGACCCGCAGCAGCACCGTCTCGGCATGAGCAAATCGGCGCGCACCGAGGGCTGCGGGCACGTCGAGGATGCGCAGCCACAAGTGCTCGCGCCGCTCCGTCGTCTGCACGGCCCGCGGGTTCGACACGAGCCACGGTAGCGGCTCGTCGACCGGGCGAAGACTCGCGACCACAGTAGAGACCAGGTCTTGATTGAGAACGTAGTGCCACAGCGCGACATACGCGTCATTGGTGGCGGCGCACAGATACTCGACCGTCAGGGTGTGTGCCGCGAAGTCGGCGGCATCTTCTCTCAGCGAATAGAGCACGAACCCCTGCGGCTCACCCTCTGCGTCGTCATAGCGCGCGGCGCGCAACCGCCGTGCGTGGTCAGCCGTGCGTGCCGAGATCGCGAACATTCTGTTCCAGCGCAGTTCGTCAACAGGCACCTCGCCCGCCGTGCGCTCGCGAGACCTCTCGGCGATGCCCGGCGCGCTGGCACGCAAAGCCGGCGCGTCCACGCGGTGCACGCGACCCGACGGTAGGGCCCTCGTGAGGCGTAGACCGCGGGTGTCGATGCGGTAGTCGGCCGTGTACGCCGCCGGGCCGAAGCCCCAGCGCCCGTAGATCGTGGCCTCCGAGACCGTGAGAGCGGCAACCGGCACGCCCGCGGCCTGCGCGGCCCGTAACTCGCCCTCAAGCAGGGCGCTCGCGATGCCGCGGCGTCGATGAGTGGCGGCGACCGAGACCGCGCTGATCGCCCAGGCTTCGAGCGACCGCCCACCAGGCAGGCTCACCGATGACCGCCACGAACCGACCGTCGCAACCGGGCTGTCGGGCTCGGCGGCAGTGGCATCCCACACGCCAATCGAGCGCGTGCCGGCCAAGCCAAGCCGATATTCGGCCAACTGCTCGACGGTCAGCGCGTCGAAGTGAAACCCCCGGTGATCGGCCTGCAACCAGCGGTCATGCTCAGCGCTGTCATCGGTGTCAACGAGCGCGTAGCGCAGGCCCACCGTAGCGAGTGACTCGCGTGAGCTCTCGTCAAGAGGCAGCGCGTTAGTGGGGTCGGTCATGCCTCAAGGCTAGCGAGCGGGGCTAGCGAGCGGGGCTAGCGAGCGGGGCCGTGAAGCGGGGCAGGCGAGCGGGGTTACTGCAGGCCGCGACGCAGAGCTGCAAGCGCGGCCTCGGCCGCGTCCACGCCGTCGGCGGCGGCGCGCTGCTCGAGCACCTGGGCGAGCTCGGCCGGCAGGGTGAGCGTGAGTTGCCCCGGGCTGGCAGGGCCACCGGCAGCAGCATCCCCAGCCGCATCGGCGACAGCAACGGCTGGAGCGTCTTTCACGAAGATCGCCATCACCGGCACCACCACGGTGCCGAGCACGTCGAGGATTCCGAACACGCCGAAGAGACGCCAGTACCAGTCTTCGTTTGCAAAACCGGGTATCTGGCCCTCGCTCACGATCGGAAGGATGATCATGATGGCGACCGCCGCGATCATGACCAGGGTGACCATGAGCCCGACGCGGATCACACGGCGACGACGACCTGCCAGCAACAACAGCAGGTTTGCGTGGGCGAAGCTGACCGCAACGATGCCTGCCGTGGCGAAAACTCTTAGCCAGTCTTCGAAGGCCGAATCGTTCCAGTCTCGCCAGATTAGTACGACACCGCTGACCAGCGCGACGGCACTCGCCGCGAGGCCGACAAAGCCGACCAAGCGCATCGCTCGATCGGCGATCGCGAGGTGACAGAGCGCGGTGATGCTCGTGGCGCCCATCAGCAGGGTCGTCAAGATGATCTTGCCCTGCGTCTCGCCGAAGTCGCCGCCCAGCAGAGCGATGATGCCCACCACTGCAGCGAGAGAAAACGAGATGACGATGCCGTAAATGGCGCCCTTGCGGGCGGCGCTGATCGTTGCCTCTCGGCGGGCGTCGGCCGACCGGGTGCGGGTCGGTGGCGTTGCTGGGGGGGTGGTGGTCAAGAATGGCTCCTCTACTCGGGCGCCATTGACCCTACTGCTCGGCGGTTTCTGAAGGAACGACATCTCCGGCGCGGCGCGGTCGGGTGACGAGCATTACCAGCCCGCCCACCAACAACCCCCAGAACGCGCTACCGATTCCGAGCACAACGACGCCGGAAGCCACCACGATGAGCGTCACGGCGGCGGTCAGTCGGGTCTCGGGTGCCTCGAAAGCGGCAACCAGACCGGTGGTGAAGGCTCCGAGCAGTGCCAAGCCCGCAACGGCGATGATCAGGATGGGCGGGGCCGCGGCCACGAGGGCCGTCGCGACGCCGGCGCCCAGGCCCAGAGCGACGTACGTGACGCCTCCGGCGATCGGAGCAACCCACCGTCGAGCCGGATCAGGGTGTGAGTCCGGGCCGGCCATGAGTGCCGCCGTGAGCGCGGCAAGGTTGAGGGCATAGCCGCCGAAAGGTGCTGCCAGTGCGGTCGCAGCCCCGCTCGCCGCGAGCACCGTGCGGGCGGGCACGCCGCGATAGCCGAGGGTGCTGAGCACCGCGAATCCGGGCACGTTTTGCCCCGCCATGGTGACGATGTAGAGCGGAACCCCGAGTGACACGATCACGAGCGGCTCAAACGTCGGCAGGGTCAGGGTGAACGCTGGCGTGAGCGTGGCTCCGGTCATCCACTCGCTGCCGGCACTCACGACCACGCCGATGATGGCGACGAGCATCGCGGCGGGCACCGCCCAGCGCGGCAGCCAGCGCACGAGCAGCAGCCACACGATGATCACCGGCGCAGCGAGCAGGGGCTCTTGCAGAACCGCGGTCACGGGCGCTATACAGATCTGAAACAGGATGCCCGCGAGCATCGCCCCCGCGAGCGGCATCGGAATTCGCGTCATTGCGCGACCCAACCACGGCCACAGGCCACTAATCAGGATGAGCAGCCCACAGACGATGAATGCCCCGATGGCCGCGCTGTATGAGCCCGTCGTGCCCTCAGCAGCGACGAGCAGAGCCGCGCCTGGAGTCGACCACGCGAAGCTCAGCGGCAAACGAAAGCGCCACGACAGCAGCCCTGCGAGCACCGCCTGGCCGATGCAGAGGGTCAGCAGCCCGCTCGCGGCCTCGGTGGGGCTCGCTCCGACGGCGATGAGCCCCGCGACGACGAGGGCGAACGAACTCGCGAAGCCCGTCAGTGCTCCGATGAACCCGGCAATAATCGGCTGCAGCACGAAGCTGAGCCTAGTGTCGGGTTAGCCGAGTTGACGTTCGAACGCGGCGAGGTGGTTCTGTGAGGCAGAACGCAACGACTCGAGCACTGTCACGACGGCCGGGTCGTCGGTGAGAAGAATCGCGTCCGTCAGATCGGCAATGTCGCGCTCTTCGATCATGACGCCCACCTGGAAAGCAGACTCACGGCTCTCGGTGCCGAGCGCGATCAGGTCGTCGTAGAGCGACTGCAATTCTGGGTCAGTAAAGAGCCCCGCAACACCCGTGCGCGGGTCGGCGAGACCCTGAGCATCAAGAAGTCTCAAAACGCGCTCTTCGTGGGTCACTTCACTGCTCGAGATCTGGTCAAAGATTCGGGCACCCCAGAGATCACCGAGCGCGTCGTAGACGTCTTGGGCGAGCTTCTCTTCTTCGGCCATGTAGAGCAACATCGCGCCGACCGCATCGGGCTCGGCTGCGATCGCGGCGGTGGTCGGGGCGGTGGTCGAGGTGGTGGTCGTGGTCTGGTTGGGTGTCACGGAGATCGTGTCGATCGCAGAAGTCGTCGGCGAGGTGTCAGCCGGAACGAGCGCAATAGCTCCTCCGACCACGAGGCCGACTGCCGCGAGGGTGCTGACGGTGATAGCGAGAGTGCGGGTGGAGATGGTCATGGTGTCTCCCTTCCGTTACGAAGAATACCCCTGGGGGTATATGGAGACTCAGTGCGCCAACCATGAGCCGGCTGTGAGAGCACGGCCCCGTTCAGCCCGCAGCGAAGACCTCGCGC
>JBBRWT010000042.1:0-14923 GCA_038249035.1 Actinomycetales bacterium
CTCAAGCGTGTAGGGCTTCGTTGAGCTGCACGCCCGCGCCCGTGCGGGGCAGCACCTCGACGGCTCCGGTGAGTGAGCTGCGGCGAAAGAGCAAGCCGGGCACCCCTGAAAGCGCGGCGGCCTTGACGATGCGCGGCTGACCGTCGGTACCGACGGTGCCGTCGAGCAGAATGACTTTTTGCCCGGCAGTCACGTAGAGGCCCGCCTCAACGACCGAGTCGTCGCCGATCGAGATACCGATACCGCTGTTGGCGCCCAGTAGCGCTCGCTCGCCGATCGCGATGCGGTGCGTTCCGCCGCCCGAGAGGGTTCCCATGATGGATGCTCCGCCACCGATGTCGCTACCGTCGCCGACCACGACACCCTGGCTGATGCGCCCCTCGACCATCGAGGTGCCGAGGGTTCCGGCATTGAAGTTGATTAAGCCCTCGTGCAGGACGGTCGTGCCGGGTGACACGTAGGCGCCGAGGCGCACCCGTGAGGCGTCGGCGATGCGCACGCGCGGCGGAGTGACGTAGTCGAGTAGCCGCGGAAACTTGTCGATGCCGAGCGCCGAGATTCCCTCCTGCTGTAGCGCCGGTCGGCGGGCGTCGAAATCGTCGGGGTGTACGGGGCCGGCCGTCGTCCACATCACGATCGGCAGGTGAGCGAAAATGCCGTCGAGATTGATCGTGTTCGGCTTCACGAGGCGGTGGCTGAGCAGGTGCAGGCGCAGGTAGGCATCGGGGGTAGATGCCGGCGGGCCATCCAGATCAATCGACACCGTGCGGGCCTCGCGTGTCACGCCCCGGCGCGCATCGTCGCCCTGGAGGTGCTCGATTTCGGCGGGCACGATGTACGGGTCGCGCCCGTGGGGCAGCGTTCCCAGCATGGGGGAGGGGAACCAGGTGTCGAGCACCTCGCCGTCGGCTCGGCGCACCGTGGCGAGGCCGTAACCCCAGGCGCGGCGGGTTGCGCGGTCAGAGTCGCTTGCAGTGGAGGCGGTGGAGGCAGTGGCGGGGCTCGACATGTCTCCAGGCTACCGGCGGCGTGCGGCCCGATTACGCTGGAGCCGTGACCGACACCGCGTCTGCGCCCCTCGAGCTACCCGTGCACGGCTCTGTCGTCGAGCTGACCCGGGCACTGTGCGACGTGCCGAGCGTCTCAGGTGCCGAGCGGGCGATCGCCGATGCGGTCGAGCGGGCGTTGAGCATCCATGCCCCGCATCTTCAGATCACCCGCGACGGTGACGCAATCGTCGCCAGAACGCAGCTCGGCCGCGCGCAGCGCGTGGTGATCGCCGGGCATCTCGACACCGTGCCGATCAACGACAACCTGCCTAGCCGCCTGGAGGGCGACACCGGCACCGGCACTGGTACCGACACCGACACCGACACCGACACCGACACCGGCACCGGCACCGGAATCCTTTGGGGACGCGGCACCGTCGACATGAAGGGCGGCTGCGCGGTCATGCTCGCGCTTGCCGTGCAGCTCACCGAGCCCACCTACGACGTGACCTGGGTCTGGTACGACAACGAAGAGGTGGCGAGCGAACTTAACGGACTCGGTCGGCTCGCCCGCCTACACCCCGAGCTGCTGGCCGCCGACTTTGCGATTTTGGCCGAGCCGAGCAACGCCGTTGTTGAGGGTGGCTGTAACGGCACCTTGCGCGTCGAACTGCGGGCGACCGGCCGACGCGCGCACTCGGCTCGCGCGTGGATGGGCGAGAACGCCATCCATGCCCTCGCTCCGGCGCTCGCGGCGCTCGCTGCTTTCGAGCCCGCGTCGGTCGAAGTCGATGGCCTGATCTACCGCGAGGGGCTCAACGCCGTTGGCATCACCGGGGGAGTCGCCGGCAATGTCATCCCCGACACCGGCGTGCTCACGGTCAACTATCGCTTCGCCCCCGACAAGAGCGCCGCCGAGGCCGAGCAGCACCTACGGACCCTGTTTGCCGCCGCAGCGCCCCAGCTCCAGCTGGTGGTCACTGACGCGGCCGGCGGGGCACGTCCGGGTCTGGATGCTCCGCTCGCCCAACACTTCATCGCCGCAGTCGGCGGCACTCCGGCGCCGAAGTACGGCTGGACCGACGTGGCGCGTTTCGCCGAGTTGGGCATTCCGGCAGTCAACTACGGACCGGGAGACCCGTCGCTCGCGCACACCGACGACGAGCGAGTGCCGGTCGAGCAGATTCTCGCCTGTGAGCGCGGGTTGCGGGCGTGGTTGACCAGCGCGTGACGGGTGTCGGTTGGGCAGCGGCGCTAGCGCGCGTGCCTTGGTGGGTCGGCGTACTGACGATCTGGGGGGCGTCGCGGCTGATCACCACAGGCATCCTGCTGTCGTTCGCGGCACGTCAGGGCAGCAACGCCTGGACGGCCGCGAACCCCGGGTACCTCGACTTCGCTCGTCTCTGGGATGGCCACTGGTACTACATCATCGCCGCCGTCGGGTATCCCGACCAGATTCCGCGCGACGAGAACGGGCTCGCAGGCGAGAGCGCGTGGGCCTTCATGCCCGTGTACCCGGGTCTCATTCGCGTCGGCATGGCCATCATCGGTGACGGCTCCGCGCAGGGTTTCGCGGCGGTTGCCGTCACGATCTCGGTTCTCGCGAGCGCCGTCGCCGCCGTGCTGTTTTTCGTGCTCGCACGCCGTTGGCTGAGCGCGGGCACGGCGATGCTCGCCACCGCGTTGTTCTGCGTCGCGCCGCTCTCGCCGATTCTGCAGGTGGCCTACGCTGAGTCACTGCACCTGGCCCTGCTGTTCGGCTCGCTCATCTTGGTGCTCGACCGGCGGTGGGTCCTTCTGCCGTTCGTCGTCACCGTGATGGCCCTCACGCGACCGAGCGGTCTCGCTTTCGCGCTCCTTCTGGCGCTCGTGTGGGGCTGGCGGTGGATGCGCCGGGCCGACGAACCGTTCGCCGCGGTCGAGCGGGTGCGGCTGGGTGTCGCGGCGGTCATCGCGGGGCTCGCGGGCCTCGCCTGGCCGGGCATTGTCGCGCTCTCGACGGGCGAGTTGCGCGCGTATATCGACACCGAACTTGCCTGGAGACGGCCCTACATCGGCGACGTCGACCTGTTGCCCTTTACGCCCTGGTGGCAGGGGGCGCAGTGGTGGGCTGGCGAGCAATGGTGGCCGGGAACGTCGCTACCCGGGTTGCCCTGGTCGGTCGGCGAGGTACTCGGGCCGGTCATCCTCATCGCGGTGCTGGCGCTTGCCGCCGCTGCCTTCGCCCTGCGGGCCATGCGCCGCATGCCGGTCGAACTGCGGTTCTGGCTTGTCGCGTACTCGCTCTATCTTCTCGCCGTGTTCTTTCCGCAGTCGAGCACCTTCAGGCTGCTTGTGCCGCTCGCTCCCGCGCTCGGGGCAGTGGCGCTCGGTCTTGCGGGCATAGGCACTGGTCGTCTTGCCGGCGCGTGGTCGCCGCTCGTCACGCGGGTACTGCGCGTGGCGCTCACGGTGCTCGCCCTTGCACTCGGCATCGCGGGGCAGGTCGTGTGGGTGCACCTGGGGTGGTGGGTTGATGGCTACGACTGGACCCCCCCGTGATCGGCCGATGAACGGCCGGTAAACCCGGCGCACTCTAACCCGGTACGAGGCCCCTCGATTTAGCCGATGGGCATCTGTAAGGGATAATGAAGGGCACTGTTCAGCGAAGGGGAAGACCACATGGCAGCCATGAAGCCCAGGACTGGCGACGGACCGATGGAGGCTGTTAAAGAAGGTCGCCTCATCATCGTGCGCGTACCGCTTGAAGGCGGCGGACGCCTCGTGGTCTCGGTGAACGACGACGAGGCCAAAGAGTTGCACGACGCTCTCGCTGCTGCCATCGGCTAGGTCGATACACCACAGGGCACCCACCACAGGGCACCCACCACAGGGCACTCGCGTCAGGTCACGACCGTCAGGGCACCCGCGTCAGCGTGTGGTGACCACGTGAAGCAGCCCGTCTCCGACGGGCGAGATTGCTATGTGAACCGCTGGCGATGCACTGAAGTCGGCGATGAGGTCGCGAAGTTGCGCCGTCGTCCTTTCGCGCTTGGCGGGGTCGGGCACTGTGTCGCGCCATAGCGCGTGCGGCACGAGCACGGTGCCGCCTGCGCGCACAAGTCGGAGGGCGTGCTCGAGGTACTCGGTAATCGAGGGCGCGTCGGCGTCGATCAGCACCAGGTCATAGCTGTGCTCGTTCATGCGCGGCAGCACGTCGGCGGCGCGTCCGGTGATAAGGCGAACGCGCGCGGCGGGATGCCCGGCATCGGTGAAGTGCCGCCGTGCCGCCTCGTGGTGATCGGCTTCGGAGTCGATCGAGGTGAGGAGGGCATCCGGCGCTCCTTGCAACAGCCACAGCCCCGAGACGCCGATTCCGGTGCCGATCTCGATGATCGTTTCGGCTGCCATGGCGGCGGCGATCACCGCGAGCTGCGCGCCCGTGGCGGCGCTGACCGGCTCGACTCCGAGCTCAAGTGACTGAGCGCGCGCGGCACGCACGGCGTCGGGTTCGACCGTCTGGTCTTCGACGTACTTCCACGACAGGTCTTTGCTGGCCACAGTGCTCCTTCTTGCAGACAGCCTAGGGTGAACGCTCCGGCGGGCAGGGCTATTCTCGAGGGGTGTCCTTCGGTCTGACGTTCGAGAAGCTGCTGCTCATCGGGCTGATTGCTGTCTTGCTGATCGGCCCTGACCGCTTGCCCGGCTATGCGGCCCAGTTCGGGCGGCTCATTCGCTCGCTGCGCGACATGGCCAACGGGGCGAAAGACCGCATGCGCGACGAGATGGGCCCCGACTACGACGACGTCGACTGGAAGAAGCTCGACCCGCGTCAGTACGACCCGCGCCGCATCATTCGCGAGGCCCTCGTCGAAGAGCCCGCCGCCACCAAGGCTGCCGCGGCGAGCGCAATGACCGCGCCGAGAGAGTCGGCCTACGCCCAGCGCCAGCGACTGATCCGCGAGGGGCGCCCGGCTCCCTTCGACTCAGAGGCCACCTAGCAGGCAACGGGGCCACCTAGTCGGCAATGGGGCTACCTAGTCGGCAATTGGGGCTACCTAGCCGGCAACGGTGCTACCTAGCCGGTCGCGCGTGGGCGGGTGCGGTGTCAGGTTCTGGTGCGGTAGCCCTCGACGACGCGACCGGATGCGCACTCACCGCTCACCGACCGTGCGGTAGCCCTCGACAACGCGCGCCGCCTCGGCCTGCAACAACTCGATGACGCGACGCACGCTAGGCCTCTCGGCTCGGTCGGCCCGCAGCAACGCCGAGATCTGCCGCTCTGCGGGCAGGCCGCTGATCGGGCGCGTGACGATGCCGTTGCCGTGGCTGCGGGTGGTGAAGCGCGGCAAGATGGCGATGCCGACGCCCGCGGCGACGAGCCGCTCGACGATGAGGTTGTCCATGATGCGCTGCACGATGCGCGGCTCGCGCCCCACCGAAGCGGCCAGTCGCTCGTGTACTCGGTCGTAGGGGTAACCGACCGGGGCGCCGATCCAGTCTTCGTCGACGAGGTCGATCGCGCGCACGACGCTCTTCTCCACGAGCGGGTGGCCGACCGGAAGCGCCACGTCGAACGGCTCGGTCATGAGCGGCACCACGCGAAGCCCCTGCTCGCTCCAGTGGGCGGGGATCCCTTGCGAGTCGGCGATGACGATGTCGAAGTCGGGCGTGAGCTGCGCGAAGTCGGGTAACGGCATGTCGTGATCGGTGACGACCACGTCGAGGCCAGGCTCGTTGCGCAGTGTCATAAGCACCCCAGGAAGGAGCATTTGGCCGGCGGTAGGGAAGGCGCTGACCGACACGCTGCCGCTTGGGCTCTGCTTGAACTCCTGCCACAGTGCGTCTGCCGACTCGAGCGCCACCGCAATTCGCCGGGCGGTGGCCGCGAGGGCGAGCCCTGCGCCCGTGAGCACGAGCCCTCGGCCGCTGCGTTCGGTGAGGGCGACGCCGGCTTCGGTTTCGAGCAACTTGAGCTGCTGCGAGACGGCGGATGCCGTGCGATGTGTGGCCCGGGCGACCGCCGTGATGCTGCCGCGGTCGGCCAGTTCACGGAGCAGTTCGAGTCGTCGCACATCCATGGCTCAATACTAAAGCAAAACTACCGTGTCACCTCAGCAAGTATCAATTGTGCTAAATGGTAAAGAGCGGTGGAATGAGGGTGTTCAAAAAATCAAGGAGAACCCCGTCATGATCGCTGTGCTCATCATCATCGCTCTGCTCGCCGTTGTCGCCGTTGTCGCCGTTGTGTCGACTGTTGTCACGGCCTCGCGCGACGGCTACCGCCGCGTGCCCGCGACTCAGCGCTCACCACTATCGGCCATCCGGAACTTCTGAGCGCTAGCGGGGTGTGAGACCGAGCTTGCGCCCCGCGAGACCGCGACCGCGCCGCGCGAGTTCGCCTGCTAGCCGCGTGATCGTGTCGCCCGCCGGGTCGCCTGGCTGAAGCACGATCGGCTCGCCCGCGTCGCCGCCTTCGCGGAGTGCGATGCTCAGCGGCACCTGCGCCAACAGTGGTACCTCAAGGCGAGCGGCAGTCTCAGCGCCGCCCCCTGACCCGAACAGCTCGAGAACGCTACCGTCGGGCTGAGCCAGCCCCGCCATGTTTTCTACCACGCCGATCACCGTTTGTCCGGTCTGCCGGGCGACGAGTCCCGAGCGCTCGGCAACGTCGGCCGCTGCGCTTTGCGGCGTCGTTACGACGAGAACCTCGGCGTGCGGCAGCAGCTGGCCAGCTGAGATCGCGACATCGCCAGTGCCGGGCGGCATGTCGAGCAGCAGTATGTCGAGGTCGCCGAAGTACACGTCGGTGAGAAACTGTTGCACCGTGCGGTGCAACATCGGGCCGCGCCACGAGACGGCGGTACGGGCATCCACGAACATGCCGATCGAAATAACGGCCACTCCGTGCGCGCGCGGCGGCATGATCGCCTCGCCCACCCGGGTGGGCTTCGCGTCGGCGATGCCCAACAGGCCGGGGATCGAAAAGCCGAACACGTCGGCGTCGACGAGGCCGACGCGCAGCCCCTGCGCCGCGAGAGCAACCGCGAGATTCGCCGTGATCGTCGACTTGCCGACGCCGCCCTTGCCGCTCGTGACCGCGATGACCCGGGTGAGCGAGTCAGCCGTGAACGGGTGGCCCGACGGCCGATTGCCGCGCAGGCGCGTGATGAGGGCGTCGCGGGTCGAGGCATTCATGACCCCCACGTCGACCGTCACTTCGCCGACCCCCTCGACTCCGGATGCTGCGGCTCGCACATCTCGCTCGATCGCGCTCGCGGCGGGGCAGCCCACAATCGTCAGCCGCAGGTCGATGTCAACTCGGTTGCCCTGCACGCTCACGCGCGGCACCATGTCGAGTTCAGTGATGGGCCGGCGAATCTCGGGGTCAATCACGCGCTCAAGGGCGCGTCGCACGGCGACCGCGAGCGGGTGTTGTTCGTTGCCTGTGGGGGTCGTCGACTCGTGCTCGGCCGTCATAGGTCGCGGGCGTTGCGTGACACGTCGTCTTCGGCGGCAGCCTCGGCCTGCGCGGCATTTTCATCTTCGCGTTGCTCGAGCTCGTCGAGCAGCGCCCGCAACTCAGCGCGCAAGAACTCTTTCGTTGTGACGTCTTTCATCGCCAACCGCAGTGCCACGACTTCGCGTGCGAGGTACTCGGTGTCGGCGAGGTTGCGCTCGGCGCGCTGGCGGTCTTGCTCAATCTGCACGCGGTCGCGGTCATCTTGTCGGTTCTGCGCGAGCAGAATCATGGGGGCCGCATACGAGGCCTGCAGCGAGAGGATGAGCGTCAGGAGCGTGAAGTTGAGAGCGCGGGGATCCCACTGCGCCTCGGCCGGGGCCAGGGAGTTATAGGTGAGCCAGACGATGACGAAGACCGACATGCCGACCAGGAACCACGGCGTGCCCATGCCGCGAGCGAATGCTTCGGAGAAGCGACCCATGCGATCGTTGCTGCTCCAGAGCCGCGGAACGAAGGGAGTGCGCATGCCCTTGGGTGTGTCGAGGCGCACTTCGGTGCGACGTGCCCCTGAGCGCCGAGCATCGTTACTGCGCGCCATGGCCCGACCTCCTCGCCGCGAGTGAGCCGCGCTTGCGCGGAGTGGTCGACGTCTCGTTCTCGTTCTCGGAATCGGCACTGCGCCAGTCATCGGGCAGCAGGTAGTCGAGCACATCGTCAATGGTGACCACCCCAACGAGGCGGTGGTTCTCGTCGACGACTGGCAGCGAGACGAGGTCGTAACTCGCGAGGCGCCGCGAGACTTCGGCGGCCGATGTCTCGGGGCTGACGGGCTCGACACTGTGGTCAAGCAGGGTGCCGAGTCGTTCGTGCGGCGGGTAGCGGAGCATCCGCTGAAAATGGACCATACCCAGGAAGCGGCCAGTCGGCGACTCGTACGGAGGCAGTGTCACGCAAATGGCGGCGCCGATCGCAGGCGCCAATTCGTGTCGGCGGATCAACGCGAGCCCCTCGGCCACCGTCGCATCGGCCGAGACGATGATGGGCTCGGTCGTCATGAGCCCGCCCGCCGTGTCGGCGTCATACGAGAGCAAGAAGCGAACGTCTTCTGCTTCTTCGGGCTCCATCAGGTCGAGCAGTGTTTCACCGCGCAGGGTCGGCAGTTGGGCGATGAGGTCGGCGGCGTCGTCTGGCTCCATTTGGTCGAGCACATCGGCGGCCCGCTCGTCATCGAGCTGCGAGAGAATCTGCACCTGGTCGGCCTCGGGCATTTCTTCGAGCGCGTCGGCCAGCCGGTCGTCCGAGAGTTCTTCGGCCACTTCATTGCGTCGCGACTCGGGCAGTTCAAGCAACGAGGCCGCGAGGTCGGCCGGAAGCAGTTCGTTGTAGGCGGCGACGAGCTGCTCGGCACTCTGCGGTTGGCTACCAGCGGCATCTTCGATGACGTCGCTCCAGCGCGCAAAAACCGTCGGCCCTTTGGTGAACGGTGCAGGCACCGCGCGAGGCTTGCGCACGAAAAGCTGGTCGACTGACCACTCGCCCGGGCCGGACTCGATGATGGCGACATCCTCGATCGTGGCGGGGCTTCCGTGGTCACGCAGTGTGACCCTGCGGCCCACGAGCTCGGCGAGGATGCGCACTTCGCCCCCTCGCTGCGCGAACCGCCGCAAGTTGATGAGCCCGGTCGTGATGACCTGGCCGCCGATCATGCTGGTGACACGACCGATCGAGAGGAACACGCGACGGCGCCCCGGAACCTCAACCACGAGCCCGACGACGCGCGGTGAATCGCTGCTGCGATAGACGACGAGGACGTCGCGTACGCGCCCGACACGATCGCCAGCGGGGTCGAAAACGGCGCACCCCGATAGGCGTGCGACGAAGACTCGGGCGGTGCTCACGGCTAAACCTTATCGCCGGGCTGTCAGAATGTGCCGGTGAGCAACTCGACCCCCTTCGCGCGCCGCACCGCGGCACCGCCCACAGTGCCGCGTGGCGACGTGCTGGGTGAGTATGAGTCTTACGTCGACGCACAGAAGGTTGTTGACCGTCTCGCAAAGGCCGACTTCGCCGTGAAAGGCATAGCGATCGTGGGCAGCGACCTCAAGACCGTCGAGCGCGTGACGGGGCGCCTTACTTACGGTCGGGCCGCGCTCACGGGAGCCGCGAGCGGATCCTGGTTGGGGCTGTTTTTCGGGCTGTTGCTCTTTCTCTTCTCACCCGCGCCTGAGTTCTCGTTCATTTTGGCCGCCGGGTTCATCGGCGCCGGGTTCGGGATGATCTTCGGCATCGTGTCGTACGCGCTTAACCGTCGCCGGCGCGACTTCACCTCGACCCACCAGGTACTCGCGGCGAGCTACCAGATCATCATCGACCCGAATCAGACCGCGCGAGCTCGTCAGGCGCTTGCCGGTGGTTCCACCTGGCCGCTGCCGCCGGCCAGCGCCGAGCCGGCCAGCGCCGAGCCGACGAGCGCCGAGCCGACGGGCATTGCCCCGCCAGTCGAAACACCCGATTCGTCAAACGACCGCTGACGACCGCCTGACGACCGCAGACCAGTTCAAGGTCAGCTCACGGCCAACTCAACTCGCGACAGCGCGCTGCCATTCGCGGCTTCGACTGGGCATGCTCCGGGCGCGCTGATGCGGGTCAACGGTCGCAGGCGGCACAAGTTTGTACTCGGAGGATGAGCAGGCTCCAACAATGCGCCAGCCCTGATCGTGCAGCAATAGGTGGTGGTGCCGACAGAGCAGAATTCCTGCCTCGACGTCCGTCAGCCCCTGATCACGCTTCCATTGGTCGATGTGGTGAGCTTCGCACCAGCTGGGCGGTCGTTCGCAGCCCGGCCATCGGCAACCGCCATCACGCGCGGAGAGGGCGACTTTTTGTCGCGCGGTGAAGAGCCGTTGCGAGCGCCCCACGTCGAGGGGCTGACCTGTCGATCCGATCAGGATCGGCGTCTGTGTGCCACCGCAGAGCAGTCGTCGCACGGTCGGGAGGGTGAGAGTCGTGCCGTCGGGCTGGCCAACCGCTGCCTCGAGCGAGCCCGAACCTTCTGCGGCCATCAGGTCACGCGCGGTCACGAGCACCCGCACACTCGGGGCCCCGGTGCCGAGCATCATGCTGGAGTCGGTGTCTGCTCCGGCCACGAGTAGGTGCAGCAGTGCATCCGATGCGTACTGCTCTGACGTGCGCTCATCGTTGGCGATGCGCGCGGCTTTCTCTGCGTCTTCCGGGCTCGCGAAGTGCACCGAGCGGCGTTTAGGAGATGTTGCGCGGTCGACGAGGTCACGCACCGACGCGGCGGATTCTGGGTCAAGCATCCAGATGGCTCGCGCCATGCCGTCGGGGAGAGTCATCAGGCGAAACGAGCGAGCCTCGCGCTGGGCGCGTTCGCGACCGGCAATCGCGTCAGAGTCGAGGCTCTCGCGAAGGCTCCGCGCAAGGCGATACAGCCGGTCGACGTCGAGGGATGCGGCGGCCTCGACCAGTTGCTCACAGGCATCGCGCAGTGCTGACTCGGTGATGCGCTCACCAGGCTCGCCCAGACCTGACCGAATCGCTTCGAGCGATGCCGCGCTTTGCGCTCCAGCGCGTACGGCCGCGATCGCGGGCTCGAGGTGGGCTGGAGCGGGAGGGAGACAGTCGCCTGCTCGGTTGCTCGCTGAGTCTCCGGCTGAGTCTCCGGCTGAGTCTCCGGCTGAGTCTCCCGCTGGGTCGCCCGCTGGGTCGCCCGCCACGCTGCCGGGCAAGTTGGCATCGTTCTCGAATGCCACGAGTAACCGGCCCGCGTTGACCGCCGTGGCGACATCGCGTCTCGACTCGCCGGTGGTGACGCGCACGAGCTCTTCGACAGTCCGGTACCCGAGCCGTTGAGCGAGCCCTGCGTGGGCCAGCTCGGGACGTGAGCGGCGGGCGAGTTCACCAGCGACGAGCGCAGTGCGAGTATCGAGAAGCCGGCGCGCGGTGGCCCCAAGATCGGTCAAAGACAACAGGTCGTCGTCGCCAAGCGCGCGCAACGACCTAGCGTCGAGCGGCGCACGCTCGAGCTCGGCCACGACGGTGGCGAGGTGCTCGAGCGGGTGGGGCGAGGTCATGCCTCAATGTTTTCATCGAACGTATGTTCTAACAAGATGCAGGAGGGAATCTTGGGATAACAAATTCGATCGCCAGCATGGGGAGGAGTCGCCACGGAAGCGGCGGCGACAGAACGCAAGCGGGGACGGAGCGCGGCGGCGACAGGACGCGAGCGGAGACAGAACGCAAGCGGAGACAGAACGCAAGCGGCGACAGAGCGCGAGCGGCGACGAAGAAGCCAGTGAGAGCGACACCTCCCTGCGATCGCGGCGCCCTTCACGCCGACGAAGCGCTAGCTCGCCCGCATCCAGGCCTCGACCTCGTCGGCCGTGCGCGGAATTCCCGCCGACAGGTTCTCGGCCCCGTCGGCCGTGACGAGAATGTCGTCTTCGATACGCACGCCGATACCCCGGTACTCGACAGGCACGGTGAGGTCATCGGGCTGAAAATAGAGGCCCGGTTCGATCGTGAACACCATGCCCGCCTCGACGAGGCCGTCGGCGTAGAACTCGCGGCGCGCTTGCCCGCAGTCGTGAACGTCGAGCCCGAGGTGATGCGAGGTGCCGTGCACCATGTACCGGCGGTGGTAGCCCGCGTCGGGCGCCAGGCTCTCGAGAGCCGAAACCGGCAACAGCCCCCACTCCGCAGTCTTTACAGCGATAACGTGCATCGCGGCGGCGTGAACATCCTTGAACCGGATGCCCGGCTTCACGATCGCGAAGGCAGCGTCAGCCGCCTCGCGCACGGCCTCGTACACCCGACGCTGCACGTCGGTGAACGTGCCTGACACCGGAAGGGTGCGGGTGATGTCGGCGGTGTAGTAGCTCTCGAGTTCGACGCCCGCGTCGATGAGAATGAGGTCGCCCGGAACGACGGGGCCGTCATTGCGAGTCCAGTGCAGGATGCACGCGTGCGGGCCGCTTGCGGCGATCGTGTCGTAGCCGACCGTGTTGCCGTCGGCGCGCGCTCGACGGTTGAACGCGCCTTCGACGAGTCGCTCGCCGCGGGGGTGCGCCACGATCTCAGCCAAATCGGCAATCACGTCGGCGAAGCCGTGTGCCGTGGCGTCGACGGCTCGCCGCATCTCGGCGATCTCGAACGCGTCTTTCACGAGCCGCAGTTCGCTGAGGTCGCGGGCAAGTTCGTCATCGCGCGTCGCGTCGATGTCGATTCCCGCGTTGACGCCCGCGTTGACGCCCGCGTCGATTCCGACGTCGGTGCCCGCGTCGGTGCCCGCGTCGGTGCCCGCGTCGGCACCCGCAACGGTGCTGCCCGCAGCGCCCGGATCGACCAAGGCTGCGAGCAGGCGCGCACCGTCGAGGCGGTCGGTCAGGGCCCGGTCAGCCTCGCGCACGATGAGCGTCTCGACCGCCGAACCGGCCGAGACCGCCGAATCAGCCGAGCCAGCAGAGCCAGCAGAGCCAGCAGAGTCAGCAGAGCCAGCAGAGCCAGCCGAGCCAGCAGAGCCAGCCGAGCCAGCCGAGCCAGCCGAGCCAGCGAGGCGAGCAGTACCAGCGGCATCAGCCGCACCACTCCCAGCAGCGTCAATACTCTCAAACACTGCCTCGAGAGCATCGAGCCCGGCCGTGGCCAGCCCCAGATCGGTGGCCACGTCGGCGAGCAAGGGGCGCGGCCCCGTCCAGAACTCGCCGATCTCGGAGTTGGCGTAGAACTCCTCCGAGTCGCGACCGGCGCCCTCGCGAAAGTAGAGGGTCGCGGTGTGGCCGGCACCCTCGGGCAGCGGGTCGAGCACGAGCACGCTGCCGGCGACGGTGTCGGCGCCCCAACCGGTCAAGTGGGCAAAGGCCGAGTGCGCACGGTAGGGGTAGTCGGTGTCATTCGAGCGCTGCCGGGCGGGCCCGGCGGGCAGAATCAATCTCACGCCCGGGTAGAGCGCAGCGATGCGGGCTCGGCGCTCGGCGGCACGGGCGGCCTGCGCGCGTTCCGACACGGCGGCGGTGGGGCGTTCAGCCCAGTTGCCCGAGATGTACTGCCGAAAGGTGTCGCTGGCTGGGGTGGTCGAGCGGTTTTCGGTCGCGCGCGGAGCATCCGTTGCGTCAGTCATGTCCACATTCTCGCACCGTGTGGATGCCCGGAGCCCGGCACGTGGCACCGGATGCCCAGACCCGAGCGCCCACCTAGTCGAGAATCAGCCGCGCCACGATCGGGCGGTGGTCGCTACCGCTGCCGTCTTCGGTGGTGATGACGCGCATGCCCGTCACGGTGATGTCGGGCGTCACAAACACATGGTCGATCGGCGCGCCCAGCAATGGGAGCAAGCGAGTTGGCCAGGTACCAACGGCGCCATTGCCGGTGAGCAGGCCGGCGTTGAGGCATTCGCCCATGCCGAGTCCGGCCGGCCCCGCCGAGGGGTCGACGACCCGAAAGTGGTCGGCGGTGGCGTTGAGGTCGCCGGCGAGGATCACGTGTTCGCCACGGCACACCGACTCGACCCATTGCAGTCCGGCACGCCAGTTAGTGAGTTCACCGGGGATGGGGGCCACCGGGTGCACCCCGATGATGGTGGGCCCGGTGCCGTCGACCAGCCGCAAGACGATGCTGGGGAGCACGGGAGTGTTGCCGACGGTGTCATCGACGACGTACTCGCCGAGGTCGACCGAGACAAGAACGCTGGTCGAGCGAGCCTTGGCGACATAGTCGAAGGCGATCGAGTACACCCACATCGCGCGGCCTTGTGCCCGTGTGAGCTCGGCGATCGCGACCGCAGTCTCTTGGCTCGTCTCGGGCAATACGACAATGTCTGCTTGCTCGGCAATGACGAGGTCAGCCACGCGCTCGGCGCCCGGAGCATCGCCGAGGGTGTTCCACGACAAGACCGAGAGTTCGGCGGGTGCGCGGGTGGGGAACGACTCGTTTCCGAATCCGCGGGTCGACAACACGGCCACATTGAGGGCGGCGAAGAGCATCGCGAGCAGGGCGAGGGCGGCGAGAAACCGGCGAGCGGCACCCCACAGAACGGCGAGGAGAGCCAGCGTGAATGCCGATCCCACCGCCACCGCCGAGGTCAGCGCACGCACCGAAACGAGCTGCGCGACGACGGGCGCCTCGGCGAGGCCGAATAAGCTCGGCCACGCAATGACGAGCAGCGCCGCCGCCACGCCGACGACGATGACGGCGGCGAGAAAACGGCGGATCATGGTGCGTCGAGCTTACCCGCCCGCCTGAGGGCCGCCCTGGGGGTGGCGGATGCCCGCTCTGGGCATCCCCCAGCCAGCGTCAGCCTTTTCCTGGGTAACGCATAGTCGACCGGCGTAGTCTTGCGGTTGTGGCAACTATTTCTGCGTCGCATCGCCGAACTATTCTGGGGTGGACGCCAGCTGTCGTCGTGCCTGTTCTGGTCATTGCAGGAGTAGTCGTTGGTCCGATGGCGGCAGGCGCGGTCTCGCTTCCCGAGAAG
>JBBRWT010000043.1:0-14806 GCA_038249035.1 Actinomycetales bacterium
ACTCACCGACAACCCGATCGACACAGAGCTGAACAGAGTGTGAATCTGTCAGGTCAACCTGCACCGCTATCGCGGCGTGACCCTGTGAAGTGAGTTCCGCGGCAACAGCTTGGGCCGCCTCGAGCTGAGAGTCAGCGACTGCTACTCGGGCGCCCGCTCGACCCGCGGTGCGCGCTATCGCTGACCCGATCGAGCCGCCACCACCCATCACCAGCACGACGTCATCGGTGAGATCGATCGCGATCATGGTGCTCCTCTGCATATTTCGACGACCCTCGGATGTCGTGCGAATTACTATAGTATTACTACATGAGCGACCTGGCGATGGCTCCCGATTCGACCTATCGGCAACCGCAGCCGTGGTGGCGCTCGGGCACGATCTACCAGATTTACCCCCACAGCTTCGCCGACAGCAATGGTGACGGGCTCGGTGACCTCGCTGGCATTCTTTCGCACATCGACCATCTCGAGTGGCTCGGCGTAGATGCCATCTGGCTCAGCCCGGTCTACCCCTCACCGCAGCACGACAACGGCTATGACGTCTCGAACTACCGCGACATCGATCCTCGATTCGGCACTCTCGATGACAGTGACCGTCTGATCGAGGCTCTACACGCGCGGGGCATCCGGCTCATTATGGATCTCGTCGTCAACCACACGTCTAACGAACATCAGTGGTTCGTTGAAGCGTGCTCCTCGCGCGACAGCCCCTACCGCGACTGGTACATCTGGCGCGACCCTCGGCCCGGCATGATCGGGGGTGAGCCCGGCGCAGAGCCGACCAATTGGGGTTCATACTTCAGCCAATCGGCCTGGACCTGGCACGAGCCGACGCAGCAGTACTACTTGCATCTTTACGCCCGCGAGCAACCCGACCTGAACTGGCAGAACACTGCCGTACGCGATGCCGTCCACGAGCTCATGACCTGGTGGCTTGACCGCGGCGTGGACGGTTTTCGCATGGATGTCATCAACCTCATCTCTAAGCCCGACGAACTTGTCGACGGCCCGCTCCTTGCCGGCGCGGCCTTCGCTGACCCCAGTCCGTTCGTGCGCTTCGGGCCGCGGCTGACCGAATACCTCGCCGAGATGCACGAGCGAGTATTTGCCGGCCGGCGCCCCGATCTCGTGCGCATCGGCGAGACACCGGGGCTCACGGTCGAGCAAGCACGGCGTCTTACTCGCAGCCGCGAGTGCGGGCTTGACATGGTCTTTCAGTTCGAGCACATGGAAATCGATCGTGCGCCGGGCGACCGGCTCGCCCCCGTCGACCTCAGCATTCAGAGCCTCCGTGACAATCTCGCGCGCTGGCAGACCGCACTCGCCCACGAAGGCTGGAACACCCTGTACGGCAACAATCACGACCAGCCGCGACTTGTCTCCCGCTTCGGCGACCCGTCGCCTGAGTACTGGCAGACATCGGCAAAAGCTGTCGCTCTTGCCCTGTACCTCCTCCGCGGAACTGCGTCGATGTATCAGGGCGAAGAGATCGGAATGGTCGGCGCAACCGTGCGCTCACCTGACGACCTGCGCGACATTCGCTCGGTGAACTACCTGCGCACTGCCGCGGCTAAGGGGCTCGATGAGGCAGTTGTACTCGAGGCTCTGCGGCGCACTGCTCGCGACAACGCACGCACCCCGGTGCAGTGGAGCACCGCACCCGATGCCGGGTTCGGCTCAGCGAATCCGTGGATGCCTGTCGCGGAGCATCCGGCAGCCATCACTGTCGAGGCGCAGCGCAACGACGCCGACTCGGTTATGCACTTCTACCGCGCTCTCATCGCGATGCGGCACGATCAGCCGGTCATCTCAAACGGGGCGACGCGGATGTTCGACACCGGCCCCACGCCGATCATGGCGTACCTGCGCGAGACGCCAGCCGAGACCCTCATCGTCGTCGCCAACCTCTCGTCGACGCGCCACCCCGTGCCCGCACTGCTCGCCCAGCACATGACCGCAGCGTCGGCCGTGCTGTTGGAGAGTGGACCACACGCGGGCGCTTAGTCGCTCGCCCCCTGGCAAGCGTTCGCTGTACTGACACCCAGCGACGTCGACCGCGCAGCCGGAATCTAGCTCGACACCGTAGGCGCGGCAGCTGTTGAGACGCCAACAGTTGTTGCGTGACGCGACGGTGTCGCGCCTCAGTCGATGCTCAGCTCGATCCAGTCGATCGGCTCGCCGCTCACGAGGTGGCTCACCTCGAGCTCTAGCCAGTCTCCGTCGCGCCGCACGGCGAGCGCGGTCGATCCACTCGCGGCGTGCACTGTCGCGACCGCGGCGCCAGCGCGAGTGGTGCGAAGCCGCACCATTCCTGGCCCGCACGCGACGATGCCGAGGCGCGCAGCAGAGGTGATGCCCGCGTCGTCGAGCGACGCAATCGCAACTTGCACGGTCGAATGCACTTGATCCGCGCAAGAGACCGGCTGAATCTGGCCGTCGACCACGCGCGTGCGGAGCGCAACCACGGTGAGGGCGTCATCTTCCCAGCGCGCCCACGACTCGGCGCGTGCGGTTAATGACCCGTAGTGCAAGCGGGCACCGATCGCCTCGATTCGCGCCGGCGCGGTCGTGCGCCGGGTGAGCTGCGAGAGTCCCCGATAACGCGCCAGATCAAGGGGGGTCGGGCTGCTGTCTGACTGATCGCCGTTGAAGCTATTGAGAGACCCCAGTGGGCCAGACGCCACAGTGTCGAACCAGATGTCTCTCACCTCGAGCCAGTCGTACCCACCCGAGCCATAGGTCGGCACACCGTATTCAGCGAGAAGTGAGCTGAAAAACACGCGGCGATTAACCTCAGCGCCGTACTCCCCGGCGTTCAAGTAGAGGTCATCGGTCGAGTGCTGATCGATCCACTGGCCGAGCAGAGGCGACAGGTTGTAGTACATGACTGCTATGTCAGGGTTGACCTCGCGCATCGCGCTGACCACGACTTCGAGCGACTTGAGCAAAATCAGCTCTCCGCCCCACGAGCGGTCGTGCGGCGCGGCGAACTTCATCGATGGCAGTTCGTAGCCGAAATCGAACTTGACCAGGTCGGGTCGGTATCGGCGCATGAACTCCTGTGCCCGCTCACGCAACACCTCGCGCACTTTGGGACGCGACACGTCGAACATGTAGTAGTGGTCGTCAAAGAGTGACCGAGTGACGGGGGAGCCGTCCGGGGCTTGAAGCACGTCGTCGAACGTGAGCCCCATCGATTCCGGGTCTTGGCAACGGATGAAGGCTGCCCACATTCCTAACGCACGCCCGTCACCGCGAACGCGCTCGAGAAATTCCTCAAAACGTGGGAATCGCACCGGGTCATGCTCCAGCCGCCCGTACTCACGTTCCCAGCGGTCGTCAATGACAAACATTTCCGCGTTCATGCCACTACTGCACATCTGGTCGTAAATCAGCTCGAGTGTTTCCTGGGTCAAGTCTGCTGACGCCCAGTCGTTGGCTACTTGGGCACCCCACGTATTGAACTGTGACATCGTGACGACTTTGGCCTTGTGAGGCGAGTCAACCCGCGGAGAAATGATGCCCAGCGCCCCGAGCAGGCCGTAGTAGGCACGGATCGCCTCTCGGTGATTTGGCCCGAACGTCCATACGAAACGAGCGCCCAAAACAACGTCGCCGTCGCGGGTGCTGTGCGTCTTCCAGCGATCGCCGAACACGCGCAGGAAAGGGCTGGCGAATTCGTCGAAGTACCGCACGTGAATGTCGCCCGTGGGGATCTCGGTGAGCCCACCCACCAGCACGTCCGATCGCTTTGAGGTCAGTCCGCTCTTTGAGCTTCCCCACCCGTCAACGCTGAAGGCACCCCAGAAGTAGAGCGGCAACGCCCATTGCTGCTGAGCGAAGGCTTCTTCATCGGTGCTTCCGCGGCCGATGGTGGAGGTCATGCTGAGTCGGATCTTCGAGGGGATCACTGGTCCGACGACAGACGACTCGGTCGAACCGGGGTGCACGTAGAACTGGGCCCACATTCCGGGTACGGCTCCGTACTCGGTCCAGCGGGCGAACCACAGCGCGGTCTCGACGTGCTCGGCTGCGGTTGACGAGTAGATGATCGGCTCGAGCGAGTAGTGCTCCTCGAAGAACGCGTATTCGACCACCGCGCGACCCGAGCCGTTGAGGCCGTCGAACACGAGAATCAGCCGGTTGCCGTGAATCTCGGCGCTCGATAATGAGCCCGGGCTTTCGCGTCGATCGCCACTATCGGCGTCTACGACAGCAATTGCGGGAGAAAGGTCGCCACGGGCGGCACGACGACCACTGCTGTCGCGCACCTCAAAGGTCGCAGCTGTGCGATCCATCGCCCAGCGGTAGCGAGACGCCTCGACGACGACAAGGTCGCCGTCAACTGTCGGGGTGACAGGGGTGAGATTTGGCATGGAAGCTGTCCTTGATCGGAGTGACGGTCAAAAGGGGTGCCGAGCGAGGCAATTCTTTCGCTCGTGGGCGCGAAACGGAGATTAGCACTATTATATTCATAATGCCGTTCCATCGCCAGGGACCGGTCCGCACAAGATTGAGGCTCCTCTATGACTGCTCCTCGCTCTGACCTCGGTGCCCTCGACGGCATCCGGGTGCTTGACGCCACACAGATGCTTGCCGGCCCGATGGCCGCAACCCGTCTGGGTGATCTCGGTGCCGACGTCATCAAAGTCGAGCCCCCAGGGTTCGGAGAATTCAACCGCACGCACGGCTTCGACGACATTCTCGTTGGTGGCGAAATGTCGACCTTTGTCGCCGTCAACCGCAACAAGCGTTCGCTGGCGATCGACCTGAAAAACCCCGCCTCGGATCCGGTGCTTGAGAAGCTCGTGCGCAGCGCCGACGTTTTCATTCAGAACTTCCGCCGTGGAACCGCTGAGCGCATTGGCGTCGGGTACGAGCGCCTTGCCGAGATCAACCCGGGTTTGGTCTACTGCTCGATCAGCGGGTACGGCCCAACCGGTCCCTACGCCGACCGCCCTGGCCAAGATCTCGTCGTGCAGGGCTATTCGGGCTCGATGTTCTCGGTCGGCAGTGCCGGCGACCCGCCGACGCCGGGCGCACTGTGGGCTGCCGATGTGATGACGGGCTATCAAGCTGCGATCGGCATTCTCGCCGCTCTTGCGGCGCGCGGACGAACCGGACGTGGTCAGCACGTCGAGATCGACATGTACACCGTCGTCTTGGATGCGCAACTGCAAGAACTGGTCACCTTTTTGAACGCTGGGCACAATCCACAGCGCACCGCGGAGTGGTCTGCGCACGCCTCGATTCCGGCACCATACGGTGTCTACCGCACTGCCGACGGCTGGCTCACCCTCGCAATGTCGCCCCTGCCGCAACTCGGCGAGGTGCTCGACGATGATTGGCTTCGTGGCCTCGTGGACTATAACGACGGACGCGTTCATCGTGACCGCGTGTTCGCCCATATTCGCGAGGCGTTCGCCGGTCGTACAACCGAGGAGTGGATTGCGTTGTGTGATCGGCACGGGGTCTGGGCGGGCCCCGTCTACGACTACCCCGACCTCGCCCGCGACCCGCACCTTCTTGCGACAGGAGCCTTCGTTGAGCAACCGACGGCAATCGCTGGCGAATCTGTAACTACCGTGCGGCCCCCGATCTCGATGTCAGAATCAGCAGTCAGAATTCGACGGGGCGCACCGCTGCTCGGTGCTGACTCAGTCGAGATCTTGACGGAGCTCGGTTTCGACAATGTGCAGGTACGGAGGCTCATCGACGCCGGCGCCGTTGCCTCCGAGCGTGTGACCGCACCGACTCTACAGTCGTAAAAGTGACCGCCTAACGTGGCCATCCCGTGACCGTCTACTCGCGCCGCGGCATCCACGGCCAAGTGGTCGATGCGCTCGGGTTGAGGGTTCTCAGTGGCGAACTGCGGCCGAGCTCTCTGGTCGACCCTGAGCTGTTGAGCGCAGAGTTCGGCGTGTCGCGAACGGTGATACGAGAGGCGCTGAAGGTACTCGCCGCCAAGGGGCTGGTCGACGCGCGACCGCGCACCGGAACTCATGTGACGGAGAGGGCGCGATGGCAGATGCTTGACACCGATGTGATGAATTGGCGGTCCCGCGGCACTCGAGATCCGCTGCTCCTCCTTGAGCTGGGAGAGGTTCGACAGATCATCGAGCCAGCTGCAGCACGAATGGCAGCCTCGCGTCGCACCGATGATCACCTGACGGAACTGCGCGCCGCTGTCGACTCCATGGTCGCCTGGGATGGCAGAAACTTCGATGACCTCGTGCGGGCTGACCTCGACTTTCACCGTGCGGTGCTACTGGCTGCAGGCAACGAGCTCTTGCAGCACTTCGAGGTGATTCTCGAACCGGCGCTGCAAGCGCGCGACGTGCTGTTGCACGATCACAACGCGGATCGCGCTTTCGTCGATTCACACCTTCAGGTGTATCGCTCGATCGAGGTGGGTGATGGTGACGAAGCGCACGCTCAGATGACCCGCATGATGGCCACTGCGGCGAGCGACGCTGAAGCCGCTCTCGCGCAGGATCCCCGGGCTCTGGCCGCTATCCGCAAACGCAACCGAGAGGGCACTCAGCGTCGTGATGAAGAGAAAGTGGCTCCCGATACCCCATCTATAATATAATCCTATATATTGTCCAGCGTCGTGTGAAGGAGCATCATGATCGAACCCATCGTCCCCGGCCAGGTGCGACTCGATCGCGACGGTCATGTGGCTCACCTCGTACTCGATCGTCCATCAAAACTCAACACCATGACGGTCGACATGGATCGTCGGCTCAACGAACTCACTTTCGAGATCAACAACGACGCGAGCATCCGTGCCGTCGTCCTCCGCGGTGAAGGAACCCGTGCATTCAGCGCCGGCAGCGACATCAACGACTTGGGCGAGTACGGCAGCAACTGGGAGTATCGAAATCGATTCGACCGCCGCCGTGACTACACGCGCGCCGTGTGGCAGATTCGCAAGCCCGTGGTTGCTGCCGTGAACGGGTACGCATACGGCGGAGGTCTCGAGATGGCGTGCGCCTCGGACATCCGAATCGCCAGCACGACAGCCTCGTTCGCGGCTGGCGAGATTCGCTGGGGCTGGCACGCGGGATCGGGTCAGACTCAATATCTCACTCGACTCATTGGTGCAGGGCACGCCTCGCGCATACTCATGACTGGCCAACCGGTGGACGCCCTGGAAGCACACCGCATCGGACTCGTGCAAGAGCTCGTCGACGTCGACGCGCTTGTCGATCGTGCCGTTGAGTTGGCCCGCGATATCGCCGCGCTCTCGCCGATCGCGATCGAGCGCACGAAGTTCATGGTGCGCATGGCGCAGAATGTTCCCCTCGAGGCGGGGCTGCTTGTCGAGAACGACTCGTTCGCCTACATCATGATGACGGACGATGCGGCCGAAGGCCGGGCGGCGTTCGCAGAAAAGCGCCCACCCGAGTTCCGCGGCCGCTGAGACCCCCTGACGAGAAAGCTGGCTGACATGAACACAAGCATTGCCGAGATCAGGCCTCGCTTATTCCGCATCGACACTCCGCTCGGTGGGCGTGTCGTGAGCATCTATGTCGTGGTCGGCGACGACCGAGCTCTGATGTTCGACAGCGGAGTTGCGGGATCGATTCCCGACTATGTGCTGCCGGCCCTAAAATCAGTGGGTATCGCACCCCAGTCCATCGAAAATATTGTGCTGTCGCACTGCGATATCGACCACTTCGGCGGAATCGCCGATGCTCGTGAAGCGTTCCCAGCAGCGCGGATCCTGGCACACCCCGCCGACCGGCCGGCGATGGAGGACTTCGATGTGTTCTTGCGCGAGCGAGGTCAGGGGTTCGCGGAGCCCTACGGCCTTGCCGACGGCGACGATGTCGTCGAATGGATGCGCGGGCTCACGGGAGCCGGGCCCATCGACGGAGAGGTTGTCGACGGCGACCGTTTCGATCTCGGGGGCGTCGAGGTGGTGGTCTGGCACGTACCCGGGCACACCCACGGACACATCGCTATCGAGGTGCCGCAGGTGTCGGCCATTATGGTCGCTGACGCAGTGCTCGGCACATCAGTGAATCTGGCCGACGGAACGCCCGCCTTTCCACCGACGTATCGCTACATTGACACCTACCGACAGACCATCGCACGGCTCGCCGCCGCGTCGCACGACCTGCTACTGACGTCGCACTACCCCACCATGCAGGGTGACGCGGCCGCAACGTTCTTACAGCAGAGCGCCGCTTTCGTCGACCGGCTTGAGTCGTTGGTGATCGCAGAATTGCGGTCGGCCGCGAGCGCACTCACCCTGCAAGACCTACTTGCCTCGCTTAACCCCATCGCCGGTGCGTGGCCCGCCGAAGGCACCGAGGGTGCACTTGCTTACCCCGTTGCCGGGCACCTCGAAGACCTCGCAGCACGGGGAGTAATTCGTCGCACAGGGTTGGCGGGAAATCGGCCGCTCTGGGCATTGGCGTGAGCACGACGTCGTCGGTTGCCTGGGGTCAGAACGACTACGACGCCGAGGCGGATGCTGATGCGTGGCTGCGCACCAGCCCACGCAGCGGCGCTCCGGCGCCGGCGCTGCTCGATCAAGATTTTGCGGTGCGCATCGCCGACGGCCTGACTCATTTGCCATTCGCGACCTGGAACTTCGGCGACTCGGTCGCATTCGACGCTCTCGTCGAGACCACCGAGCACACCGGCGATGAGCAATGGGCTACGTTTGTGCGCGCCTGGGGCCGCTCGTGGGCAACCCGTGCTCGACCGTTCGCCCGGCTCGACTGCACGGCTCCCGGCCACGCTCTTGTTCGGGTTGCCCAGCGCTACGGTGACACGGCTCTGCTGACCGCCTTGACCGATCTTGCCGACTATCTTCGGTCGCGACCGGTGCTTTTCGGCGCGTATGAGACCTGGCAGAGCACGCCGTTGCTCACTCCGTATGGGTCACCCGCCATGAGCCCCGCAGACGACGCCTGGTTGGCCGATCCGCCAGCGTGCATTTGCGTCGACTGCCTTCACTTTGACCCCCCGCTCTTCGTGAGGCTTGGAGTCGCGACCGGCGATGACGAGCTGGTGGCCGATGGTGTTGCACAGGCGCTTGCTTACATTGCGGCCCTTCAGAGGCCTTCGGGCCTGTTCGACCACTTTCGCCTTGCGGGCACTGACGACGCCTTCGGCCCCGGGTGGGGTCGCGGGCAAGGCTGGGCGTTGCTCGGCATGCTCGATGTGATTGCCGATCACCCCGACGGCCTCTCACACCCCTCAGTTGCGGAGATCGCAGCGAGCGCTCGCCGGCAGATCGAGGCAATGATCCCCTTACAACGTGATGACGGGCACTGGCCCGTAGTCGTCACTGACGCACCATCAGGCGACGAGTATTCGACGGCGGCCTTCATGGTTACCGGGTTTCTGCGCGCGGCACGCCACGGCGTGATTGAGTTAGATGCCATTCTGCCGAGTGTGCAGCGCGCCAGAACGGCGTTGGCGTCGAGCTTTGACGCGCACGCGCAGCTGCGCGAAGTCTCGGCCGCCGTGTATGCCTCCACGGTCGCAGAGCACTACCAGCACGTTCCTCGCGGCTATGTCGTGCCGTGGGGCCAGGGCCCCGCACTTCTTGCAGTGTGGGAATTGATAGAGAAGGAAGACGCGAGATGACGACCACCGCAATCATTACCGGCGGAGCCCACGGTATCGGCGCCGCCACGGCCCGCCTCCTTGCATCGACCGCCTCACATCACATCATCGTCGCCGATATCGATGAGCCAGGCGCATCTGCGCTGGCCGCTGAGTTGGTGGCGGCGGGCAGCTCGGCAGAGGCGGCAGTGCTCGATGTCGCTGATACGGCATCGTGGCAAGCGTTGCGCGAACACTGCGATGCCACCGAGCAGCGCGTTGGCGTGATCGTCAACAACGCGTACACCATCACGCGCGGGCCCTCACACGAGCTCGATGACGCTGTGTGGAATCGACAGATCGAAGTTCTCTTGGGAGGGGTTCACCGCTCGATTCGCGCATTTCACGATCACCTCGAACAAGGCGGAGCGATTGTGAACGTCGCTAGTGTGCACGCCATCGCCGGCTGGGCTGGGCATTCGGCTTACGCCGCAGCGAAGGGCGGCGTGCTCGCGCTCTCGCGTCAGCTCGCCGTTGAGTATGGGCCCTCGGTACGGGTGAACGCGGTGATTCCCGGAGCCATCGAGACTCGTGCCTGGGAGGGGCTCATCGACGACGACGGCCGCAAAGCCCTGAATGCAACTATCGTCGCCCAACGATTCGGCACCGCCGAAGAAGTTGCCTCGGCAATCGTCTTTCTCGCTGGCGATGGTGCCAGTTACATCACGGGCGCCAGCCTCGTGGTCGACGGCGGCCTTACCAGTCGCGCCTGATCGCATCCACGACATCGTCCTCACAGGATCGGAGCCACCCATGGCCATGCTCGACCACTGGCCCACCGGCGAACCGTTGGTTCGAATAGATGGCCCCGCTCTGTCTGCGGTCGTTGCGCCAGAGCGCGGCGGCAAGATCATCTCGATCGTGGATGCCCGCGGTTTCGAGTGGATGGCGGCCCCCGACCGGGAAGTCGGTGCCCCCGCGCGCCCCGGCGATGACTTTCTGGCGGCCGAGATGGCTGGGTGGGATGAGTGCGCTCCGACCATCGTCGCTTGCACGGTCGACGGCGTCGCCCTTGCCGATCACGGCGAACTATGGACGAAGCCCTTCGCGGTCGACGGTGCGAGCGTGTCGGTTGACGACGAGACGCTCGGCTACCGGTTCACCCGCACAATCGAGCCGACAGCAGAAGGGCTCGTGCTGCACTACGCGATAACAGCCGGTGCCCGCGACGTGCCGTTCTTGTGGGCGGGGCACCCGCAGTTTCGAGCGCCGGAGGGTACGCGCATCCTGTTGCCAACTTCGGTGAAGACCGTGGTCGATGTCATGGATCCAGCTCTGCCCGTGCTCAGTTGGTCAGAACACCTCGGCTCGATCGACACGATCGAAACAGAGGGTTATCGCAAGGTCTACGTGCATCCTGACGAGACAGCGTCCAGCGCAACACTGCTACACCCCGATGGCAACGCCCTGCATGTCTCGTGGTCGCCAGAGTGCCGCTATCTCGGGCTCTGGTACGACAAGTTTGCCTTTCGAGCCGAGCCGATCATTGCGATCGAGCCGGCGACGGCGTACTTCGACTCGTTGTCTACCGCGATCGAAAACGGCCGAGTGGCAACCGTGACGGCGGGCACGACTCTCGAATGGAGCGTCACCCTGACCTCGCTCGCCTAACGCCACCAACCCGTGCGAGGGTTGTGCCTATCCCCACCGGGCTGAACACGGTGGCCGGAAACACCGCGACGAAGTGGGCCCCCAGCGTGGTTGCGTAGGCGAACTCGGTGACGCTTCCGGCACCAGGAATGCTCGCCAAGCCCAGTGCCAGCGTCGCACGCAACACCCCGCCGTCAACAGTTGGCGACACTACGAATACTGCGCCCGCCGCCCTAACGATGGCGAGCACGCCCGCGCGCCGAATGAGGTCGGCGGGGTTGTCATGCGACCTCGACGACGATGGCCATTGGGCTGCGAGGCAGGGTGATCGTGAGGCGACCATCCGCATCGTTCCAGTTCGCGGTGCCGGTCGAGGCCGCGGGGTAGCTGATGCGCGCCGCTACATCAGTGCCGACAAGCCACGGCAACTCGATTACTGCCGTGCTCGTGTCACCGCCGCGGCGCCATACCGAGACACGCGTCCGGCCGTCGGCTCGCTGAGCGAGCGTGAGCCATTCGTCGGCGAAGCCGGGCAGCCCCCACGGCCACTCCATCGTCGCCGACCCGATGTCATCACGCACCGCGCGATAGTGGGTGACCGCCTCGCGCGCGATTTTGCGCTGCGCTTCTGTGAGGGTGTCGACCGGCCCCGAGAGCTCAAAGCGGCTGAGTTGCGGCGCAACGCCGGCAAACTCGAGAAGGTCGTCAGACATCGAGCCGTCAATGCTCATCCACGACGCGGCTTGATCTGACGGCACGGCGGTGGGGGCCGCGACCGCGATCTGCGCAAACGGCAATGGCCGCGCTTGGTCTGACATCTGCTGCACGTGGGTGACCCGTTGCATGGCACCGTCCATGCGCATTCCGCCTGAGCCACAGTTCATGATGATCAGGTCGGGATGCCGTTGCTGCAGGCCCGCGTACCAGTCGAGCACCGCACGCGCGTGCTGAAGCAGCCCGTCGCCCGCTGAGCGCCCCCCAGCCTCGGTGCCGGCGCCGGGATTGATGTTGTAGTCGATCTTCAGGTAGCCGAATCCGTAGCCCGTGATCACGCGGTCGACAACTCCATCGGCGTAGGCGCGTGCTGCGGGGTGAGACAGGTCAAGTTGATATCGCCCATGCTCCACAACACGCTGACCGTGCCGGAGAAAGAATGCATCGTCGGGCAGTTGGGCGGCGATCGCGCTGCGCACCCCGACAACCTCCGGCTCGAGCCAGATGCCGGGAATCATTCCCGCATCGCGGATGCTCTGCACGACGGCGGCGAACCCGTGGGGAAAACGCCAGTCAGACTCTTCGTACTCGCCGAGGGAATCCCACCAGCCATGCCCGCCCGCCGCGCCGCCCCCGATGCCGCCATGTTCGCCGTCGAACCACCCAGCGTCGATGCAGAAGACCTCGGCGCCGATGTCTGCCGCGGCACTGATGAGCGGTGCGAGGTTCTGCTCGGTCGGCTCGGCGAACAAAGCGAAGAAGTCGTTGTAGACCACCGGCTTGGTCTCGAAAG
Organism: Actinomycetales bacterium; assembly: GCA_038249035.1. Taxonomy (GTDB): domain Bacteria; phylum Actinomycetota; class Actinomycetes; order Actinomycetales; family Microbacteriaceae; genus Microcella. The sequence continues at coordinate 12,725 of JBBRWT010000043.1, forward strand.
AGGGGTGCGGCAGTCGGCCGGCACGGCGGGCTCGCGTCAATTCGTCCAGTGCCGAGCCCCACCCGTCGGTGCCGAAAGCGAAGGTTACTTCAGGGCTCGTGAACGATTCATCGATGGCGAGTGTGCGATTCCAGTGGTGCTGCATGTCGAGTGGGCCGTAGGTGCCGATCACGAGGCTGCGGCGGCGGTCTCCCACCTCCCACCTCCACGGGCCCGGGTTCTCGATCTGCCACACCACGGCGAACCCCGACGAAAGGCTCTCAAGCATGCCCATCGGCAAATAGTGGCCACTCGACCAGGTGCCGAGCCCCGCAATACCGAAGGGTCGTCGCGAGTCGATTGAGTACTCGTAGCTGTCAGAATCGGGAACCAGCAGGTCGACGATGCCGTCGTGCTGCCAGCGACACTCTGTTGTCCAGTCATTGCGAGCCCAGTGCAACCGATAGTCGCCGTAGTCGCTCTTCGATGCGGTGACGAGTTCGAGCATCAGAGCGCTCACCGTCAACAGTGTCGCCGGTTCGGCCGAGCGGTTGGTGACGGTCGTCGACGCGGTAACGGATGCACTGCCGACCCTCGAGCTCAGTGTAACCGTCGCGTCGAGGTGAGCAACCGGGTCATGCAAGCGAAGGTCGAGGTAAGCGACAGCATCTCGCTCACTCGCGTCGTGCCCTTGATACTGCAGGCGATCACCGATCGACGAGTGCAGGTTCTGGTGGCCGCCGTTGCTACCCTGACCGACAGTGCGAACCTCGACCAGTGCGGCCGGAACATCGAGAACGGGTGCGTCGTTTGTGGGGCGTCCACCGAGAGCGACAGAGTGAATCCCCGCACGACCATCGACGACCACGAATGCAATGTCGAGGCCGTCATGCCCCCAGTGAAAGATCGAATCAGTGGTAGCAGACGACATGAACCGAAACCGCTTTCTTGAGACGACAGAAAGAGCCCTGAACGCTCTGGTAGTATTACATTACTAGATATTGTTGCGCCGCGGCAACGATCGCCTGGCCCGGTCTGGGTACGTTCTAGACGGCAGGTTCTCGAGCGGCAAGAAGTGCTGCGCCGCCGTCAACGGCTCGAAGCGCGTCTTCGGCGTCGCGTATTGCGATCTTCATCATGTCGTTCATAGCCGTCTGGGCGGCGTCGGGATCACGGTCACGGATGGCCTCGAAGACCGCAAGATGGGTTCGGTAGAACGCCCGGTCGTCACTGTGCGAGTGCGCCAAGGCGTCCCGCGCCTCGAGCGCTGGCTCGAGCACGACTTCGAACTGCTCAAGCAGTTCGTTGCCTGCAGCCCGCAGTAGCGCGCTGTGAAACGCGAGGTCCGCGGCGACGACGATCTCTCTGCTCACACCATCCCAATCACCCATAGCGTCGAGTGCGCGCTTCATCTCTTCGAGGTGAGTATCGGTGCGACGTTTCGCCGCCATACGCGCGGCTACTGGCTCGATCGCGAGCCGCACTTCACCCAACTCGATGAGCAAGAGCGGGTCAGGGTTTCCGCCAGCCCGCCATCGAATGACATCGCCGTCGAGCAGTTGCCACCGTGCTCGTTCGGTGATGAATGTCCCGCGCTTCGGGCGAGCGTCAACGAGGCCCTTGGTGGCGAGCACCTTGAGTGCTTCTCTGATCACCGTGCGGCTGACGCCGAACGACTGCACGAGCTCGTTGGGGTCGATAACCTGGCCAGCGTCAAGGTGACCACGAGTGATTCGAAGGCCGAGTTCATTCACGACATGGCCGTGGATGCCGCGCCTCGAATATGTGTTCACGGTAGTGACTCTACTGTGACCCGCGGGCGACCCGGCGAGACATGCGCTGAAGGGGCGTATCTCACCGGTTTACTCTCCACGTCGGTTATTTGACCGCACCCAGCGCGAGTCCACCCACGAAGTGCTTTTGGAACATGAGGAATACGATCACGCACGGGATGGCCGCGATAACCGTCGCCGCGGCAATCAAGTTCCACTCGGCACTGAACTCGCCCAGCAGTGACAGCACTGCAGCCGTGATCGGGAACTGCGATGAGGTTCTCAGCAGTGTGATCGCAAGCAGCAGATCATTGAAGACCCAGGTGAAAGA
>JBBRWT010000044.1:0-14032 GCA_038249035.1 Actinomycetales bacterium
CGTCGAGTCGGGTGCTGAGCAGGGCTCCGAGGCGGCGTCGCGGCGCTGGCGGGGCATCCGGTACGGCGCGGCCGTGGGCGCGATCATCGCTGCGTACACGCTGTGGGATGCGGCCGCCGTCAACGTCGCCGGCCTCGAGCCCGTGGGCTACTACTGGGCAAGCATGGTGGTGCAGCTACTCGTGCTCGGGCCGCTCGCGCTGCGTGCGCCTGCGGCTGCCGCTGCGGTCGTTCGGGCGCATCCCGTGGCGGTGGGCCTAGTGGGCGTGCTCTCGCCGCTCGCCTATGTCGCGGTGCTCATGGCCTATCAGCTTGCGCCGGTGTCGATCGTCGCGCCCGCCCGCGAAGTGAGCGTGGTTCTGATCGCTTTGGCTGGCTGGCTGCTGCTGCGTGAACCGCACCCGGCACGGCGCATCGCGGGCAGCGTCGTGGTGCTCGCGGGCATTGCGCTGCTCGCCCTCGGCTAAGCCCGCGCCCACTAGACTCGGGGGCGACCCACCGAAGGAGCCGTCGTGATCGCCGATGTTCTGGCTGAAGCCACCGAGAAGATGACCAAGGCCGTCGAGGTCGCGAAAGAAGACTTCGCGACCGTGCGCACGGGCCGGGCCAACCCGCAGTTGTTCCAGAAGATCTTGGTGGAGTACTACGGCACGCCCACGCCGCTCGCACAGCTCGCGAGCCTGCAGAACCCCGAAGCTCGCACGATTCTCATCACGCCCTACGACAAGAGCGCGCTGAAAGAGATCGAGAAGGCCATCGTCGCCTTCCCGAACCTTGGGGCCAGCCCGAACAACGACGGCGAGATCATCCGCGTGACGATGCCCGAGTTGACCGAAGACCGCCGCAAAGAGTACGTGAAGATCGTCAAGGCCAAAGCCGAAGACTGCAAGGTCTCGATTCGCAACGTTCGACGCAAGGCCAAAGACGACCTCGACGCTCTCAAGAGCGAGGTGGGTGACGACGAGGTGGCCCGGGGCGAGAAAGAGCTCGAGGCGATCACGAAGCGCGCGACCGATGCCGCCGAAGACGCTCTGAAGAAGAAGGAAGCCGAGCTTCTCGAGGTCTAGATGGCCGACTTCCCTGAATCCGCTGAATCCGCTGCGGCCCCACCGACTCCGCCGCGCCCGCGAAGAGGGCGTAGAGCTACTGCGCGCGACGAAGTCGAGGCGGCAATCCAAGACATTGAGAACAAAGTGCACGATCTCGAGGTGAAAGCTCGCGAGATGGATGCCCGCATCGAGGCCCGCGCCGGTCGCAGTCTCACCAAGGCGGTCTTTTTTGGCCTGGTGCTGGGCCTGCTGCTGCTGTTCAGCCTCATCGTGCTCAAGCAACTTTTCATGGTATTCGTCGCGGTTCTCGCGGCGTTCACCGTCTATGAGCTCGCCAGCGCGCTACGGTTCGCGGGGCGCGATATTCCGCGCGTGCCCCTCGTCATCGCAGCGATCGGGGTCGTGCCGCCTGCCTTCTACCTCGGCGCGCCGGGGCTCTGGTGGTCGTTTCTGGCCGGCGTCGCTTTCGTGAGCCTGTGGCGCATCGTTGAGACGGCGCGGCCGGCCATGCGGAAGCCGGGGGTATCACTGCGCACCGACCTCGCCGCGGGGGTGTTCGTTCTCAGCTACGTGCCACTGCTGGCAGGTTTTTCGGTCGTGATGACCGCGCAGCCGGGAGGCGAATGGTGGGTGCTCGCCTACTTGATCGTCGTGATCACGATCGATACGGGCGCCTACGCGTCGGGCGTCTTGTTCGGCAAGCACCCGATGGCACCCCGCATCAGCCCAAAGAAAACCTGGGAGGGTTTTGCGGGCTCGGTCGTTGCCGCGACGATCGCGGGCATTCTGCTCGCCGTGCTGATGATCGGCACTGACTGGTGGGTGGGCCTCGTGCTCGCCCTGACTCTGGTCGGCGTCGCCACCCTGGGCGACTTGACCGAGTCGCTCATCAAGCGCGATCTCGGAATCAAAGACATTTCGACCTGGTTGCCGGGCCACGGAGGCTTTCTCGACCGGCTTGACTCGATTTTGCCGTCGACGATCGCTGCCTACGTCATCTTCACCCTTCTGGGCTGAGGTGCTCGACCTGCTCGCGCCGGGTGGCGAGCACCGGGTCCGGACTGCGGCAGAATAGTGCGGTGACCTCGACATTCCCTCTTGCCCGGCCTGGCAAGCCCGGCTACGACTTCGACGAGGTCGATGCCTTTCTCGAGCGCGCGCGCAGCATTCTCGGCCTCCGTTGGTGATGAAGCGACGCTGACGGGAGACGAAATTCGACATACGGCCTTTCGCGTCGTGCGCAAGAGCGGCTACTCGGCCAGGCATGTCGATGCCGCGCTCGAGCGACTCGAAGAGGCCTTCGCGGGCCGCGAGCGAGAGCACGCCATCGCTAGCGACGGCTCTGAGGCTTACTACGCCGAGGCGCGTGCGACCGCGCAAGAGATCATTGACCGGCTCGCCCGGCCTGCCGGCGGCAAGTTCCGCCGCGTCAGCCCTCTGGCCCGCGGGTACCACCCGGCCGACGTCGACTCGTTCTCTTCGCGCATCTCTGCATACTTCGAAAGCGGGCAAACGCTGCCACTCGACACGGTACGCACAATCGCTTTTCGCTCGCGCTATCGCGGGTACCACGAGACGCAGGTCGACCTGCTTCTCGATACCGTTATTCGGCTCCAACTGGCCGTTCGCTGAGCCCCGCGACGCCGGTCCGGTAGAATCGACCCACTGTGGCAAGGCATTCAGAGGCGACGACGCCCCCCGCTGCGCACCATGAGCGGTTCGGGGGCGGCCTTCGGCGAGCCGTTCCGGGCCACCTGGAACGGCACGTGCGGGCTCCCTGGTCGCTTCCGTTGTTCGCATCGGTCGTCTCGCTCGCCTTTGTACTTGCGGCGATCACCGATCAGTCACCGGTGATGGCGGTCGAGGCCATTGCGCCGGCTCCAGAGCTCGCTCCGCAGTTGATCTCGGCGACAGACGACTATGTCAGTGGCATCGAGCGGGCCGAGTGGAAGACCTCACGCGTCGTGACCTATGGCACCGCCCCGGCGGCCGGAACCCCTGATCCTGGCACAGCGATGGGCATCGCGTTCACTATGGTCACCGAGCGCGGGTGGGCCACGACTCAGTTCGACTGCCTCGTTGCACTGTGGAACAAAGAGTCGCGCTGGAACGTCTATGCCCACAACGCGAGCTCGGGTGCCTATGGTATTCCGCAAGCGCTGCCCGGGTCGAAGATGGCCAGTGCGGGCGACGACTGGGCGACGAATCCCGTCACCCAGATCACGTGGGGCTTGGGGTACATCGAAGCCCGGTACGGCGACCCCTGTGGCGCGTGGGCGAAGAGCCAGCGCTCGGGCTGGTACTAGGCCGCAGCATCCATGCCTCGCAGTAATCGTTCCCGCAGCCGGCGGCGCGGCGACGAGCCCGACGAGCCGCGCAACCTCGACCACATTACGGCCGGACTCCGTCGCACCGAGACGAAGCGCTCGGGAACGTGGAACATGCAGCAGGTCTCGGCTGCCTCGGCTCAGAAGGTTTACCTGTGTCCGGGTTGCCGCCTCGATGTGCCGGTAGGCCAGGCCCACATCGTCGCCTGGCGCACTGACGGTCTCATGGGCGAGCAGGCAGACTTGGCTGACCGTCGGCACTGGCACGCGCACTGCTGGAGGTTGGAGCCATGAGCGAACCCATCCGTAGCGCGACCGTGCTGCCCGCCCTCCGCACGGATATCGAGCTACGAACGCCTGACGGCTTGACGCTCGTCGGAGAGCTGGCGATGCCAGAGAGCCACGAGCCCGTGGCGACTCTCGTGTGTCTGCACCCGCTACCGACCGCCGGCGGCTACATGGACTCGCACATCATTCGAAAGGCAGCAGCCCGCCTGCCAGCCCTTGCCGACATCGCTGTGCTGCGCTTCAACTTTCGTGGCGTGAGCTCGCCACGCGGTACAAGCGAGGGATTGTTTGGTCACGGCGACGAGGAGCGGTTCGATCTGGACGCAGCCATGGCCTTCGTCGCCGACCGGGGCCTGCCCGACCCTTGGATCCTCGGTTGGTCGTTCGGCACCGAGGTCGCCCTCAAGCACGGGCTCGAGCATCCGGTGATAGGCGCGATCCTGCTCTCGCCTCCATTGCACCGCACGACCGACGAAGAGCTCGCCGCGTGGGCGGGTAGCGGCAAGCGGCTCGTCGCGATCGTGCCCGAGCTGGATGACTACCTGCGCCCGCCAGAGGCACTCGAACGCTTCGCGAGTGTTCCCGAACGCGAGTTCGTGGCTGTTGAGGGTGGCAAGCACCTGTGGGTGGGCGAGAACCAGACTGTGCGTGTGCTCACAGAGATCGTTGCTCGGCTCAATCCTGCCGTGTTGCCGCTGCCGAACGAGTGGCCGTGACATTCGCCGATTGAGGTGTCACTTTTCTTCGAACCGGGGCACGACGACCTGGTCGATGATCAGCAAGATCGAGGCTGCGACCGGAATCGCGATGAGCGCGCCGAGGATACCCAACAGAGTGCCGCCGATGAGGGCTGCGATCACCACGACCACGCCCGGTACTTTCACGGCGCGATTCATGATGTTCGGGCTGAGAACATAGGCCTCGACCTGCATGTAGATCAGGTAGTAGATGCCCACAGCAATTACCGTGACGATCGAATCGGGATTGACGAGCAACTGAGTCACCACGATCAGGATCGACCCCGAGAGAGTTCCAACGAGCGGTACCAGTGAGAACAAGAACGCGATGAACGCGAACAGCGCAGGATACGCGGCCCCGATAATGCTGAGGAAGATGAAGCTCAGCAGACCGTTGATGAAGGCAAGTGCGACCTGCCCGACGACATACCGGCCAACGGCGTGCGCCACCTGCTCAGAAATATCGATGAACTTTTCGCGGCGCGAGCGCGGCACGAGACGGTAGAGCGCGCGCTTCATGTTTCCGAGGGATGCCGTGAAGTACAGGGTGAGGATCAGGATGATGAGGGCACCGAAAACACCCGTCGCGATCGAGACACTGACCGAAAGAACACCACCACCAATTTGAGCGAGGTTGTTGGGGTCGGTGAGGAAGGTCAAGGCTTCTTGCGCAGCCGCTTGCACATCGAGAATTTCGATCGGGATGAAGCTTTGAATCTGCGTCAGCAGTTCATCGAGCGACGCGGGGTTCGTGACGTAGCGAGTGATCTGGTTGATGACCTTGGTCGACTGCTCGACCACGACCGGGATGATCGCGAATACGAGCCCGGCGAAAAGCCCGAGCACTCCGACAAGCACGGTAACAATTGCCGCCCAGCGGGGCCACTTTCGCGACTCGAGCCAGTTGATGAGGGGGTCGAGGCCGAGGGCGATGAAGATGGCCGCGCCGATGTAGGTGAGAATTGTCGCGAGCGAGGCGAAAGCCCCCCCAATGAGCAGAGCGATAAGCACGCCCAGCCCGCCGAAGATGCCGAGACGGAAAGCGTTTTGAATCTTCACCGATGTCCTCCGTGTGGGTGCTGAGGCGCGGGGGTTAGTGGGCCTACTTGTCGCGGGCCGTGAGGTTCTCTGCCTGCGACAGTACCCCGCGCAGTCCCTCGAAGTAGCCCGCCACGGCGTCGCGCTCAATGCGAATACGCGACAGGCGCTCTTCAGCGTCGGCCACCAGGGCAGCAGTGCGCTCCTCGGTCTCCCTCGACAGCGCGGCGGCGCGGCGCTCGGCATTCTCGAGCACCTCCCGCGAGGTGGCGTCGACGCTTGCGCGTAGTGACTCTGCCTGGTCTTTCGACGATCGCTCGAGCGACTCGGCTTCAGTCCGCACGGAAGCAGCGCGCTCCTGAGCGGCGGCGAGTTGCGCGGTCGCCTCGTCTAGGTAGCGCTGGGTCTCGGCCACGGCATCCTGTTGGCGGGTCAGGTACTCACGTTCAGCCTCGTCGCGACGGGCGGTGAGCTCGACGTCAAGGTCTACTCGGGCTTGCTCGGCCTCTCGGGTCAGCCGCGCTCGGTGCTCATCCGAATCATGCTGCAGTTGTGCGCGCGTTGACGCAGTCTCATCGATGAGTTGTCGGCGCTGCCGCTCGGAGTCCCGCTCGAGTGCTGTGCGTTGCTCGGCGGCGGTCGCGACGTTGGCGGCGCGTTTCTCGGTGACTTCGCGATCTGCGGAGGATCGCGCCTCGGCGATCTCGCGCTCGGCAGTCGCGCGCGCGTCAGCCAGTTCGTTGTCAAGCGCCGTTCCGGCGCTCGACAGTTCTTCGACCAGCGCTGTGCGCGCCGATTCGAGCTCGAGCTCAAGCGCGGCGCGGCCGGCATTGATGTGCTGCTCGAGCGCGGCGCGGCTGCGAGTCTCCAGTTGATCGACGTCGGCGCGGCGTCGAAGTTCTTCGGCGTTCCATTGCTGCTGGCTGCTGACCAGCTCACTCTCAACCGACTCTCGTTGCGCGGCGAGCTCGGCCGCAAGATCGGCGCGCCTGTTGCGCACGTCGGCATCCAATTGGGCTCGACGGGTCGCGTCGTCGCTCTCGAACGTGGCGCGTGCCTGCTCAGTGTCCCGCGCGAGAGCACCGGCGGCTTCACGGGCCTCGGCGACCTCACGATCGGTGACCACGCGCAGCTCAGCCAGCTCTCGCTCGGTTTCTGCGCGCAAAGCGGCAGCCTCACGCTTGGCCGTGGCGCGAGCTTCGGCTGCCTCGGTGGCGACGGCTCCGCGGATAGCGGCGGCCTCGCGCACGGCCTCCTGCACAAGGGCGTCGGCTTCCGCGCGTGCACGCACAATCGCCTCTTCCGACTCGCGGGCGGCCGAGTCCGTCAGCGACGCGGAGCGGGTAGCAGCATCAGCGACCATGCGCTCGGTGCGCTCAGCGGTATCGGCCTGCAAGCGCTGGGCCTCGGTCTGGGCCGCCGCTCGGAGCTTCTCGGCGTCGATGTCGGCTTGGCTGATGAGCCGAGTCGACTGTTCTTCAGCGATGCGGAGAGTCTGCTCGAGCTTGGTACCAAGACCCGCGTATGTCGGGCGGCCGACCTCGTCGAGCTCTGCCTGCAGGTCGTCGATGACAGCCTGCAGTCGACCAACCTCTTTGGCCGTGTCTGCGCGATCGGTGTTTGCCTTGATCAACTCGCGACGGATCTCTTGCAGGGCCCGATCGACGTCGTCGCGCTTGTAGCCGCGCATCTCGGAGCCGAAGTCGTTCTCAGTGTCTGCCACGTGCCGTCTCCCGGTATTGGGTGAAGTGAACGCGTTCGAGTGTAGTCGCCACGCGCTGCCCGATTGGGCCCGGTTCTCGGGGCCAGATGCACGGCTGGCGTATCTCGAATGGGTAACAGAGCGAGCATCCGCTATTCTGGAATGTCTTTGTTCTGCTGGACGCCCATCTTGCGAAGATGGGGACCGCCCGATGTCGAGCGCAGGTGGACCGATGCGAACCCCGTCGAGGTTTCGCACCACCGCCAGACGGTCATGGGCCGCGATCAACCTCGATCGCGTCGCGCCAGCACGAGAGGAGTAGACCGATGCGATTTATCGCAGCCATCGTGTTCTTCGTCGTCGCTGTCGTCGGCGTCGGCCTGGGCGTTGCCCAGCGCACCGTATGGGCGCCGCCCGACCGTGTGACAGCCGAACTGCAGCTCGACACCGCAGCAGCGGTCACCGTTATCGACGGCACCGCCCTCAACGCCTACGACGGCCGACAGACTGTTGACATCGTGGGCGGCGTAGTGGCTGCGGCGGTGCCCGAGCCTGAGCAGTCCGATACGCCGGCCCCCTTGTCGTCACCTTCTCCGAGCGCTGACCCCAACGCCCCCACTGAAACGGAGACGATCGTCGCGGTCTACGGCCGCACCGCCGACGTGCTGGCCTGGGTCGGCCGGTCTACCTACACTCTCGTCACGTTCGACGCCGAACTCGGTGAGTTCGTGGCTGACAAGGTCTCGGGCAGTGAGTCAGCGGTTCCCAACCCCTTCGGTGGCGATCTCTGGTTCGGCGACTATCAGGGTGAGTCGCAACTGGGCCTCACGGTGAACGTTCCCGATGACGTCTCACTCGTTGTGGTCTCCGACGGCACCCTGCCCGCGCCTCAGCAACTGTCGGTAACCTGGCCGCTCGACAGCAGCACACCGTTCTCGACTGCGCTGATTCTCAGTGGCGTTGGCGCGCTCGTCGTGGGGCTACTGCTGCTGCTCTGGGCGCTGCTGCACATGCGCAAGCAGCGGGGTCCGCGCCGCAAAACTTCGAAAATGCCAAAAGTGCCCAAGCCTTCGCGGTATCGGCCTGTCTCGAGTCGTACCCTACTCGGGCGCCCGAAGGGCCGGCGCGCCGTGCAGCGAGTGGCGCTCGTGCCCGTTCTGCTGGTCGGCTCAATGCTGCTCGCTGCCTGCACCGCCGGGGGTTCCATCGGCAGTGGGGCCTCGCCGACGCCGGTGCCCACCGACGCGATTGAGACTCCGGCGGTCGCGGTCACCGAGAATCAACTCGAACGCATCGTTTCGCGCATCGCCGCCACCGTGAAGCAAGCAGACGAGACGCGCGACGTTACTCTCCTCGAGAGCCGCATGGCCGGACCAGCACTCGAGATGCGTCGGGCCAGCTACGCCGTGCGCGACAAGGTAGAGGACTACGCGATCGTGCCGACCCTGCCTGAGGGTGAGGTGCAGCTCATCCTTCCTGAGCGGCTGCCCGAAGCAGGCGACACCTGGCCGCGGCGAGTGTTTGCGATCGTGCAGTCGCCGGCCACGGTCGACGACGCGGGTGCAGAGACGCAGACTCCGCCGCTCGCCGTGCTTCTCGTGCAAGCCGACCCCCGCAGTCAGTACAAGGTGCAATACGCGATCACCGTGACCTTGCCAGAAGATGCCGAGCGACCTGAAGTGGCTCCGGCCACTCTCGGTGCGCCTTTGCTACCGCGCACCACGCCGCTACTCGCGGTCACTCCCGACGCAGTCGCTGTCGGTTACGCCGACCTACTGCTCCGTGGCGACCAGAGTGAGTCATTCGATCTTTTCCAGGCCGAAGGAGACACGCTCGTCGAGCAGATCGGTGCCGCAGCCAAGGCGGCCCGGCAGGCAGCGTTGCCCACTACCGCAGCAATCGCTTTCTCGAACGCCGTCGGAGACGCCGAGATCTTCTCGTTCGTCACCAACGACGGCGGCGCCCTCGTCATGCTGTATTTGACCGAGTCGGAGAGCGTCACGCCGACCGAGGCGGGCGCCGCCGTCAACGCGCCGGCCTCCGTCGCAGCACTCGCCGGACGCGCTCAAAGTGCTACCGGCATCGTCGCCACATACGGAATCCAGATTCTGTTTTCGGTGCCGCCCGTCGGTAGCGACGCGCAAGTGGTGCTGCTCGGCTATACCCAGGGGCTCATCGCTGGCAGGGAAATCTGATGACCGATCCGACGATCTCGGGCGCGACGCTGCGCGGTGCCGTCGACCTTTCGGGGCTCGTGCGGGCGGCGCAGACACCCACCCCGGCGGCCGGGCAGAGTGCCTCGGCATCCGAGACGAGCGGCGGTGTCGTGCGCGACGTCGATGAGGCCTCGTTTGGCGAGATGGTTGAGCTGTCGCGCACCGTCCCCGTGATCGTCGAGTTCTACGCCGACGGTATCGCCCCGGTGCTCGGGGCGCTCGTTGCCTCGTATGCCGGGCGTCTCGCTCTCGCGACCGTCGATGGCAATCGCAGCCCGCAGATCGCCCAGGCTTTCCAGATCGGGCAGGTTCCGGCTGTCGTGGCCCTCGTCGGCGGTCGGCCTCTGCCGCTGTTCGTGGGGATTCCGAGCGAGACCGAGGTGCGTCAGGTGCTCGACCAGGTGCTCGATGTGGCCGCGCAAAACGGGGTTACCGGTACGGTGTCGATGGGCGCGGACGAGCCCGTCGACGTGGCCCCCGCCGAGCCGCCACTGCCACCGCTGCACCAGGATGCCTTCGACGCGATCAGCGCCGGAGACAACGCGGCTGCAGCAACCGCGTATCGCGCCGCCATCGCACAGAACCCGCGCGACGAACTCGCGGTGGCAGGCCTGGCCCAGGTGTCGCTATTGCTGCGACTTGAGGGGGCACCAGAGGCTGACGTCCGATCCGCTGCCGCGGCAGACCCTGATGGCCCGGATGCCCAGCTCGCGGTCGCCGACCTCGACCTCAGCGGTGGTCACGTCGACAACGCGTTCGCCCGGCTGTTGCGCGTGTTCCCTGGCCAAGACGCCGAGGGCAAGGCGGCGATTCGCACGCGATTGCTCGAGTATTTCGAGATCGTCGGCATCGACGACGCGCGCACGATTGCCGCGCGTCGCGCTCTCACCAACCTGCTTTACTGACGTTCAGGGGTACTGACGCTCAGGGGTATCAGTGCGCAGCATGAGCGACGAGCGACCCGCCCGCCGTCACTCCCGCTGAAGGTACAGCCCGGCGAGTGGTGGCAACGTCAGCTCGACCGAGGCGGGTCGACCGCCCCACGGGGCGTCGGTGGCGTACACGCTGCCGTAGTTGCCGACTCCCGAGCCACCGAACTCTTCGGCGTCGGTGTTGATTACCTCACGCCAGGTTCCCGCGGTAGGAAGCGGCAGGCGGTAGGGCCCTACCGGATTACCACTGAAGTTGAACACGCCGACGAGCGGGGTGCCGTGGGCGTCGCGGCGCTCGAAGGCGATGACGTTGTTGCCCGCGTCGCCACCCTCGAGCCACGAGAAGCCGTCAGATGAGTTGTCAAGCTCCCACATCGCCGGGGTTTCGCGGTAGACGCGGTTGAGCTGGCCGACAAGGTGATGCAGCCCGCGGTGCACCGGCTGATCGAGAATCCACCAGTCGAGCCCGCGTTCCTCACTCCACTCGCTCGGCTGCCCGAACTCTTGGCCCATGAAGAGCAGTTGCTTGCCGGGGTGCGCCCACATAAACGACAGGTAGGCCCGCACGTTGGCAAGCTTCTGCCACTGGTCACCGGGCATCTTGGCCAGCAGTGAGCCCTTGCCGTGCACAACCTCGTCGTGGCTGATCGGCAGCATGAAGTTCTCGCTAAACGCGTATAAGAAACTGAACGTGATCTCGTTGTGGTGGTGTGAGCGCCACATCGGGTTGCGCGCAAAGTAGCTGAGGGTGTCGTGCATCCACCCCATGTTCCACTTCATGCCAAAGCCCAGGCCGCCCTCGCTCGTCGGCTTCGTGACGCCCGGCCACGAGGTCGACTCTTCGGCAATCATCACGATGCCGGGCACGCGCTTGTAGGCCGTCGCCGTCACCTCTTGCAAGAAGGCGATGGCTTCAAGGTTCTCGCGCCCGCCCAGCACGTTGGGCAGCCACTGGCCGTCAGAGCGTGAGTAGTCGAGATAGAGCATGCTGGCTACAGCGTCGACTCGCAGACCATCAATGTGAAACTCTTCGAGCCAGTACAGCGCGTTGGCAACGAGAAAGTTGCGCACCTGGCTGCGACCGAGATCGAAGATGTAGGTACCCCAGTCGGGGTGCTCGCCACGGCGAGGGTCGGGGTGCTCGTAGAGTGCCTGACCGTCGAAGCGGCCCAGCGCCCACTCGTCTTTCGGAAAGTGCGCGGGAACCCAATCCATGATCACGCCGATGCCGGCCTGGTGCAGGCGGTCGATGAGGTAGCGCAGGTCATCCGGATGCCCGAACCGCGAAGTCGGTGCGAAGTAGCCGGTCACCTGGTAGCCCCATGACGGGCCATAAGGATGCTCGGCGAGCGGCATGAATTCGATGTGGGTGAATCCGAGCTGGGCGACATATTCGATGAGCGGGTCGGCGATCTCGCGGTACCCGAGTCCGGGTCGCCACGAGCCGAGGTGCATCTCGTAGACGCTCATCGCGCCGTCGTGCGGGTTGCGAGCCGCACGGCTCGCCATCCAGTCGCCATCGCCCCAGGTGTAGTCGGTGTTGCCGACGACGGATGCTGTTGCCGGGGGGATCTCGGTGTACCGCGCCATCGGGTCGGCGCGGGTCACCCAGGTGCCATCGGCGGCGAGCAGCTCGAACTTGTAGGTCGAACCGGCACCGAGCCCGGGGACGAAGATCTCCCAGACGCCGTTGTCGTCGAGGCGGCGCATGGCGTGGCCGACGCCGTTCCACTGGTTGAAGTCGCCGATGACGCGCACAGCCTGGGCGTGCGGAGCCCACACGCTGAAGCTCGTGCCGTCCACGTCTTCGTGGGGGCGGTGGTGTGCGCCGAGAACCTGCCAGAGCTGCTCGTGGCGCCCTTCGCCCCACAGGTAGAGGTCAACCTCGCCGACGCTCGACACGAACCGGTACGGGTCGTCGGCGTTCCAGTCGGGGCCGCCGCCATACGTCGTGCGCACGGTGTACGCCTGACCAGCGGCAAGACCACCGGGCACGATGCCATGCCACAGCCCGTCAGCATCGTGGGTGAGAGGGTGTACAGCGCCGTCGGCGCGCACGATCGTGACCGTCTCAGCGAGGGGCCGGATGACGCGAATGAGCCAGCCGCTGTCGATGTGGTGCTGCCCGAGCGCGTCGTGCGGCCGAGGGTGTCGCCCTTCGACGAGGGCACGACGGTGGTCGGGGTGCAGTTCGGGCGGCCCGGCGGGTGCCATCTTCGCGGCGGGTGGCTTTGTCGCGGCGGGCATCTTCGCGGCGGGCTTCTTCGCGGCGGGCTTCTTGTCGGCCATCACATGCCCTTCGGGTACTCGATACTGAGAATGTGTGCGGGCTCGACGAAGGCGTCGAGTCGCACGAAGTTGTCTGTTCCCCAGTGAAACTTCTCGCCCGTGATGAGGTCTTTCACCTCGAAGGTCGAGCCTGGCTCGAGCCCCAGCGCGGCGAGATCGAGGTGCACCGTCGTTTGCCGCGCTGAATGCGGATCGACGTTCGCCACCACGATGATGCCGTCTGTACGGCCGCTGCGAACGAAGCGCCCGGGAAGCACCTTCGAATAGACGAGGATCGCCTCGTCGTCGCTCCAATGCACGGTGAGGTTGCGCAGCTGACGAAGCGCGGGGTGCTCGGCGCGGATGCGGTTGAGGGTGGTGAGGTACGGAGCAATGGAGGCACCCGCCTTCTCGGCAGCGGCCCAGTCGCGCGGCTTGTACTCGTACTTTTCGTTGTCGATGTTCTCTTCGCTGCCAGGCCGTGCCACGTTCTCGATGAGCTCGTAACCGCTGTAGACGCCCCAGGTGGGGCTGGCCGTGGCGGCGAGCACCGCGCGCACCTTGTAGGCGGGTACGCCGCCGAACTGCAAGTATTCGGTGAGGATGTCGGGGGTGTTGACGAAGAGATTGGGGCGCAAAAAGGCGCTCGTCGTGTGGCTGAGCTCGGTGAAGTATTCTTCGAGTTCTCTCTTGGAGTTGCGCCACGTGAAGTACGTATAAGACTGCTGGTAGCCCACGCCTGCGAGCGCCTGCATCATGGGCGGCCGCGTGAAGGCCTCGGCCAAGAAGACGATGTCGGGATGCTCCGTTGCGACCTCATGCATCAGCCACTCCCAGAAGTGCAGCGGCTTGGTGTGCGGGTTGTCGACACGGAAGATGCGCACCCCCCGGTCGCTCCACAGGCGCACGATGCGCAGCACCTCGCGACTGAGGCCCTCGAAGTCGTTGTCGAAGTTGAGTGGATAGATGTCTTGGTACTTCTTTGGTGGGTTCTCGGCGTATTGAATCGAGCCGTCGGGCAGCGTCGTGAACCATTCGGGATGCTCGACAACCCAGGGGTGATCAGGCGCGCACTGCAGCGCAAGGTCGATAGCGATCTCGATACCGTTCTTGGCCGCCGATGCGACGAACGCCTCGAAGTCGGCGACGGTACCCAGGTCGGGGTGCACAGTGTCATGGCCCCCTTCGCTCGAGCCGATCGCCCAGGGACTGCCGTGGTCGTGTGGGCCAGGGTTCAGGGTGTTGTTCGGGCCTTTGCGATTGAGTCGCCCGATCGGATGGATCGGCGGCAGGTAGACCACGTCAAAGCCCATGCTCGCGATCGCCGGCAACCGCTTGGTCGCGGTGGCGAAGGTGCCGCTCTGCCAGGAGCCATCTTTGAGTCGCTTGGCCCCCTCGGAGCGCGGAAAGAACTCGTACCAGCTGCCCACTGCGGCGCGCGTGCGTTCTACCCGCAATTCGAGCTGCTCACTGTGC
>JBBRWT010000045.1:0-13929 GCA_038249035.1 Actinomycetales bacterium
AGGGCATCCCGAAGCTGGTCAATCAGGGCCGGCGACGGGACCACCGGCAGCAGGTCGGGCTCAGGAAAGTAGCGGTAGTCGTCGGCGTCGCTCTTGACGCGTCCGGGTGAGGTGGTGCCGGTGTCTTCGTGCCAGTGGCGGGTCTCTTGCTGAATCGTGCCGCCCTTGGCGAGAATCGCGGCCTGGCGCTGAATCTCGTAGCGCACCGCGCGCTCGACAGACCGGAACGAGTTCACGTTCTTCGTCTCGGTGCGGGTTCCGAGCTTCTCTTGCCCGCGCGGACGCAGCGAGACGTTTGCGTCGCAGCGCAGGTTGCCGCGCTCCATGCGGGCCTCGCTGATGCCGAGAGCGCGCACGATGTCGCGGATGGTCGACACATAGGCCTTGGCGAGCTCGGGGGCGCGGTGCTCGGCGCCGTAAATCGGCTTCGTCACGATCTCGACGAGCGGCACCCCGGCGCGGTTGTAGTCGACGAGGCTGTATTCGGCACCCTGGATGCGGCCCGTCGACCCGCCGACGTGCGTCAGCTTGCCGGCATCCTCTTCCATGTGGGCGCGCTCGATCGGAACCTGCACGAGGCTGCCATCTTCGAGCTCGATCTCGAGGCTGCCCTCGAACGCGATCGGCTCGTCGTACTGGCTGATCTGGTAGTTCTTCGCCAGGTCGGGGTAGAAGTAGTTCTTGCGGCTGAACGTGCTGCTCGGCGCGATCTCGCAGCCGAGCGCCAGGCCGAGCGAGATCGCGTACTGCACGGCCTGCTCGTTGACGACCGGCAGGCTGCCGGGCAGGCCGAGGCAGACCGGGGTGATCGCCGTGTTCGGCTCGGTGATGTCGTTGGCGGCGAGGGCGGGGTTGGGGGCATCGCTGAACATTTTCGTTTTCGTTGACAGCTCGACGTGCACCTCGAAGCCGAGCACCGGCTCGAACAGTTCGAGGGCCTTGTCGAAGTCCATGAGTTCTGCGCGCGCCATGGTTGCAATCTTATGGGGGCGGGCGGTGGATGCTCGCGGTCGGGTGCTCGGGGCCGCTCCGGGGGGGGCGCTCAGGGGGGCCGCTCGGGGGGGCGCTCGGGGGGGCGCTCGGGGGGCGTTTCGGGGGCCCGCTCGGGGGGCCCCCGCTCAGGGAGCGCGCAGGGGCTGCTCAGGGCCCGCTCTTATTGTCGCGGGGCATCGCCCGGCCCTCGCCCCACCCGGTTTCGCCTCCGACCGCCGCCCCGGTGTGCCCACGCAGACACGTCGCCCCTCCTCCCCAGCCCGAGGCACCCACGACTTGTCCACGAGTTTCCCTCGGGGGCTGTACACTTCTTCGACAGTCCGAGAGAATGGGGCATGCCTCAGTCGAACACACTTCTCACGTTGCTCGCCGACGTGTCGGTGCCGTTCGAGGCGCCCACGGTCGCCGACGTCACTGCTCTGGGCGAGCCTGAACTGCTCGGCTTGCAGCGCACGCTCGCCGAGGTGCGCCGGCGGGTCGACACCGCGTCGGCCGCGGTTGCCGCCGAGGTCGCGCGCCGATCACACTTCTCGCTCGGGCATGCCGGGCTCGCCCAACGGCTCGGAGCCCGCACCCCACAGGCGCTAGTGCAACGCCTTACCGGCTCGACTGCTCGCGAGGCCGCGGCACTCGTGCGGGTCGGCACGTTGCTGGCCGCCGATAGTGCTCACGCCGGGCGGGGTGTGGATTCGGGCCTAGCTTCAAGCGTTAACTCGGGTGCAGGCGCTATTACCGGCACAACGGACGACGAACTGACGAATACCACAGACGCACCCGTGTGTCCGTGGCTTGCCGACGTGGTCGCAGCAGTGGGCTCGGCTCAGCTCTCGGTCGAAGCAGCCGACGTCATCCGCGCCGGGCTGGGCGAGCCCGACAGCACGGAGTCCGCCGAGACCAGCTCTGACGCCAATGCTGGCATGATCGTGGGTGCCGTCGCGGGCTCGGGCGTGGGTGCCGTCGCGGGCGCGGTCGCAGGCGCCGTGACTATCGAGCAGCTGCGCAAAGCCGCCCGGCAGCTTGTCGTCGACGCCGCGACGTGCTCGGTTGAACAGCTTGCGGTGCGTGCGCGGCACGCTCGAGCGCTGCTTGATGCCGAAGCTGATGCATCTCGAGCTCTCGACCGTGAGCGGGGTATGCGCGATCGCCGCTACCTGTACCTCAGCCGGCAACCCGACGGCATGACCCGACTCTCGGGGCTACTTGACCCCGAGTCGGCGGCGTTGGTCTCTGCCGCCGTCGATGCAGCCACGTCGCCGCGCCGCGGCGGCCCGCGATTCGTGAGCGCCGGCGAGATCGATCGAGCCGAACGCATTGTGCGCGACGAACGCTCCACCGAGCAAATCGCCGCTGACACTCTCGTCGAACTCGTGCGCCTCGGCGGGCAGGTCGCCCCCACCGAATTGCTCGGAGCACGCCCCCCGTCAGTTCAGGTGATTGTCACCGAGCGCGACCTGGTGTCTCGAACCGGTCTGGCCCGCATCGAAGGGCAGAGCGAGAGCGTCAGCGTCGCTACTGCAGAACGTCACGTGTGTGAATCTGGCGTCGTGCCGATCGTGATCAACGATTGCGGTGACGTCGTCGCTCTCGGGCGTCAGAGTCGGCTCTACACCGCTCGCCAGCGGGTTGCGCTCGCGGCCCGCGACGGCGGCTGCCGTTTCCCAGAATGCTCACGGCCGCCCTCCTGGGCAGAAGCTCACCACATCACGCCGTGGAGCGAGGGCGGCTCAACAGATCTCGCGAGCGGAGTACTTCTCTGTCGACATCATCACATGCTCCTCCACAACAACGGCTGGCGATTCACGCGTGTCAACGGAGAACTGGCAGTGGTGCCCCCGAGATCGCTTGACCCCGAGCAAAGACCCATCCCCGCGCCGAGTAAGAACCCGCTGACCGACTACGCCCGTCAACTCGCCGGCACTGGCTAGTCGTTGGCAGGCAGCGACCCCAGCAGCACGCCCAGCACTGCCTCGGCAGCACCCCCAGCGCGACCGGGCTCCGTACTCCCCGATGAGAACCAGTGCCGCTCAGCCGAGTTCGGGAGCCAGCCGCCACAGCGGCCCGCCCCACTGCGCCTCAAGCAACTGCTCGACCGCCGCGCCCGCCGTGTAGAGGCGCGCATCGTGCCGCGCCGGCGCCATGAGCTGCAGACCGACCGGCAGGCCGTCTTCCGGCGCAAGCCCCATCGGCAGACCCATGCCCGGAACGCCGGCCAAGTTCGCCGGAATCGTCGTCACGTCGTTCAAGTACATCGCCAACGGGTCGTCGAGCTTCTCGCCGAACTTGAACGCCGTCGTCGGCGCCGCCGGGCTGACCAGAATGTCGGCCTGCTCAAAGCAGTTCGCGAAATCGCGCTGAATGAGCGTGCGCACCTTCTGCGCGCTGCCGTAATAGGCGTCGTAGTAACCGGCGCTGAGGGCGTACGTGCCCAAGATGATCCGGCGTTTCACCTCGGGGCCGAACCCCGCCTCACGAGTGGCGCCCATGACGTCTTCGACCGTGCCGGTCACGTTGGCTCGCATGCCGAACCGCACCGAGTCGAACTTGGCCAGGTTACTCGACGCCTCGGCGGGCAAGATCAGGTAGTAGGCGGCGATCGCATACTCAAAGTTGGGCGCGCTGACCTCGACGATCTCAGCCCCGGCCTTCGCCATGAGCTCGAGCGTCTCGGTGAAGCGCTGGCGCACGCCGGCCTGAAAGCCTTCGCCGTCGCCATCCAACTGCTTCACCACGCCGACGCGCACACCACGAAGCGCCTCACCCGACTGGCCGGCCCGCGCGGCCTAAGCCATCGACGACCATGCGTCAGGGATGCTCGTCGCGTCGCGCGGATCATGCCCGCCGATGACGTCGTGCACGAGCGCGGCATCCAGAACCGACCGAGACACGGGGCCGACCTGGTCAAGCGACGACGCGAGCGCGATCGCACCGTAGCGGCTAACCCCACCGTAGGTCGGCTTGACGCCCACCGAGCCAGTGACAGCCGCCGGCTGACGGATGCTACCGCCCGTGTCACTGCCGAGTGCGACGGGTGCTTCGAACGAGGCCACGGCCGCAGCCGAGCCGCCGCCGGAGCCGCCGGGAATACGCGTGAGATCCCACGGGTTCTTGGTCGGGCCGTAGGCGGAGTGCTCGGTCGAGCTGCCCATGGCGAACTCGTCCATATTGGTCTTACCGAGCGGCACCATGCGCGCCGCGCGCAGGCGGGCGACGACGGTGGCGTCGTAGGGCGGAATCCAGCCCTCGAGAATCTTCGAGCCGGAAGTCGACGGCATGTCGATCGTGCAGAGCACGTCTTTGATCGCGATCGGCACTCCGGCGAGTGCGCCCAGTTCAACACCTGCGGCGCGGTCGGCGTCGACCTGTGCGGCGGTTTCGAGGGCGGCAGCGTTCACGTGCAAGAAGGCGTGCAGGTCTCCGTCAACGGCCGCGATGCGGTCGAGGTGCGCCTGGGTGACCTCGACACTCGAGACATCACCCGAGGCAAGCAGAGTCGAGAGCTCGGCTGCAGAGGTGCGTGTCAGATCGTTGCCCGAAGTTCGAGACTGGTCGGTGGCCGCCACTACTGCTCCTCACCCAGGATCGCAGTGACGCGAAAACGGCTACCGTCATGATCGGGAGCACCCGCGAGCGCTTGCTTGGTCGTCAGTGTCGGACCGACAACGTCGGCACGCATGCCGCCGATCAGCGGAATGGGGTGACTCGTCGCCGGCACGTCATCGCCCGCGACCTTCTGCACCGTTGCGACGGCATCAACGATCGCACCGAGTTCGCTCGTGAGCTGCTCGATTTCCTGCTCGGTGAGCGCGATACGTGCCAGCGAAGCGAGATGCGCGACGCGCTCCGGCGTGATTTCAGACATCGCAACTCTCAGACATGGGGCTTTCGGGGCGGTCGTGACGGCCAGTGATAGCCAGGGGGATGGTTCCAGTCTAGTGAGGGCAATCCGCGCACTCCGGCGGCTTGCTACCCCAACGTTTTGCCCGCTCTGCGCGTCTTAGTAATCAAAGGGAGGCACCGCCATGACACCGCACCGCACAGCACAAGACCGCACCACACAGCACCGCACCGCCCGACTGTTGCTGATCGGGATGCTCGCCGCAAGCATCCCGATACTCACCGCGTGTTCGGGGCTCACAACCGGAACGACCGCGCTGCAAGGCGAGTGGGTGCTCGACGGCGGCAGTGACGCCGAGGGAGTGCTCATTGACAGCGCGAACCCCGTGACGCTCGTGTTCGATGGCGACGAAGTGAGCGGAGTCTCGCCGTGCAGCAACACCTACAGCGGCCCGATCGCGGAGGGACCGGGGGCGAGCGGCACTGGCGCCATCCTGCTCGGCGGTCTGACCCGCACCGAAATGGGGTGCGTCGAGCAAGAGCAGAACCTGCTCGAAAGCCGATACTTTGCGGCACTTGAGGCAGTCGACCGTTCCACACTCGATGCCGACTCTCTTGAGTTGACCGGCGACAGCATCTTCTTGCGCTTCGAACGAGCGGATGACTAACGCGGACGACACTCGCTCTCGCCGAACAGCGTGCTCGCGTTCTCGCTGACGCGCAGAATGACCAACTCGCCCTCATCGCTCTCGCCCTTGACCTCGATGACGTCACCGATGTCGGTTCGCGTGACACGCATCCCTGAGTCGTTCCAGGCTCGCTCCATGAGATCGGCGGCCACCGCGACCGATGCAGGAGGATCGCCCACCCGAAGGGCCGGATACCGCTCACCCGAAATCCACAACGGAATGATGCACTCGCGCGGAGTCGGGTCGTCCATGATCGTCCACTCACCGCCGACAACCCGCTGCGCCTCGTCGAGTACGGCGAGCAGGCGGTCGCGCGCCTCGAGGTCAGTGACTGGCGTCGATGCTTGTACCGCGCATCCACCCAGCACAACCGCTACCGCTCCCGCCACCATAGCGAGCGCGACGGGCATAACGAGACGTCGCTGCATGCGCTCAGGCTAACCGTGGTGTCAGCGAATCAGAGCAGGAGCGCAAGGGTGCGGCCCGCGTCACGCTGAGATCCGTCGGTGACGAGCTCGCCCTTGTTGATGCCGACGAGAGCGAGGTTACGCATCGACTCAGTGCCGGGGCTCCAGTACTCGTTGTGGCCTGTGGATGCCGCGAGCACACGGTTAGTGATCACGTCGACGGTGCCTGCCACGCTCATCATGCGAGCACCGAATTCGACGGCACCGGGGTCAGAGCCGAAGAACGAACTGTTCGGAATGGGATCCCACGCCGCTTCGCCCACGAACACGTCACCTCGAACGTTGAGATCGTCAACGCTCGTCGCCGGGGCGCCGGGTGAGCCGATCATGGCGAGAGCATCGATTGATGTGCTCTGCTCAAGGGCGAGCAACGCGGCGGTCGAGCCGTACGAGTGAGCAAGCAGCGAGATGAAGGGCTGATCGGTGCCACGGATGGTCTGCAGACCGTCGATCGCACTGGCGATGGCGTCGCGGCCCTCATAGGCCAGGTCGAGGCTGCCAACGTTGAGGAGGTGCGGAGTCTGGTATCCGATCCATGCCACCGTGGCCACGGTCTCAACCTCATCGGTCGCCCCCGCGTCGGCGAGAAGGGAGAGCCATGACACCTGCTCGTCGTACAGGCGTGCGGCCGTATCGGTCCACTCGACGACGTTACCGCCGACCGTGATGAACATGCCCGGCATCAGGTAGCTGACGTAGTCGGCGGTGTCGAGATCGCCCAGCACGATCGCGACCTTGCCGGCGTCGTGGGTGTCGAGCTGCAAGAGAGAGCGGGGCGGGTTGGCCGTGGTCGGGCCCAGCGCATCGGCGATTGAGTACAACATCTGTAAGCGCTGGAGGTTCTGTGTGGCGAGCGTGCGGCCGGTCATGGTGCCCTCGAGCTCGAGCTCACGGATCGTGGAACGCAACACGTCGCGATTCGCGTCGTTGCGTTCGGTAACCGGAACCCCATCGAGATTGCCAATCAGCTCGGGCATAGCGCTCAGCATCGAACGCTTCGCCGTTGCATCGAGGCCTGCCCACCAGCCGCTCACCTGGGGGGCGCCGGGGGGCGCCGCCAGTAGTTCGTGGAGTCGTTGGGGGTTCGACTCCACAAATTCAGATACCGCCGTAGGGGGCATCGCGGTGAGAGCGTGCAGCAGGGAGGTGCCAGTGATAGTCGCGATGCTCGACGCCGACAGGGGGGTGGCGGGAGCGGATGCGATGGAGCCCTGCTGCGTACTGGTGGGCAGGTCGATGTCCCGCTCGTGAGCGGGGGTCGTGAGGATTGAGATGGGGGGAGCGGGAACGCTCAAGGGCGCGACAGCGGGCCCCGCGACCGTGGCCACAGTCAGCGAGGCAATCAGTACTGCCGTCGCGTCGAACAGCACGCCGATTCCCCTTTAGCGCTGACGGTCCGGGCGTTCCCCGATGTGGTGCCGCTAGCACGTATTCACTGTACGCGAATGCAGACCCCGTTTGGGGGGCAGACTGAACATTCTTCTCCACTGACATCGAGCCGTTACACGGCTGACATCGTGCGTGATGCGAGGTTTAGGAAACGCTGAGGCCGCTCTCGGGCAGCGCATCGGGGCCCTCAGCCACGAGAATGGCGAATTGGGTTGCATCGATGATGCGCACGCCGAGCTCCTCGGCTTTCGCCAACTTCGAGCCCGCCCCAGGCCCGGCGGCGACGAAATCGGTCTTCTTGCTTACACTGCTGGCCGCTTTGCCGCCGGCCGCGATGATGGCCTCTTGCGCGCCCTCCCGGCTGAACCCCTCAAGGGTTCCGGTCGCCACGATCGTGAGGCCCGCGAGCACTCCCCCGGCGGCGGCCGCGGCACCCGGTCCTGGGTGCCCGGGCGTGACGAACTGCACACCGGCCAACTGCCAGCGATCGACGATCTCGACGTGCCAGTCGACGGCAAACCACTCCTGCACGGCCTCGGCAATGATCACCCCGACCCCGTCGACTGACGCGAGTTCGTCGGTGGACGCGTCGCGGATGGCATGGAGCGACCCGAACCAGTCAGCGAGTGCCCGTGCGGCAACCGGACCGACGTGCCGAATGTTCAGGCTCACCAGCAGGCGCCAGAGCGGCTTCGACTTCGCCTTCTCGAGCTCATCGAGCAGCGTGAGGGCTGCGGCGCTGGGCTGCGGGGCATCCAGCCCTCGCTTTTTCTCGGCGCCGGTCGGGTTACGCCGAAACGGCGAGCGGCGACGCGCGGTGCCGTCGGGCTCGAGCTTGGCAAGCCCGGTTTCGGCATCCGTCACCACGACCTCAATCGGCAACAGGTCGTCGATCGTCAGCGCGAACAGGCCCGCCTCGGTCTCGAGGGGCGGGATGCTCGGCACATCGGGTTGCGTGAGTGCGGCGGCCGAGACCTCGCCGAGAGCTTCGATGTCGAGCGCACCGCGGCTACCGATGTGCTCGACGCGCCCACGCACCTGAGCGGGGCAGCTGCGCGCATTGGGGCAACGCAGGTCGATATCGCCCTCTTTCGCTGGTCGCAACTCGGTGCCGCACTCGGGGCAGTCACGGGGCATGACGAACGCGCGCTCGGTGCCGTCGCGCAACTCGACCACGGGGCCGAGCACCTCGGGAATCACGTCTCCGGCCTTGCGCAGCACCACGGTGTCACCGATCAGCACGCCCTTGGCCTTCACGACGTCTTGATTGTGCAGCGTGGCCTGGCGCACCTCGCTGCCAGCGACGCGCACTTTCTCCATAACAGCAAATGGCGTAGCGCGACCGGTGCGACCGACGCTCACAACGATGTCGAGCAGTTTCGTGTTGACCTGCTCGGGAGGGTACTTGTACGCGATCGCCCACCGCGGCGCGCGGCTCGTAGCCCCGAGCTCAGCGTGCAAGGCGAGCTCGTCGACTTTGACCACGACGCCGTCGATCTCGTGCTCGACGGCGTGGCGGTGCTCGCCGTGAAAGGCGATGAACTCGGCGGCGCCGGCCGAACTGTCGTACACACGGAAGTGGGTGCTGATCGGCAGCCCCCACCGCTCGAGAAGGGCGTACACCTCACTCTGCGCCGCGACGGCGGGGTTCGGCCACGCACCGATGCCGTGCACGAGCATGCGCAACCGACCCAGCCGATCGCGCATCCGTGCCAATTGCTCGTCGTTCTTGCCCTCGGCCTTCTGCCGCAGGCTTCCGCTGGCGGCGTTTCGTGGGTTGGCAAACTCGCGCTCGCCGGCCGCGCGCTGCAAAGCGTTGAGCTCGTCGAATGCCGCCTTCGGAATGAATACCTCGCCCCGCACTTCGACGAGAACGGGAAGCTCGCTCGGTTCTCCGGTGAGTCGCTGAGGGATGCCCTGCACCTGCAGCACGTTCTGCGTGACGTCTTCGCCCACCCGCCCGTCGCCGCGCGTGGCCCCGGTCACGAGCACCCCACGCTCGTAGCGCAGGTTCAGAGCCAACCCGTCGATCTTGAGTTCGCACAGCAGTCGCACCGGGCGACCCGCGTCGCGCTCGACTTTGGCCGCCCAGTCGGCGAACTCATCCGCGCTGAAAACGTTGTCCAGGCTGAGCATGCGCTCGGCATGTTCGACCGGGGCAAAGAGTGTGGTCTCGGCGCGGCCTCCCACCGACTGCGTCGGGGAGTCTTGGCTCTGCAACTCGGGGAACGCGTGCTCGATGAGCTCGAGCCGGCGCACCAAGGCGTCGTAGCTCGCGTCGTCGGCAAGCAGCTCGTCGCGCGAGTAGTACGCGTCGCGCAGCTCGAGAATGCGCGTGGTGAGCGACTCAACCTCGGTGCGAGCCTGCTCGCGCGTCAGGTCGCTGATCGACTGGTCATCACCCTCTGCTGCGTCCACCACGCGCACAGTCTACGAGCGCCGTCCGACAGCACTGCCCGTCACAAATCACGGAACTTTGCGGTGGAGAACGCCCGCGCGCAGGCATCGAGCACCGGCACGGGCTCGAAATTCCGTGATTTGTGACACACGCACCGAGGTTAGGGGCCGAGTACGCGCTCGAGGTACTCGTTCGCGAAGACGCGGTCGGGGTCGAGGTGGTCGCGCGCGGCGACAAAGTCGTCAAAGCGGGGGTACGCCGGCCGCAGGTCGGCGGCAGCGCGGCTGTGCAACTTTCCCCAGTGCGGCCGACCGTCGTGAGCCCGAAAAATCGCTTCGGCGGCGGCGAAGTAGTCGCGAGCATCCTCTCGGTGATATCGGTGCACCGCGATGTAACTCGTCTCGCGGCCGTGGGCGGTCGATAGCCACATGTCGTCGGCCGCTGTGGCCCGCACCTCGACCGGGAACGAGATGCGCCAGCCATTCGCCTCAATCACGCGCTCGAACTCGCGCATGACGGGCGCGACGGCCTCAAGGGGCAGGGCGTATTCCATTTCACGAAAGCGAACGCGGCGCTCGCTGGCGAACACCCGGTGTGAAAAGTCGGCGAGCTCGCGATTGAAGGCCACTCCGCTCGCGAGGCGGTTGAAGGCCGGAATCGTGCGCGGCGCGATCGAACCAATGCGGCACAGCACTTCGTAGAGGCCATTGCCCAACAACTCGTCGTCGACCCAGCGCCTGACGCGGCCAACCGGCTGCCGGGGCGCGTCGGCGGGCACGCGCGTGTTGTTGCGGGTGAGCGCGAGTCGCGTGTGCGGAAACCAGTAGAACTCGACGTGGTCGGCCTGCGTGGAACGCGCGGCCCAGTCGTCGAGCACGTCATCGAGGGGCTCCGGATGCTCGTCTGCCGCCAGCACGAACGCCGGCACCGACTGCACCGTGAGGTCAATGAGCACCCCGAGTGCTCCGAGCCCGAGGCGCGCGGCCGGCCACAGGTCGGCGTTCTCGGCGTCGCTCACCCGCAACAGCTGGCCGTCAGCCGTCGCCAACGTGACGGCACGCAGCTGTGTGGCGAGGCCGCCGAAGGCGCGACCCGTGCCGTGGGTGCCGGTGCTGACGGCCCCCGAAATCGACTGCACGTCGATGTCGCCGAGATTCTCGAATGCACGGCCGTGCTCGTGAAGCAGCTCCGAGGCGTCGCGCAACTTCGTACCCGCCGCGATCGTGACGAGGCCCGTGCCCTCGTCGACTGTGGTGAGCCCTGCCAGGTCGGTCAGATCGAGTTGCACTCCGGGCGCCACGGCGATGCCCGTGAACGAGTGCCCCGAGCCGATCGCCTTTACGGCAAGGCCGTCGGCGCGAGCGCGGGCGATCGCATCAACCACCTCGGCGCCGCTCGCCGGGCGCTCGATGCGCGCGGGCGTCACCTGCTCGGTACGGGCCCAGTTGCGCCACGGCTTGGTCGTGGGCACAGCGCGAGGCTTCGCCGTCGTCACAAAAAGGCCTTTCCTTCGCCGCGGTAGGTGAGTACCTGCCCTGTCACGCGGTCGCCGTCGACCACGTGGAAGGCGTTGAGGTGCTCGCTGAGCTCTCCGGCTTTCGTGTGGCGCAGCCAGACGTGGTCGCCGACGCGCAGCGTGCGGGCGGCCGGCCCGCGCAGGGGGGACTGCACTTCGCCCGCGGCCTCGGCGCTGAGCATCCGCAGCCCTTCGGGCCACACCACCTGCGGAAGCCGGTCGGCGCCCGGCGGCCCGCTCGCGACCCAGCCGCCGCCCAGCAGAGTGACGATGTCATCGGCGGGCTTGCGTGCCACGGAAAGCACGAACGATGCGGCGGGTGCGGGCGTGAAACCACGGTAGCCGTCGAACAGGTGTGGGCCCATGAGACCGCTGCCGGCGGCAAGCTCGGTGACGCTCGGATCGGCGCGCGTCGACTCGAGCGAGCCGGTGCCGCCGCCGTTGACGAACTGCAATGGTGTTCCTGCCGCTGCGGCGATGTCGCGCACGGCAGCGACGGCGCGCCCACGACGATCGCGCAGCTCGGCGCGCGAGCGCGACTGGATGCCGCGAATGAGCGCACCCCGCAGCGGTCGGCCGGGCGGCGCATCGCCCAGCCCCGCCACTTGCGCCTCGTAGGCCATCACGCCGACGAGAGTGAAGCCGGGTCGCTCAATGACCGTGCGGGCGAGAGCTGCGAGCTGGGCAGGCTCGTGCAGGGGGCTGCGGCGCACACCGAGATGCCCGACGAGCGGGGCTCGCCAACTGGCGTCAAGCTCGAGGGCGATCCGGATGCTCGGCCGCCCTCTCGGCGCAACAACCGCGTCTACCGCGTCGAGGTGGGCGACGTCATCGATCATGAGCGTCACGCGCGCGGCCAGTTGGGCGTCGGAGGCGAGCTGCGCGATGGCCGCGCGATCGGTCGTGGGGTAACCCACCACAACATCGTCGATGTCACTGCCGCCCCGCTCGCGTGGCGACGCAAGCCACAGCGCTTCGGGCAGCGTGTAGGCGAGCACTCCCGCGAAGCCCGGGAGTTCACGCACGGCCTCAAGCACACCACGCACGCGAATCGACTTACTCGCCACGCGGATGGGCCGGCCGCCCGCCCGGCGCACCAGGTCTGTGGCGTTGTAGGCGAGCGCGGCGCGGTCGATCACGCCGAAGGGTGGGTCGAGTGCAGCGGTGGCGCGCGCGAGCCGCGGCCAATGCTCGGCGGCGCTCGCTCCCGGGCGCTCGCGCGGCACCCCCTGCGCAACATCATGCAGGCGCAGCAGTTCGGCGGTCACCGCGCCAGTCTAGAGAGCCGAGGCACCCACCGGCAGAGAGCTGTTCTCGACGGTGCTGACGGGGCTGACCGCGGTGACGGTGCTGACCGCGGTGACGACGCTGACCGTGCGGTCGATCGTGCACTGGCCGACCACGCGGGTACCCACGTAGAGCACCGCAGTCTGGCCGGGAGCCACACCGAGTAGCGGTTCGCTCACCTCGACGACCAGTTCGCGGTCGGCGTGGCCGGCAGCATCCGACCCCAGCGCGCGTGGTGTCGCCGCGGTCACTCGCGCTACCGCCGGCACGGGGTCGGCGTGAGCCCGAACCTGCACGTGGCAGTCGAACGGCAGCAGGGCATCCACCGCGTCATCGCCGGCGGCAGTGATGCCACTCGCGACCGGGTCAAGCCCCGCCCACGTGAAGCGGCGACCGGCGAGCTCGCGCACGGCGAGCGCCTCGCGCGGGCCGACCACGACCTCGTTGGTGCGTGGGCGAACCTCGAGCACGAAGCGCGGGCGGCCATCGGGCGCGGAAACCCCGAGGTGAAGCCCCCGACGCTGGCCGACGGTGAAACTCGTCGCGCCGTCGTGCGACCCGACCCGAGCGCCGTCACGGTCGACAATCGCACCCTCGGCTGGCTCGATACGCTCGGCGAGCCACCCGCGAGTGTCGCCGTCGGGGATGAAGCAGATGTCGTGGCTGTCGGGCTTCTGGGCCACGGTGAGGCCGCGCTCGGCCGCCTCAGCACGCACGACGGCCTTACTCGGCGTCGTGCCGAGCGGAAACATCGCGTGCGCGAGCTGCTCGGTCGTGAGCACGCCGAGCACGTAAGACTGGTCTTTCGCCTCGTCACTCGCACGGTGCAGCTCTCGGTTGCCGTGTGCGTCGGTGACGATGTGCGCGTAGTGACCCGTCACGACAGCGTCGAACCCCAGTGCTAGCGCCTTCTCGAGCACGGCGGCAAACTTGATGCGCTCGTTGCAGCGCATGCACGGGTTCGGCGTGCGGCCCGCGGCATACTCGGCAATGAAATCATCGACGACGTCGGCCTTGAACCGCTCGCTGAAATCCCACACGTAGAAGGGGATTCCGAGCTTCTCGGCCGCGCGGCGCGCGTCGAGGCTGTCTTCGATCGTGCAGCAGCCGCGACTGCCGGTGCGCAGGGTGCCCGGCATGCGGCTGAGCGCCAGATGCACGCCGACGACGTCGTGCCCGGCATCCACCGCCCGCGCCGCGGCGACGGCGCTATCAACGCCGCCACTCATCGCTGCCAAAACTCGCATGCCTCTAGGGTACGCGGGCCGGCCGTGCGGTCGCTCAGCGTCCGCCGCGCAGTGTGCGGCTCAGCGCCCGCGGCGCGGGGTGCGGCTCAGCGCCCGAGGCGCGGGGTGC